>NZ_JABWRZ020000001.1:2618590-2942788 GCF_014269185.2 Pseudomonas oryzicola
AGCTGGTGTGCTGGGGGATCGTGCTGCTGCACCAGGTGTTCTGGGCGGACTGGCTGTTTCTTGGTGGGCGTTATCTAGCCGTTGGCTGATTCGTGGCTGTGTCGGCCTCTTCTCGGGTAAACCCGCTCTGCAGGTGAAGCCGCGAAGAGGCCAGCGAAGCTAGATCACAACACCAAGCCCGTCTGCAGCCGTTTGGGCAAGCGTTGGACCACCAGCTGGTGCGAGCGCCGCAGCAAATCACACAGCTCGTCGCGCCCCATCGGGTAAGGTGGTGCCATGCTGATCCACCGCGCCCGTGCCAGATACGGCGCAGGCCGCACCCCTGGCCGATCGCAATAGCCGAGAAACAGCTCGTCAGCCACCTTGAACGACAGCCCCGCACCGGCCAGGTCGAGCACTGCGAACATCTTGTTGCCCGCCACCGAGAATACCCGGACGCCGCCCCATTTGTAGTCTTCCCGCGCCCCCGGCAGGCTCAGGCAGTACGCTGCCACCTGGGCTTCGCTCATGTGCCGCTCAGACATACCGTTCTCCGCAGGCCTCGAACGAAGCCGCCAGGTGGTCGATCCACACCCGTACCGCAGGCAGCAAACCGCGCCGGTGCGGATACACCGCCTGCAGGTAGCCGCCCGGCAACGACCAGTCCGGCAGCAGGCGCACCAGTTCGCCGCGTGCCAGTTCATCCTCGCAGAACATGCTGGGCAGCGCGGTGAACCCCAGGCCTGCCCGTACAGCCGCATTACGTACCACGAAATCATCGATCGCCAGGCGCGGTTCCAAGGCGATTTCCTGCTGTTTGCCGTGCGGGCCGAACAAGCGGAAGTGTACCAGCCGGTCCGCTTCGGCAGCGCCCAGCACCGGTAACGATGCCAACTCGCCGGGTTCGCGAATGTGGTCGGCGAAACCGGGGGCGGCAACCAGTTGCATCTGCGCCTGGCGCAGACGCCGGGTGACCAGGGCCGGGTCTTCATCGCCCAGATCGCGCACCCGCAGGGCTACGTCAATGCCTTCGGAAATCAGGTCGACCCGGCGGTTGAGCAGCACCATGTCCAGCTGCACCAGCGGGTATTGCTCAAGAAAGCGGCTGATCACGTCCGGCAGGAAGGCATGGGCCAGCGCCACCGGGCAGGACACCCGCAAGCGCCCACGCGGTTCGCTGCTCATGCTGGCCACCGCTTCGTCGGCGGCTTCGGCCTCAAGCAGCATGGCCTGGCAGTGGTGCAGGTAGCGCTCGCCCACCGCGGTGAGCTTCAGTTGCCGCGTGGTGCGCTGCAGCAGGCGAGTGCCCAGACGTTCTTCCAGCTCGGCAATACGCCGCGACAGGCGCGACTTGGGGATGCCCAGCTGGCGACCGGCTGCGGCGAAACCGCCGGCCTCGACCACGCGAGCAAAATAGAAAAGGTCGTTGAGGTCTTGCATGGGCATGTCTCACTGTTCCATCTGTGGGACAAACTAACGCATTTTTGCTGACTTATCACCCATTGGCTCCCTCGGTAGGATTCTCCCCATCGTGATCGCCCAATGTCGCGGTCGTCATTCACAGGAGAGTCCCATGAAACTGTTGCATATCGATTCGAGCATCCTGGGCGACAATTCCGCCTCCCGCCAACTGAGCCGCGAAGTGGTCGAGGCCTGGAAAGCTGCCGACCCGAGCGTGGAAGTGGTGTACCGCGACCTGGCTGCCGACGCCATCGCCCACTTCTCTGCTGCCACGCTGGTAGCGGCGGGGACCCCGGAAGACGTGCGCGACGCAGCCCAGGCCTTCGAGGCCAAGCTCAGCGCAGAGACTCTGGAAGAGTTCCTGGCGGCGGATGCCGTGGTGATCGGCGCGCCGATGTACAACTTCACCGTGCCGACCCAGCTCAAGGCCTGGATCGACCGCGTTGCCGTCGCCGGCAAGACCTTCCGCTACACCGAAGCCGGCCCGGAAGGCCTGTGCGGCAACAAGAAAGTCGTGCTGGTGTCCACCGCCGGTGGCCTGCACGCTGGCCAGCCGAGCGGTGCCGGGCATGAGGAATTCCTCAAGGTGTTCCTGGGCTTCATCGGCATCACCGACCTGGAAATCGTCCGCGCCCATGGCCTGGCTTACGGCCCTGAGCAGCGCAGCCAGGCGATCGACGCTGCCCAGGCGCAAATTGCCAACGAACTGTTTGCGGCTGCCTGAGTCAGGTACCAAACGCTGACGCTGTAACAGCGGCCTTGTGTCGCGAAAGAGCCGCAAGGCGGCCCCGGAGATCTCGGCGATGACGCTGAAACTGGGGGCCGCTTTGCGGCTTTTTCGCGATCCGGGCCGCGCTGCATGACCGCGTCGGCCTGGCGGTTGCTACAAGCCGTTTCTGCGCGGCTCAGTGACTCTCAGGCACGATCATCGACACGGGCGCGTGGTGGGCCCGCTGACGTGCCACCAGGTAGTACAGCACGCTCGGTACTACCAGGCCGATCAGCCACGATACATCCACACCGCCCAGGTGCTCGACCATCGGCCCCGTGTACAGCTTGGTGTCGATGAACGGCATCTGGATCAGCACACCAACGCTGTAGACGATGATCCCGGGCCAGTTCCAGCGGCCATAGCGGCCCTGTGGGTCGGCGAGGGCAGGGATGTCGTAACGCTCCTTGGTGATGAAGTAGTAATCGACCAAATTGACCGCACTCCATGGCACGAAGAACGTCAGCAGGAACAGGATGAACGACTTGAACGCGCTGAGAAACGAATGCTGGCCAAGCAGGGCCAGCAGGGTCGCGGCGCCGACGATGGCCAGGACGAACAACAGGCGCTGTGCCCGACTGATCGCCAGGTGGCCGCGGAAGCCGCTGATGATGGTGGCAATGCACATGAAGCTGCCATAGGAATTCAGCGTCGAGATGGTCACCTTGCCGAAGGCGATGCAGAAATACAGCAGCGCTGCGGTGCTTCCGGCACCCCCCAGGCCAACGATGTATGCCACTTCATGGCCGGCGAACTGGCCACCGGCAATGGCGACGGCGAATACCCCGAGCACCATTGACGCCTGCGCGCCGATCACCGAACCCAGCCCTGCGGCGAGGAACGTCTTGTGTGGTGAGGTGCTGCTTGGTAGGTAGCGCGAGTAGTCGGCGACATACGGGCCGAAGGCGATCTGCCAGGATGCTGCCAGTGACACGGCGAGCATGAACGATGCCCAACTGAAGTGGCGGTTATCCAGTAACTGCCCGATGTCGGCCAGCATCAGGATGCGGCTGAACAGGTAGACGAAGGCAATGATCCCCAGCACGCTGGCGACTCGCCCGATCCAGTGGATCACCCGGTAGCCGGCCAGGGTAGCGAGGACGATGACGCTGGCGAAAATCAGGATGCCGGTGCTGTCGCCGACGTTCAACAACTGGCCGATTGCCTGCCCGGAGAGTACCGTGCCGGTAGCGGTAAAGCCCAGGTACATCAGGCACACCAGCACCATCGGTATGGCCGCGCCGTACACCCCGAACTGCACGCGGCTGGAGATCATCTGTGGCAACCCGAGGCGCGGGCCCTGCGCTGCATGGAGAGCCATGACCGCGCCACCGATCAATTGGCCGAGAAGCAGGCCGATCAACGACCAGAACACATCGCCACCGAGCACCACGGCCAGCGCGCCGGTCACGATCGCAGTGATCTGCAGGTTGGCGCCGAGCCACAGGGTGAACTGGCTGTACACGCGCCCATGACGTTCAGTTTCGGGGATGTAGTCGATCGAGCGCCGCTCGAATACGGGTTTGCTGGTCATTCGGTGGCTCCGCTTCATTGTATTTGTGCAAGCGAGTCAGTCATCGATGGGGCACGAGGTGGATGACGTTGGCGTCATGTGAGCATGTATATACAAGCAGGGTCAAGCGAGGGTGTCGCGAATGGAACAGTGGCACTGTTGCGCAATGATGGGCCGCAACTGTGCCGGTCGGCGGTGAAGGAATAGCCTTATGCTGTAACGAAATATGTCTAAAAGCCTGGAAGAAGGATGTTGCAATGCCGCTCAAGGACCTGCTGATCGCCCTGGTGGTGATCGTCGCCTGGGGAGTCAACTTCGTGGTCATCAAGGTTGGCCTCGATGGCTTGCCGCCGATGTTGCTGGGGGCATTGCGCTTCCTGTTGGTGGCGTTTCCGGCCATCCTGTTGGTCAGGCGGCCCAGGTTGCCCTGGCGCTGGCTGGTCGCCTACGGTGCGACCATTTCCCTGGGCCAGTTCGCCTTCCTGTTCCAGGCCATGTACAGCGGCATGCCACCAGGGCTGGCCTCGTTGATCCTGCAATCACAGGCGTTCTTCACGCTGGGTTTTGCTGCCCTGTTCCTGGGCGAGCGGCTGCGCCTGGCGAGCGTGCTCGGGCTATTGGTGGCCGCCAGCGGCCTGGCCCTCATCGGCAGCGAAGACGGTGGCCATGTACCGATGCTGGCGCTGGTGCTGACCCTGTGCGGCGGCGCCATGTGGGGCCTGGGCAACATCATTACCCGCCGCTTTGGCTCGGTTGACCTGGTGGCGCTGGTGATCTGGGGCGGGCTGATTCCGCCGCTGCCGTTCCTGGCATTGTCCTGGTGGCTGGAGGGGCCGGAGCGCATTGGTCATGCCTTGGCCAACATCGGTTGGAGTTCGGTGCTGGCCCTGGCCTACCTGGCGTTCGTCGCCACCATGCTGGGCTACAGCCTGTGGAGCGAGCTGCTGTCGCGCCACCCAGCCGGCAAAGTAGCACCATTCTCGCTGCTGGTGCCGGTGATTGGCTTGAGTTCATCGGCGCTGTTGCTCGGCGAGCGGCTGACGGCAACGCAGGGCTGGGGCGCCTTGCTGGTGATGGCGGGGTTGCTGGTGAACGTGTTCGGCGCGCGCATCGGCCAGCGCTTGCGCGCGGTCAACGCGTGAATCGCCGGTGCTGCACTCTGGTAGAATCGGCCTCTTTTGCCAGGCCAATGGAGTGCACCCATGATCATTTCCACCACCAGCCAGCTTGAAGGCCGCCCGATCGCCGAGTACCTGGGCGTGGTCAGCTCCGAATCGGTGCAGGGTATCAACTTTGTGCGCGATTTCTTTGCACGTTTCCGCGACTTCTTCGGCGGGCGGTCGCAAACCCTGGAAAGCGCACTGCGCGAGGCCCGGGAGCAGGCCACCGAAGAATTGAAAGCGCGGGCACGCCAATTGCAGGCCGATGCTGTAGTGGGGGTGGATTTCGAGATCAGCATGCCATCGGTACAGGGTGGCATGGTCGTGGTATTTGCCACCGGCACGGCGGTGCGCTTGAAGTAGCGCGTTTGGCCGCTGGTCGGGCCCGGTATTTCAGTCCGGGCGGTCTGCAAATGACCAGCTAGTCTCATTTCCACTGGTCGCGTTTACCTGGGCAACCCTTCTGGTTGCCGGCGCGTCCGCCACTGGAGGGAGACAGGGCATGAGCGAATCCTTTTTCGAAGACCTGAACGATGCGTTCCCGATCAACAGCCAGGTCCGTTGCGGCCAGGCGGCATTCCGCCTGGGTTTCGCCCACATGACACTGGATGATTCCGAACAGCTCCAACCCGCACACCTGCAGCGCAGCAAAAAAGGCCGCTTCATGCCGCGGGTCCCACTGAAGAAGTGAGCCCGCCCCAACGAGACCCCGCCGAACGGCGGGGTTTTTGTTGCTATTCGTTGATCCGCCTCATGGCATTGCCGGGTACCACTCGCACGATGGCCAAGACTGTGATTTCCTGACGCCGCATTGCGCAACGGAGGATTAAATGCTCATGCGAGTCAGGGAAGAGACCTATTGGCAGTGGGCTGACGCCCAACTGCATAGCCGCAGCCATGATGAAGCGCTCAGTGACGGCACCACGCTGGACGTGCAGGTGCGCCTGTCGCGCCTGGGGGCGACCCAGTTGTTCCTGGGGTTGTATGCCGGGGATGGGCGCGCACTGCTGGAAGAGTATTACCCCGCGCGGCCTGGCGAGACCATGACTCGCGCCCTGGTCTGGGGTGTCGACCGTGCCCGGGCGATGGCCACCGGGGCCTTGCCTTTGCCGGCAACCCGCAACCGTCGGCGTCAGGCATGAAAAAGCCCGGCCTGTATGGGCCGGGCTTTTTCAAGGGTGCGAACCCTCAATTGATCGATTCGATCACCTTGACGGCCTGCTGCTCGCGGGCAGCGGGCCATTCTTGTTGCAGGGTCTGCAGCACGCGACCGACGAACTCGGTGTCGGCGGCGGCCTTCTTGCCGACGTAGCCCTGGCCACGACGGTAGACCTTGAAGCGGGCACGCATGCTGGGCAGGTGCTCTTCGAATTCATCTTCGACAGTATTCGGTGGCAGGCGGTCGAGGCGCACTTCACCGGTTTGGCTGACCCACAGCAGGTGGTCGTCAAGGCTGTCCTTGCGCATGGCGAACAGCTGAGCCAATTGGTCGATAGTCGGATTGTTGTTCAAGTTCATCATAAAGCCCCCATTACCCAGTCGTAGTGATTTTCACAGTTGGCGCTACCACGGTGTAGCGCACTACCAAGGCTGCTACAGCAGCATCGCAACAGGGGCTTTCTCACGCTGCCTTTTGGACAGTTTCCCTCTCCACGGACGGCCTGCGTTACCGCGCAGGCCGTCTGGAACACCCTTGCCACCGCTCCCGATCAGAGAGACGGCTTCATCATGCCCAAGGGCGATGAACGGCGTCAACCATTTTGTAGTGAATATTTTTTCTCACTACATTGTGTCGTTTTGTTCGACAATTGTTGCCGACACTACAGCCCCGAAAGGATCTCGAAGGCTGCGCGCACGCGGGCTTCGTTCGGGTAATTGCGGTTGGCCAACAAGACGATGGCCAGTCGCTCGGCAGGCACGAACGCAGCGTAGGCACCGAAACCGTTGGTCGAGCCGGTCTTGTTGTACCAGGCTGCCGACAGCGCGGGCAGGGCGGGTTGCAAGCGCGTGGTCGCCTGCGGCTCGCGAATGAGCCGTGAGCTGTTGCCGTCGACCAGGGTTGCCAGCGTGACTGGGTACGGGTAACGCTCCCAGCCCAGGCCCTGGGTCATGGCGCCGACCTGGAAGTAGCCCTGCCGGGTAATGGTTGTAGCTTGCGCCAGAGCAGGGGGCAGGCCTTCCGGTTGCAGGTAGAGGCGCACATAGCGCAGCAGGTCGCTGGCGCTGGTCTTGATGCCGTACGCCTCATCTGCGTACGGGCCGGGCCCGACCCGCACCGGCCTGTCGCTGGCGTCGTAGCCTTGGGCATACAGCCCCCGGGCGTCGGCCGGGACCTGCAGGTAGGTGTTCTGCAAGCCCATCTTCGCCAGCAAGCCTTCACTCATCAGGGTCGAGAACGGTTGATGCTGGGCACGAGCGGCCAGGTCGCCGAACAGCCCCAGGCTGGGGTTGGAATAGCAGCGCTGGGTGCCCGCTGCGGCCCGAGGTTGCCAGTGGCGGAAGAATTCGACTACCTGCTGCGCTGTCTGCACCGTATCCGGGAACTGCAAAGGCAGGCAGTCGGCGCTGTAGGCACCCAGGTCCAGCACGCTCGCCTCGCCGAGGGGCGCCCCGGCCAGTGCGGGGTGATAACGCTTGGCCGGGGCGGCGAGGTCCAGCGTGCCCTCGGCGCTGGCCAGTGCGGCCAGGGTAGCGGTGTAGGTCTTGCTCAGCGAACCGATTTCAAACAGCGTGTCACGGCTGACTGGTACAGGGTCGTCCTTGCTGGCCACGCCATAGCTGAAGTAGTAGGCGTGGTCGCGGGCATAGACCGCCACGGCCATGCCGGATATGCCTTGTTCCTGCATCAGCGGGCGGATGATCCGGTCGACCTTGGCCTGCAGCTGGTCGTCTGCCTTGGCGGCGCTGTGGCCCAGGGTGAAGGTGAGGGCGGCTGCAACTGCGGCCAGGCGGGGCAAGGGCATGGGCGGGTCCTGTGCGGGAGGTGTCCGTTGGGCGATACCGGTGGGGGTTCCGGCGTTAGCGGCGAAAGGCCGAAGACCTTATCGTCTGCCCTTGCACGATGACAAGACGGAAACTGTGATGAAATATTTGCGCTTGCTGTTCGACAATTTCACCCTGGCCTTGCTCGGGGTGGTACTGATCGCCACCGTGCTGCCTTGCTCGGGCGACGGCGCGGTGTATTTCGGCTGGCTGACCAACCTGGCGATCGGCTTGCTGTTCTTCCTGCATGGCGCCAAGCTGTCGCGGGAGGCAATCATTGCCGGTGCCGGGCACTGGCGCCTGCATGGGTTGGTGTTCGCCTGCACCTTCATGCTGTTTCCGCTGCTGGGCCTGGCGTTCAAACCGTTGTTCGTGCCGCTGGTGGGCAACGAACTGTACCTGGGCGTGCTGTACCTGTGTGCCTTGCCAGCCACCGTGCAGTCGGCCATCGCCTTCACCTCGCTGGCGCGGGGTAACGTACCAGCGGCCATCTGCAGCGCGGCGGCCTCGAGCCTGCTGGGCATCTTCCTCACGCCCTTGCTGGTGATGCTACTGCTGGGCGCCAGCGGTGATACCGGCTCAGGCCTGGATGCGGTGCTGAAGATCACCCTGCAACTGCTGGTGCCGTTCGTGGCCGGGCAACTCGCGCGGCGCTGGATCGGCGCCTGGGTCAAGCGCAAAGCACGTTGGTTGAAGGTGGTGGACCAGGGCTCGATCCTGCTGGTGGTGTATACCGCCTTCAGCGAGGCGGTAGTTACCGGGCTGTGGCACACGGTATCGCCGCAGCATCTGGCCGGATTGTTTGGCGTATGCGCGATTTTGCTGACGGTGGTGCTGTTCGCTACCCACCAGTTGGGCAAACTGCTGGGTTTCGACCTGGAGGACCGCATTACCATCCTCTTCGCCGGCTCGAAGAAGAGCCTGGCCACCGGGGTACCGATGGCCCAGGTGCTGTTCGTTGGCAGTGGCATCGGTGCGATGATCCTGCCGCTGATGCTGTTCCACCAGATCCAGTTGATGGTCTGTGCGGTGCTGGCGCAACGTTACGCCAGCCGTGAGCAGGGGGCCGAGGAGGCCTCTGCGGCCTGACCGCTGCAGCCCGAGGCAGCGCAATCGCTACCTGGCCTGGCCCGAAGCGCGCTCGCGCAGCGCCTTGGCAACCTCGGCCTCGATCTTGTAGGCCGGGGCCTCCAGGTCGTCGTAATTGCGCGTATAGCGCCGGGCGAATTCCTCCACCCCAAGCTGCTGATACTGCTGCACGTGCTTGAGCTCATGTGCCCACAGCGCCACGTTGTCCTCGGCGTCGCTGGCCCGCCGGAAGATGATCGTGTCGATCAAGGTCACGGCATTCACATCGGGGTTCTGCAACAGCGCATTGGCGGCGCTGACCTGCTGTTCATCGCCTACCCGGTAGCGCGCCGCGTCCAGCACGGCAAAGTCATACCAGGGCTCGAGCTGCGCACGGATATGCAACGGTATCGGTTGCACGCCGTCGGCGGTGGCCTCGTCGCGGGCCTGCTGCAAGGCGTAGGTCAGGCTGGACGAGGCCATGCTTTCCACATCCTTGAGGATCTGCCCGGCCTGGCCGGGGTCGATCGGGGCGCAGAAACAGCCCATCAGGCAGACCTGATACTGCCCGGGCGGGCACGCCTGGCCGGCCAGCGCAGGCTGGGCCAGCCCCAGCACAAGCCCCAGCAGCATAGTGATCCGCTTCATTCCGGGCCTGTTCAGCAAGGGTCAGAAATTCGCCGGAGTGTTGGCGCTGATGATCTCGGCCTCGTCCGGGCCGATGTTCTTGAAACTGTGCGGCAAGGTCGTGGGGATGTAGTAACCGTCGCCCGAGTTGAGCACGCTGACCTGGCCATCGACCCACAACTCGACGGTGCCGCGGGTGACCAGGCCACACTCTTCACCTTCGGCATGCACGATCGGCTCGCCCGAGTCAGCGCCCGGTGCATACAGTTCGCGCAGCATACGCATCTGCCGGCCTTCGACACTGGCGCCGACCAGCAGCATGCGCAGGCCGTTGCGCCCCAGGTCTGGCTGTTCGCCGGCACGGAACACGTAGCGCTCTTCGCGCACCGGTTCGTCGAAACTGAAGAACTCCGCCAGGCTCATGGGAATGCCTTCGAGCAGTTTTTTCAGGGAGCTGACCGAAGGGCTGACGCGATTCTGTTCGATCTGCGAGATCGTCGAATTGGTCAGCCCGCTGCGGCGGGCCAGTTCCCGTTGGGAGAGGTTGTTGCGTTCACGCACCAGTTTGAGTCGCGTCCCCGTGTCCATAGCCGCCTTGTAATCAAGAGGTGTCAAAAATAATGAGCGATGCGCATTAAAACACACTCTGCTCGCTTGCGCGCTGTGCTTGTCAGGCCCTTTGTTCGCGGGGCATCGGCCACAGCCCTACCAGCAGCAACAGGGCCGCAACGGCGAGGAACGGCAAGCGCGGGTCCAGCGCATACACCAGGGTGCCTGCCAGCGGCCCGACCACCGCGCCCATGCCCTGGGCCGCACCGATGGAACCGGCCGTGGCGCCTTGCTCCGAGGCGTGCATGGCATTTGCCGCCAGGGCGGAGAACGCCGGGAACACGAAGCCCATGCCCGCTGCCGCGACAAAGTAGCAGGCCCATAGCCACGGCGCGGTGGTTGCCAGCGCACCACAGGCAAAGCCCAGGGCCGCCAGCGTGGCACCGACCCGGATCATTTTCAGTGGCGGCCATTCCAGCTGGCGCAGCACCACTTGTGCCAGGATCAGCGCCACGCCTACCGTGGTCAGGGCAATTCCGGCAGCCTGGGCGGCTTCGGTCGGGCCCAGGTGCAGGCGGTCGAGGGCGAAGAAACCGACGATGATCTGCGACACCGTGACACTGAGCATGGCGCAGAATGCCACCAGCAGCGGCCGGCGCAGGCGCGGGTCGGTCAGCCGCACCGGGCTGGGGGCATGGCGCTGCGGCAGCGCCTGCGGTTTGAGGCGCAGCAGCAGGACCAGGAAGGCGCAGGCCGGCAACAGCGACATGATGTGGAACGGCAGGCTCAGGCTATGCCGTGCCAGCAGCGCAGCCAGCGCTGGCCCGACCACCAGGCCGACGGCGTTGGCGGCGCCCAGCGCGGCCATGGCGCGGGCCCGGCGTTGTGGTTCGACGTGGTCGGCGATCAGCGCGTTGCAGCCCACTGGAATGGCGGCATAGAAGGCGCCGATGCAACCGCGTGCCACGGTCAGGCCGACGAACGCCAGGGTCGCTCCCGGTAGCCAGCGCAGAGCGCCTTCGACGAACAGGCACAACAGCCAGTAGGCCAGGGTGAAGCCGGCACTGCCCAGCAGCAGGACGCGTCGGCGGCCGAGGCGGTCCGCTGCGCGCCCCCAGGGGCGTGCCAGCAACACCCAGACCACACCCGCCACGGTCACCGCAGCACCGGCTTGCCAGGTGGCCATGCCAAGCTGCCGGGCAAGCGGGCCGATCAGGGCGACAAAAGCCATCATCGACAGGGTGCAGGCCATGTTGGCCAGCAACAGCGGCCGCAGGTTCAGCGTGCTGGCAGGCAGGAGAGTGGCAGGGTCCTTTGCAAGATTCATCAGGCAGTCCAGGGCAGTACGGCAAACAGTAAGCCGAGTGGGTGGGCATTATCATCGATCGTCGAAGGCCCTGTCTGCTGCCGGTCACGGGGTGCGGCGCAGGGGGCCTGGCCACATGCTACGCAACACGCCGTCACGGCGCACCCACGCATGCATCAAGGCCGCGGCCAGGTGCACCTGCACGGTGGCAAACAGCAGGTAGCCGGCCCAGCCGTGGGCCTGGCGCAACACGGCATACAGCTGCAAGTCGTGTGGAGCGATCGCCGGCAGGCCCAGCGGGGCTGGGTAACCACCCGCAGACAACATGCCCCAGCCCAGCAGTGGCATGCCCAGCATCAGGCCATACAGCAGCACATGCGAAGCCCCGGCCGCCCAACGCTGCGGCGCCGGCAGGTTGTGCGGCAAAGGCGGGTGAGGCAGGGCCAGGCGCACCGTGATGCGCAGCACCACCAGCACCAGCAGGGCCAGGCCGGTGGCCTTGTGCAGGCTGAGCAGCAGGGTATGACGTGGCGACAGGTCCACGACCATGCTCACTCCGATGAACAACATGGCCAGGATCAGGAGGGCCATCAACCAATGCAACAGGCGGGCGATCGGGTGAAAGGCTTCGGGTCTCATGGCTGGGCTCCAGTGCTGAGCGATTCATGGCTGCGGCGGTTGAAGGATTCCGAATAGGCGGCGGAGCGCGCGGCGAGGATCGGGTCGTTGGACGCTTCTATACCTGCAGGCAGTATCAGCGGGTCGAAGTTGAGGTCACGGCAGGCACCTTGCTCGGGGGCGTCGACCTGTTCCAGCACCAGGGTGCCGGCATCCACGCTGCGCCGTTCGGCAGGCCAGGGGCGGGCAGGGTCGTCCAGCGCATCGCCCGGGGCGGCCAGGGCCAGGCGCAGGGTCCAGCGCAATGGGCCTTGGGCCAGGCGTTGCTGCAGGTCGTGTTGCAGGAACTGCTTGTCATCGACCTGGGCAGGTAACGCGGCAAACGCGGTGTGCGGTTCAAGTTGCCAGCGTACGGGGTGGGCTGCGCCGGTGCTGTCGACCAGGCGGAAGGCATTGATGCTGTGGTATTGCGTGCTGGCAAAGCTGTTGCTCGGTTTGTAGCCCGCCGCCCATTGGCGGAACGCCGCGCTTTCCGGATGGGCGGCGAAGAACGCCTGCAGTTTGCCTGGGTCCGGCTTGCCGGTGGCCGGGTCGGGCGCGCTCGCCAGCACTTGCTCATAGAACCCCTGCGGCGTGCTGACCGCCAGCACCGGCGGGTTGTTCATGCCGGTGCGCCAGACCTGCCCGTCGTCGGTGCTCAGCTGGATGGCCAGGCTGCGTACCGGTATGCCGGTGTCCGGGGCGAACGGGTTGGCACCGCCGATGGCGAAACGGCCAGTCACCGGCACCCGTTGCTGGCTGAACACGCGCGCTGTAGAGAGGCTGGCGGCTTGCCCACTGGCCTGGAAGTAGCCGCTGACGCACAGGCCCTTGGCGTGGTTCTTGCGGTAACCCGGGTAATGCCCGGCCTGCGCTTCGAACGTGTCGATGATCCGTTGTGGGGTCAGCCGGGGCTCGCCGAGCCAGCCGGCGGCATAGGCAAAGCTGGCACCGGCGGCCAGCACCACGGCGCCGATGGCAGCCAGGCGCAGGGCCAGGGCCTGGCCGTGCAGGGGTGATTTCATGGTCATGGTCCGGTTCAGTGAAGGTGCCGGTACGACGGTGTCAGGTAAAACTTATTCCCTCGACGGGAATAGAATTTGCGGACAGGCGTCTGCTGCTTACACTGACCAACCCAGAGGCCGGACCTTGCCATGCACGACCTGGACGACCACCAGTGGCGCGAACTGCTTGCCCGCCTGCGCCGCTTTGCCGTGTGGCTGACCCGCGAGCCGGGCAGCGCCGATGACCTGGTGCAGGCCACGGTCGAGCGGGCCCTGAGCCGGCGCGCTCAACAACGTGACGCCGATGCGCTGCGCGCCTGGTTGTTCACCATCCTTTATCGGCTGTTCCTCGACGGTAAACGTCGCGAGCGCCTGCATGCACGCTGGCTGTCCTGGTTCGGCCGTGGTGAACGTGATGAAGAGCCGGTTGGCGACAACCTCGAAGCCATCGTCCAGGCCCAGGCCGACCTGCAGGCGTTTGCCCGGTTGACGGCGGAGCAGCGTGCCTTGCTGCTGCTGGTCACTGTCGAAGGCCTGAGCTACAAGGAGGCCGCCCAGGCACTTGGCATCCCCATCGGCACCGTGATGTCGCGCCTGTCGCGCGCGCGCAATGCCTTGCGCCAGCTGACCGAGGGAGCCCCCCAGCCACCAGCCTTGCGGAGACTGAAATGACGCGCCTGATCCCCAGCGAAGACGAATTGCACGCGTATGTCGATGAGCGCCTGGAGCCTGCACGCCGCGCCGAGGTGCACGCCTGGCTGGCGGCCAACCCGCAGGCCGCGGCCAAGGTCGAGGGCTGGCGTGCCGATGCCCGCCGCTTGCGCGCGGCGTTGGCCGGCTTTGCCGACCTGCCTGGGGCGGCGCAGCTGGACCTGGGCCAGTTGCAGCGGCAAGTACGCCAGCGCCGTCAGCGCCGCTGGGCCAGGGCGGCAGTGCTGCTGCTGGCATTGGGCGTGGGCGGGCTGGGCGGTTGGCAGGTGCGCGACGCGACCCTGGCGCAGGCGAATCTGCCGATGGCCGATGCCGTCCAGGCGCACCGCCTGTTTGCCGGCAGCGAGGCGCTGGATATCCAGGCCAGCGACCCGGCGCAGTTGCGCGACTGGCTGGGCCGGCATTTCAGCCGCGTGGGCCAGTTGCCGGACCTGGCAGGTTATGGTTTCAAACCGGTGGGCGCGCGCTTGCTCAGCAACGAGCAAGGGCCGGCGGCGTTGCTGGTGTTCGAGGATGGCAAGGGGCAGCGCATCAGCCTGTTCCTGCGGTCACCGGGCGAGCAGTACCGGCGCATGCCGGATGGGCAGCGGGTGGACGGCCAGCTGGAGGCGCGGTACTGGTCGCACGGGGCCTACAACTTTGCCTTGGTCAGCGCGGCGGACGATGTGCGCGGGGCAGGGGTAGGCGAGGCGTTGCGGTTGGGATTGTGAGCTGCACGGGTGCGCCGCCGCAGGGCGGCCTGGTTTTCTGAAAGGCCGACCCTGCGGGGCACCAAGGCTAGTCGATCAGCTCAACTCCAGCCAGATCGGTGCATGGTCCGAAGGCTTTTCCATCCCGCGCAGTTCGTAATCCACGCCCGCGGCCTTGAGCCGTGGCACCAGGTGCTGCGAAGCCATGATCAGGTCGATGCGCAGGCCGCGCTTGGGCTCGTCCTCGAAACCACGGCTGCGGTAGTCGAACCAGCTGAAGCGGTCGGCCACGTCCGGGTGCAGGTGGCGGAAGCTGTCGACCAGGCCCCAGCCTTTCAGGCGCTCAAGCCACTCCCGCTCTTCCGGCAGGAAGCTGCACTTGCCGGTCTTGAGCCAGCGCTTGGCATTGTCCGGGCCGATGCCGATGTCGCAGTCCTGCGGCGAGATATTCATGTCGCCCATCACCAGCAGTGGCTGGTCATTGCGGAACTGGCCTTCCAGCAGCGCCTGCAGGTCGCCGTAGAAGCGCTGCTTGGCCGGGAACTTGGTGGGATGGTCGCGGCTTTCGCCTTGGGGAAAGTAGCCGTTCATGATGGTGATCGGGTTGCCGTCGGCATCGGCGAAGGTGCCCCAGATGAAGCGGCGCTGGGCATCTTCCTCATCGGTGGCAAAGCCCTTGTGCAGGCTCAGCGGTGCCTCGCGCGACAGCAGCGCGACGCCATAATGGCCTTTCTGGCCGTGGTAATGCACGTGGTAACCCAGTGCCTGCACGTCTGCCTGTGGGAACTGATCGTCGCTGACCTTGGTTTCCTGCAGGCCGATCACGTCCGGCTGGTGCTTTTCGATCAGTGCCGCCAGCTGGTGCGGTCGGGCTCGCAGGCCGTTGATGTTGAAACAGACGATCTTCATGGAAAGACAATCCCGGTAAAAGGCGCGATGCTAGCTGACATCGCCTGTCATCACCAGCATGGCGGCTTCGCGGGGCGGCTGCTAACGTGCTTTGCAGGGGGAACGATGCTCGCTGAGGCACCCCAAGGCACTGTCTGCCCATTCCAGGAGGTTTGCCCGCAATGCCCGAAACCACTGCCGCTCCGGCGCGTGTGTGCCTGCTCGACGACGGCTACAGCCGTGAAGCGCGTTCACTGTTGTACAACGCCTACCGCCACGAACCGACCTTCGCCTATATCTTCGAGGCCCAGCGCCCGGGTTATGAGCGGCGCCTGCGGGTGATGGTGCGCGAGTGGGTTCGCCAGCACTTCTACCTGCAACTGCCGGCCATCGGCCTGCTGCTGGAGGACCGCCTGATCGCCCTGGCCCTGATCGTGCCGCCGCTACGGCGGCTGGGCGTGGCCGACAGCTGGGCCTGGCGCCTGCGCATGATGCTGGGTACCGGCCTGCGCTGCACCCGCCGCTACATGGACTACCAGGCTGCCCTGGCCAGCTGTCTGCCCAGCGAAAAAGTCCATGTGCTGCCGTTGTTGGGGGTTCACCCGCAGTTTCAGGGCAAGCAGTACGGCGAGCAATTGTTGCAAGCTGTGCACGACTGGTGCGCAGCCGACGCGAGCACCCAGGGAGTGGTACTGGACACCGGAAACGAGCACTACCTGGCGTTTTATCAGCGCCAGGGCTATGAAGAAATTGGAGAGGTGGCTGTAGGGCCAATCCGAGAGAGGGTGTTCTTTCATCCCAACCCGGTCTCGTCCGATTCCGCTTTTGCCTGAGCGGGCAGCGCAGCGGCTCCCTTGAGCGCGCGGCTCTGGTAGCATGCGCCGCATGACGTATTCAGGAAGATTGACCTGGGGCCTGGTTATCTGGGCCGCCAGTTTCGCAGCATGGGGCCAGAGCGAGTTGCTGGTGAAGGTAAAACCGGCCAACAAGGCGCTCAAGGCCAATGTCGAAGGTTACATCGGTACCCTTGGCGACCGCGATGAGGAAGCGCTGCTGCGCTTCAGTCGCGGCGCCCAGGAGCAGGCGCGCAAAGCGGCACAGGCACTTGGCTACTATCAGGCGCAGATCGATACCGAGGTCAAGCCTGCCAGCGCGGCTGACCATTCCCCGCAACTGATCATCACCATCACCCCGGGCGAGCCGGTTCGCCTGCGCAACGTGATCGTGCGCATCGAAGGGCCGGCCAGCGAGCTGAAGGCCTTTCGCGTGCCCGACAGCAAGGCGCTACGTGCAGGTGAACAACTCAACCATGGCCATTACGAAGATGCCAAACGGCTGATCCAGAACCAGGCTTCGCGCTATGGCTTTTTCAATGGGCGCTTCAGCCGCCAGCGCCTGGCGGTCGACCCCCAGGCAGGCGTGGCCGACATCGAGCTGGTCTACCAGAGCGGCCCACGCTACCGCCTGGGCGCCGTTACCTTCGGCGGCGACACCCCGCTGGACGATGACCTGCTGCAGCGCATGGTCTCGTTCAAGCCGGGTACACCCTACGACTCCGAACTGGTCGCCGAACTGAACAACGACCTGCAATCGAGCGGTTACTTCGAAGGCGTGCGCGTGGATGCAGCGCCCACCGCTGCGGTCGGTGAGGAAGTGCCGGTGGACGTCCACCTGCAAACACGCAAGCCGCGCACCCTGGGCCTGGGCCTGGGCTTCTCGACCGACGTCGGCCCGCGTGGCAAGGCCAACTGGACCCGCCACTGGGTCAACCCGCAAGGCCACAGCTATGGCTGGGAAACCGAACTGTCGGCACCCCGGCAGAACGTCGGCCTGTGGTACGACATACCGCTCGACCCGCCGCTGACCGACAAGCTGCGCTTCGCTGGCGGCTACCAGAACGAGGAACTCGCCGGCACCGATACCCTCAGTAAACTGCTGACGGTCGGCCCCGAGTGGCACAGCAAGCTGCCCAGCGGCTGGCAGCGGGTAATTTCGCTCAAGTACCAGCGTGAGGAGTATCGCCTGGGCGATGATTCGGGGTTGAGCAACCTGCTGATGCCGGGGGTCAGCTTCTCCTTCTTGCGCAGTGACAACCGGATCGACCCGCACAACGGCTACCGCCTGCAGTTCGATGTGCAGGCCGCCAAGGAAGGCCTGGTCTCGGACACCAACCTGTTGCATGGCAACGTGCTGCTCAAGGGCCTGACCACCCTTGGCCACAACCACCGGCTGCTCGGCCGGGTGCAGTTCGGTGGCAGTGCGACCAATGGTTTCAGGAACAACGTTCCGCCTTCACTGCGCTTCTTCGCCGGTGGCGACCAGAGCGTGCGCGGCTACGACTACCAGACCCTGTCGCCGAAGAACAGCGACGGTGATCGCATTGGCGGGCGTTACCTGGTAGCTGGCAGTGTCGAGTACCAGTATTCGCTGAGCGAGAAGTGGCGGCTGGCTACCTTCGTCGATCAGGGTAACTCGTTCAACGACCTTGAACTGCCGAGCCTGAAGACCGGCGTCGGTTTTGGTGTGCGCTGGGTATCGCCGGTCGGGCCATTGCGCCTGGACCTGGCCAGGGCGCTGGATGACGAAGGGGGCATTCGCCTGCACTTTTCCATGGGGCCTGAGCTGTGAAACGTGTGATCAAGTACCTGCTGACGGGCCTGCTCGGGGTAATTGCGAGCCTGGGCATGGCATTGGGCCTGCTACTGGGGACCGAGGCGGGCAGCCGCTGGGTGCTGGGCCGGGTGCCCGCGCTTGAAGTGACCGACTTCGAGGGCCGCCTGGCCGGTCGCTGGCAAGCCAGCCGGCTGGTCTGGGCCGACGGCGACAGCAAGGTCGAAGTGCAGGCGCCACTGCTGGGCTGGTCGCCGGCATGCTTGCTGCGCGCCACCCTGTGCATCAACCAGTTGCAGGCGCAACGCATCGAGATGGCCTTTGCGCCCGGTTCCGAGCCGGCCGAGAGCGGCCCGCTGCAGTTGCCGGCCGTGCGCTTGCCGGTGGCTGTCGAGTTGGGTGAAGTCAAGGTCGGCCAGTTGCGCCTGGACGGCAGCGACCTGCTTGGTGACCTGCAACTGGCAGCGCACTGGACCGCAACCGGGATGCGCATCGACAACCTGCAATTGCAGCGCGACGATCTGCAATTGAAGCTGCAGGGCAACCTGCAGCCCGAAGGTGACTGGCCGGTGCAACTCCAGGCTCAGGTGCAATTACCAGCGATAGACGGCAAGCCCTGGCAGCTGGCGTTGAGCGCCAGCGGTGGACTGCAGACGAGCCTGAAGCTCGCCGGTACCAGCAGCGGTTACCTCGACGCCACGTTGAACGGGCAACTGCAGGCGCTGGCCGAGCATCTGCCGGCGGCCTTGCAGATACGCTCCGAGGCATTCAAGCCAGCCGGCTCGCTGCCCGACACCCTGCAGTTCAACCAGCTCAGCCTCGATGCCAAGGGCGACCTGCTGACGGGTTATCAGCTATCGGGCTCCGCCAGTCTGCCCGCCGAGCAGTCGCCAGTGGCCTTGCTGTTGTCTGGCGTGGTCGACAGCAAAGGGGCCAGGCTGGATGCCCTGGACCTGAGCGCCAGCGACACCCAGCGTGTCAAGCTGCAAGCCACCGCCGACTGGCAGCAAGGGCTGGCCGGCGACGCGCAACTGGACTGGCAGGACTTCCCGTGGCTGCGCCTGTACCCGCTGCAGACGCCGCCTCAGGTCACGCTCAAGCGCTTCATCGCCCAGGTGCATTATCGCGATGGCAATTTCCAAGGTAGTTTCAATGGCGACCTGGACGGCCCGGCCGGACCGTTCAGCCTGGCCAGCCCGTTCCAAGGGGACCTGAGCCAGGTCACGCTGCCGCAACTGGCGCTGACTGCCGGGCAAGGCAAGGCTGAAGGCAGCGTTGCCGTAGATTTTGCCGAGCACCTGGCATGGGACGTTGCCCTGCAGCTTTCAGCGCTCGACCCGGCCTATTGGCTGGCCGAACTGCCAGGCACCTTGGCGGGGCCGCTGCGCAGCAAAGGCGAGCTCAAGGGTGATGCGCTGAGCCTGGAGGCCCAGCTTGACCTGAAAGGCCGTCTGCGCGGTCAGCCGGCAGTACTCAAGGTCGATACCCAGGGGGCCGGGGAGCGTTGGACGCTGGGCGCGTTGGCCATCCAGCTAGGTGACAACCGGATCAATGGCAGTGGCAGTCTGCAGCAGCGCCTGGCCGGGCGGATCGACCTCGACCTGCCGCGGCTGGGCCAGTTGTGGCCAAGGCTGCAGGGCCAGGTCAAGGGCCGGCTGGACATCGCCGGTACCTTGCAGGCCCCGCAAGGTACGCTGGCCCTGCAAGGCCAGCAGCTGGCCCTGGGCGAAAACCGTCTTCAGCAACTGGGCCTGGATGCTCGCCTGGACAACGCCCAGCGCGGCGTGATCGCGCTCAAGGCCGGCGGCATCCACCTGGGTGACACGGCGTTGGGCACCCTGCAGGCCAACGGCAAGGGCGACATTCGCCAGCAGGCCCTGACCCTGGCGCTGGATGGCCCGCAACTCAAACTCGACCTGGGCCTGGATGGCCAGTTGAACAAGAGTGACTGGCGTGGGCGCCTGGCCAGCGGGCGGGTCCAGGCCGGTGGCCAGGACTGGCAGTTGCAGGCACCAGCGCGCCTGCAGCGGCTGGCCAGCGGCCAGCTGGACTTCGGTGCCCATTGCTGGCGCTCTGGCCGGGCCAGCCTGTGCGGCGACGACCAGCGCCTGGCCCCCGAGCCACGCTTGCGCTACCACCTCAAGCAGTTCCCGCTGGACAGCCTGGCCCAATGGCTGCCGAAAGACTTCGCCTGGCAGGGGCTGCTCAACGCCGACATCAATCTGGACATTCCGGCCAGCGGCCCGAAGGGCAGCATCGTCGTCGACGCCAGTGGCGGCACCCTGCGCGTGCGTGACAAGGACCGCTGGGTCGACTTCCCGTACCAGGCCCTGCGCCTGGACAGCACGCTGGCGCCGCGGCGTATCGATACTCGCCTGGTGTTCCGTGGCCAGCGCCTGGGTGAGCTGAACGTCAATACCCGTCTCGACCCGCTAGGCAAGAACAAGCCATTGTCAGGCGACTTCCGCCTGGCCGGCCTCGACCTGTCAGTGGCGCGGCCGTTCGTGCCGATGGTCGAGCGCCTGGCCGGGCTGCTCAATGGCAGCGGGCGGCTGTCGGGTACCCTGCTGGCGCCGCAGGTCAATGGCAACCTGATGCTTCGCGGTGGCGAGATCAGCGGTGCCGAGTTGCCGGTCAGCTTCAAGAACCTGTCGTTGCAGGCATTGATCGCTGGTGAACAGGTGCAACTCGAGGGTGACTGGCGCAGTGGCGAGGCGGGGCATGGCCAGTTGCGTGGCGACCTCACCTGGGGCCAGGCACTGGGCATGGACCTGCGCCTGCAAGGCCAGCAATTGCCTGTTACGGTCGAACCCTATGCAACGCTGGAGGTCGCCCCGGAGCTGGCCCTGCGCCTGATCGACGACAAGCTGGCGGTTACCGGCAAGGTGCAGGTACCCAAAGGCACCATCACTGTGCGTGAGCTGCCGCCGTCCACCGTGAAAGTGTCGGATGACACGGTGATCGTCGGCCACCAGACCGAAGAGGGTACGCCACCCATGGCAATAGCCATGGACATCGACGTCGAAGTGGGGCGCGACAAGCTGTCGTTCAGTGGCTTTGGTTTGAAGGCCAACTTGCTCGGCCATGTGCACATCGGCGATAACCTTGATACCCGTGGCGAGCTGAGCCTGGCTGACGGCCGCTACCGTGCCTACGGCCAGCGCCTGACCATTCGCCGTGCGCGGCTACTGTTTGCCGGGCCTATCGACCAGCCGTACCTGGACATCGAAGCGATCCGCAAGGTTGACGACGTGATTGCCGGTATCCGCTTGACCGGCAGCGCAGAGCAGCCCACCACGAAGGTGTTCTCGGAGCCGGCCATGAGCCAGGAACAGGCATTGTCGTACCTGGTGCTGGGGCGGCCATTGGGCGCCTCCGGCGAAGACAACAACATGCTTGCCGAGGCGGCTTTGGGCCTGGGCCTGGCCGGTAGCGCCGGCATCACCAGCAGCCTGGCTTCAAGTTTGGGGATCGACGACTTCCAGCTGGACACCGAAGGTTCCGGCACCACCACCAGTGTGGTCGCCAGCGGCAACCTTACCGAGAAGCTGAGCCTGCGCTACGGGGTGGGGGTGTTCGAGCCTGCCAACACCATTGCGTTGCGCTACAAGCTGAGCAAGAAGGTCTACCTCGAAGCTGCCAGCGGGCTGGCCAGTTCACTGGACATTTTCTACAAGCGCGACTTCTGAGCCGCGCAAGGGGCGGCGGTCAACGGACGGTGGCCGCCTCGATGAACTCGTTGGTATCCGGTGAATGCGGCGGGCTGGGGGCGCGTACCGGGATGATCTGGCTGGTGTATTCCTCGATCAAGCGGTTGAGGGCTTCTGGTGGTTCGCTGGCTTGGAATTGCATGCGGATCTGCACCTCGTCGGGGTCACGGTTTTCTCCCTGACGGCCTTGGCCGCCGATCGAGACCTTGAAGCTTGCCGCACTGTCTTCGCCAGTGTCCCTCAGTGCCCGTTGTGCTTCAGTGCCTTTGACCCGGACGGACAGGTCGACCTGCATGCGCTCCAGGGCCAGGCCCTTGGGCGATACCAGCGCGAACAGCGGTACCCGCATGATGTGCTGGCCGTCCATGGCCACCTCGACCATCTTGGCTTTCATGGGCGCGCCCAATGCCTCGGTGTCGCATTCGAAGAACTGGTCGAACAGGTTGATGTATTGCTGCGCGATCAGACTGTTGGTGGCGCTGGCGGCTTGCTGCAGGCCACGGGTGATTTCGCGCAGGTCGATTGACGTCATCGGGGCGGGTAGGGTGTCCACTCACTTGGCTCCTCTGGCGGGTAGTTCCCCCACCACGCAGATGGGGGAGGTGCGGGTTTCTGTGGCTCAAGGAGCTGCGGCGCCGGCTCCTGCACCAGCACCAGCACCAGCACCAGCACCGGTTCCAGCGCTGGCGCTGTTTTTCAGCGTGTCGGCCTTCGAGATCGCCTCCGGGCTATCCAGTTTTGCCGAGCCGACGACGGTCGGTTTGGTGGCGGCGTCGGTAAGGAAGTCGATCACTCGCATCAGCGCTTCTGGTGGTTCCTGGCGCTTGATGGTGGTGTTGAAGGCATAGCGGGCGCGGGTATCGGTCTTGCGGGTTTGCGTGGACTTGTGGCTGATGCTGCCTTTCATGTTCAGTCGGAACGGCCCCCAGCCCAGCGAGGCGGCCATTGTGCCGCTCTTTTCGCTGCTGGAGGTGTCTTCCGCCGACTGTTGGATGGTCAGTTCGAATTCGACTTTACCTTCTTCGATGGCAATGTTCGGGTGGGTGATGGCCGCCAGCAGCGGCACTTTCATGGTCTTGCTGACCACGCCTTTGTATTCACCCTGTTCGTCGACGATGGTTTCGTCGTAGTCGAACTGGATGGCGACCGCCTTGCCGTCCTGTATGCAGACTTGCATCAGGAAGTCGGCATACGACTTGCTCGCGGTGACCTGGGCCTGGACCATGGCTTGCAGGGGGCCGGCAATCATGCGATCCATCGGCAAGGAGTTGATGACGGATCCGATGAGGCTGTTATCTATCATGACTGGTGTCTCTTTCTGGTTGGGTGTGACAAGCGATCGTTAGCGACCGGGCACGGTGGTAGGGAATCAGCGAGCGCACGCTTCCTGGCGCCGGATGTTGCCGATCTGGCGCAGGCTGAGGCCGTATTTGTTGGCCAGCAGGCTGCGTGACAAGCCGCTGGCGCTTTCTTTCTGAATTTGCTGGTTGCGCAGTTGGCGCAGGAAGTGGTCTGCCTTGGGAATCTCCAGGGCGACCCCGGCAAAGCGCTTGATCAACGCATCAAGTGCTTCGGCTGGCAGCACATCGGCGAGCTTGGTGCGCTCGCGATGCTTGGGGATGTACTTGGGCCTGCCGCCGTAGGCGCAGGTGAGCTGGTAGGCATTGTCGATGCCGATGCAGTCGATCAGGGACTGCAGCGAATGGGGCAGTTGGCTGATATCGATGTGGCTCAAGTCTGGCAATTCCATGTGGTGCTCCTTGGGATGGATGGGATTACAACCCGATCACCAGCGGCGTTTATGTCGACGGTGTGACTGAATTCTCTGCGACGGGTAAAGCGGTCGCTAGGCGACATAGGGGTTGGGGCTTGTAGCCTCGGAGAACAGGAATTGCAGGCAGCGATATCCAGCGCTGTAGGACATGGCTTCAACAATTGGCTGTGGCGGGTGGTTTCCCATTAAGCCTCTCCCGGCTCTGCTTGCAGGGTCTGGCAACCCTCAATCGCACGGATAGCTGCTGAGCAGGCTGGCGCCACGCAAGTAAGCTTCAGGGGTGTGGAGCATGCTTTGCGGCAGCGCGCGCCAATCGACCAGCAAGCACAGCGCATGCAGCGGCTGGCCATCACGCTGGCCAATGACCTGGTCGGCAAAGTTGCGTCGGTACAACGCCTGGGTTTGCTGCTGCGCTTGCACCCGGTCAGCTCGGGCCAAGGTTTGCCGGGCCAGCTCGGGCAGCAGCGCTGGCGCTACGCTGAAATGCAGCGATGCACTGTTTGCCTGGAGGTAGCCGGCCTGGCGGACGCGTTGCCATAGTTGTTGCCACTGGCTGGCACCGGCCTGGGCCGCCAGGTCGCGTCCCAGTTCGAGCAGTTGCTCGGGCGAGGCCTGGCGGGTATCGAGTGCATGAAGGGAAAAGGGTGTGAAAAACAGGGATGCGAACAACAGGGGTTTGTACATGGGGCCTCCGGCGGTAAGTGCTTGGGAGCGCCATGCTTGCAGGCAACCGCCACCCCACCCAGCAGGAAATGCAGCGCCGGGGCCAGTGGGCGTTGTATCATTGCCGCCGCTTATTGCGAGCCATTTGCCCCAGATGTTGCAAGGAACCTTCGATGACACATGTGCAGCGCCTCAAATACTCCCTTCTGATCATCCTGGTCGTACTGGGCCTGATGCTGGGCCTGTCCCACTTGCAGAAGCAGGGTACGATCAGTGAGCAGACCTTCCAGATGCTGGCGATTGCCATTGCCGTGGTGGTGGTGGTCATCAATGGTATCTTGCGGCGCAAGGTCAAGCCCTGACCTGTGCGGGCCGGCCAGCCGTGGCCGGCCGTGCCCTCAGCGTGGAGGTGTTTGCTCCAGCACGGCGCGCGCCTGGGGGTTGAGGCTGTAGCATTTGTCGCTGCCCAGCTGGATGACGCCTTCGGCGCACAGGCGCTTGAGCACTTCGCGCACGCTGAGGAACGACAGCGGGATATCCAGCTGCTGCAGCTGCGCATGCACGCCACGCACACCAATGCTGCGGCCATTGCGCTGGGCGACGTGCAGGGCGTCGATCACCTTGAGGCGGATAAGGCTGGTGCGCAGGCCGAAGGTGCGCAACAGCGCGCGGATCTGTTCGTTGCCAGTACGTTCGTCGGCCAGTGCGTCCTGTCCCTGGGGCGCCTTGTCCGGGCTGCGACCGGCCTGGATCGAGGATTGCGGGTTGTACATGTGAATGCTCCTTTTCGTCGACGAACCCGAAAATATGGGTGCCTCAATGACTAGGACGAATGAGAACGAAAAAACTGCAGCCCATCCGCGAAAAAAATGCCGGTTCATGTTCAAGACGTATCATCCGCCGCGCTTAGGTAAAATTTTCATCTGGCCATTCGTCTGCTCGGGATGACCCCCGAACTCGAGGAATGCCTGTGTTTTCAATCTCCCGTCCCATGACGTGCGCTGGCCTGACCGCCGCTCTGCTAGCCCTCGGTGCAGGCGCAGCGGCGCAGCCGGCCGCAGTCGATGCCAGCGCGCAGATTCGCCGTACCAGCTACGGCGTGCCGCATATCGTGGCCAAGGACGAGCTTGGCCTGGGCTACGGTATCGGCTATGCCTATGCGCAGGACAACCTATGCTTGCTGGCCAACGAGGTGCTCACGGTCAGCGGGGAACGTTCCCGTTACTTCGGGGCCAGGGGCAAGACCTTGGAGCAACGCGACAACCTGGCCAGTGATGTGTTCTTCAACTGGCTCAACAGCCCGTCAGCAGTGAGTGCGTTCCTGCAGGCGCAACCGGCCCCGGTCCGGGCGTTGCTGGCGGGATATGCCAGTGGCTACAACCGGGCGCTGGCCGAGCGCCGTCGCCAAGGCTTGCCCGCCGAATGCGGCAGTGGCGAGTGGCTGCGGCCGATCAGCAGCGAAGACCTGATCAAGCTGACCCGTCGGTTGCTGGCCGAAGGTGGCATTGGGCAGTTCGTCGAGGCACTGGCGCAGGCGCAACCGCCAACGCTGGCCAGCCGGCAGGCCGCGAGCGGCTTTGCCACGGCACTGGCCCGCCAGGAGCGTTTCGCCCTGGAGCGCGGCAGCAATGCCGTTGCCGTAGGCGCTCAGCGTTCGGCCAATGGTCACGGTCTGTTGCTGGCCAACCCGCACTTCCCGTGGAGTGGGGGCATGCGTTTCTACCAGATGCAGCTGACCATTCCCGGCGCGCTCGATGTGATGGGGGCGGCATTGCCGGGGCTGCCAGTGGTCAACATTGGTTTCAACCAGCACCTGGCCTGGACGCACACCGTCGATACGTCGCAGCACTTTACCCTGTACCGCCTGCAGCTCGATCCCAAGGACCCGACTCGCTACCTGCTCGATGGCAAGTCGCTGCCGCTGACCCGGCATACCGTCAGCGTTGTGGTCAAGGCCGAAGACGGCAGCCTGAGCCAGGTGCAACGCCAGGTCTACAGTTCGCATTTCGGCCCGGTGGTGCAATGGCCCGGGCGCCTGGACTGGGATGCTCATGCGGCCTACAGCTTGCGCGATGCCAACCTGGAGAACACCCGGGTATTGCAGCAGTGGTACCAGATCAATCGCGCCGACAGCCTGGCGGTGCTGCAGGGGGCGGTCGAGCGGCTGCAGGGTATTCCCTGGGTCAACACGCTGGCTGTGGACCAGGCCGGCCAGGCCTTGTACCTGAACCAGTCGGTGGTGCCCTATGTCGATCAGCCGTTGCTGGAGGCGTGCAGCAATCCACAGGCGTCGGGGCGTCTGGTGGTGCTGGATGGCTCGCGCAGCGGGTGCGCATGGAAGGTGGATGCGCAGGCGGCGCAGCCGGGGATCTTCCCGGCAAGGCTGCTGCCCAGCCTTCAGCGTACGGATTTCGTACAGAACTCCAACGACCCGGCCTGGATGACCAACCCGGCGCAGCCGCTGACCGGTTACTCGCCACTGATAAGTCGTAGTGACCAGCCGCTGGGCATGCGCGGCCGTTTTGCTCTGCAACGCCTGCAGGGCGAGGCCCGGTTGGGTATCGACGAGTTGCAACGCATGGTGACTGACGATGAGGTCTACCTGGCCAGCCTGGTGCTGCCAGACCTGCTGCAGTGGTGCAAGGGCGTCGCTGCCGATGTCCAGGCCGTCTGCAGCAGCCTGGCGGGCTGGAATGGCAAGGCCGACCTCGACAGTGGCATTGGCCTGGTGCACTTCAACAACCTGTTCGAGGCGTTGGCCGAACACCCGGAAAGCTGGCGGGTGGCCTTCGACCCGGCCGACCCGCTGCACACCCCGCGTGGCCTGGCGGTCGAGCAGGCAGCGGTGCGCGAACGGCTGCACCAGGCGGCGCTGGCGTCGCTCAGGCAGGTGAATGAGAGTGGCATGGCAAAGCAGGTGCGCTGGGGGCAGGTGCAGCATGCCGTTGATGGCACGCCAGTACCGGGCGGCCCGCAAGCATTGGGCGTGTACAACGCGATCCACAGCGTGCCGCACGGGCAGGGCAAGCGGTTGGTAGTCAGTGGTACCAGCTACCTGCAACTGGTCAGCTTTACCGACAAGGGGCCGGAGGCTCGCGGCTTGCTGGCATTCTCTCAGTCCAGCGAAGCCGGTTCGGTGCACTTCGGCGACCAGACCAAGGCCTTCTCGGCCAAGCAACTGGCGGCGCTACCGTTTACCGAAGCCCAAATCAAGGCGGACCCTGAGTACCAGCAGTATGTGATCAGTGAGGGAGACAAGGACGCGGTGGCCAGTCAGCCTTGAGGTGCTCACACGGGCACTGCACCGAGGCAGCAAGCGGTGCAGTGGCCGTGTGAGCGGATTTACCCGCGCCAGGATTGCCGGCGCTGCAGCGTCAGGAAAACTCGAACGGCGCCAGCTGAAAGCCTTGCTCATCAACCTGCAATACCCAACCCCGACGGTCCCAGTCACCCAGCACGATGCGCCGCGCCGGTTGCCCATCGACCACCAGCTTGTGAATCGCCGGCCGGTGGGTATGGCCATGCACCAGCGTGCGCACACCATGCGCGGCCATCACCTGCGGTACCTCTTCCGGGGTGACATCGACGATTTCGGTGGCCTTCATCCGCGTTTGCGAGCGGCTTTCGCTGCGCAGCTTGCGCGCCAGCTTGTGGCGCGCCGTCAGCGGCAGGTGACGCAAGAGCCACAGGCTCAGCGGGTTGCGCAGCAGACGACGCAGCTTCATGTAGCCCAGGTCGCGGGTGCACAGGGTGTCGCCATGCATCAGCAACACCTGTTCGCCGCCCAGTTCGATCACGCTGGGATCAACCAGCAATGTGCAGCCCGCGGCTGCGCAGAAGGCCTGGCCAATCAGGAAATCACGGTTGCCATGCATCAGGTAGATGGCCGTACCGCTGTCGCTCAACTGGCGCATGGCCTGGCAGATCGACTGCTGGAAGGGCGTCATGGCATCGTCGCCGATCCACGCTTCGAAGAAGTCGCCCAGAATGTACAAGGCCTGGGCGTGGCGGGCACGGCCATCGAGCAAATCAAGAAACGCCCGGCTAATGTCCGGGCGTTCTTCTTGCAGGTGCAGATCGGAGATCAGCAGGATCACTCAATGATCTCGGCTTTCTCGATGATCACGTCGTCTTTCGGCACGTCCTGGTGGCCGGCCTTGGAGCCGGTTGCGACCTTCTCGATGGCATCGACGATTTCACGGCCTTCGATCACTTCGCCGAACACCGCGTAGCCCCAGCCCTGCACGTTCTTGCCGCTGTGGTTGAGGAAGTCGTTGTCGGCGGCGTTGATGAAGAACTGGGCCGAGGCAGAATGCGGCTCCATGGTGCGGGCCATGGCGATGCTGTACTTCTTGTTCTTCAGGCCGTTGTCGGCTTCGTTCTGGATGCTGGCGCGGGTTTTCTTCTGGCTCATGCCAGGCTCGAAGCCGCCGCCCTGGATCATGAAGCCCTTGATCACGCGGTGGAACACGGTGCCGTTGTAGTGGCCATCCTTGACGTACTGAACGAAGTTTTCGGTAGTCAGCGGCGCTTTCTCGGCGTCCAGTTGCAGGACGATGTCGCCGTGGTTGGTGCTCAGTTTGACTTTGGACATGCTGAAACTCGCTCTTTCAAGGCAATCGGGAATTAGGGTGCGCAGGGCGCGGGTTACCACCTGACGCAGGATCAGGCGATCGCGACACATGGCGCGCACTGGCCATTTTGCCAGGCTGCGGCAAAAAGCCGTGATAAATCGCGGCTGATTGTCCGGGCCCGACTGTCAGCAGCTTGACTGCTTCGGCTATGATAGGCCCTTTGATTCAATCGGCCTACCCAGGCCGGCCACGTGCATTCAAGGATCCTATGAGCAAGCCCACTGCCGACAACGCGCCCAACGCCGCTGCCAAAGGCGCCCCCGCTGTCCCTGCGAACTTCCTGCGGCCGATCATCCAGGCCGACCTGGACTCGGGCAAGCACAGCCGCATCGTTACCCGTTTCCCGCCGGAGCCCAACGGTTACCTGCACATCGGCCACGCCAAGTCGATCTGTGTGAACTTCGGCCTGGCCAAGGAATTCGGGGGCGTCTGCCACCTGCGTTTCGACGATACCAACCCGGCCAAGGAAGACCAGGAATACATCGACGCCATCCAGAGCGATGTCAAGTGGCTGGGCTTCGACTGGGCCGGTGACGTGCGCTACGCCTCCGACTACTTCGACCAGCTGCACGACTGGGCGGTCGAACTGATCAAGCGCGGCAAGGCCTACGTTTGCGACCTCACCCCCGAGCAGGCCAAGGAATACCGCGGCAGCCTCAAGGAGCCGGGCAAGAACAGCCCGTTCCGCGAGCGCAGCGTGGAAGAGAACCTTGACCTGTTCGCCCGCATGAAGGCGGGGGAGTTCAAGGACGGTGAGCGCGTGCTGCGCGCCAAGATCGACATGGCGTCGCCGAACATGAACCTGCGCGACCCGATCCTGTACCGCATCCGCCATGCCCACCACCACCAGACCGGTGACAAGTGGTGCATCTACCCCAACTATGACTTTACCCACGGCCAGTCGGACGCCATCGAGGGCATCACCCACTCGATCTGCACCCTGGAGTTCGAAGGGCATCGGCCGCTGTACGACTGGTTCCTCGACAACCTGCCGGTGCCGGCGCACCCGCGCCAGTATGAGTTCAGTCGCCTGAACCTGAACTACACCATCACTTCCAAGCGCAAGCTCAAGCAACTGGTGGACGAAAAGCATGTCGAAGCCTGGGACGACCCACGCATGTCGACCCTGTCCGGCTTCCGTCGCCGTGGCTACACCCCGGCCTCGATCCGCAACTTCTGCGAAATGATCGGCACCAACCGTTCCGACGGTGTGGTCGACATGTCGATGCTCGAGTTCAGCATCCGTGACGACCTGGACCGCACCGCACCGCGCGCCATGTGCGTGCTGCGCCCGCTGAAGGTGGTCATCACCAACTATCCGCAAGGCCAGGTCGAGCAGCTTGAGCTGCCGCGCCACCCGAAGGAAGACATGGGCGTGCGCGTGCTGCCGTTCTCCCGTGAGCTGTACATCGACCGCGACGACTTCATGGAAGAGCCGCCGAAGGGCTACAAGCGCCTGGAGCCGGCCGGTGAAGTGCGCCTGCGCGGCAGCTACGTGATCCGCGCCGACGAGGCCATCAAGGACGCCGACGGCAACATCGTCGAGCTGCGCTGCTCGTACGACCCGGACACCCTGGGCAAGAACCCTGAAGGGCGCAAGGTCAAGGGCGTGATCCACTGGGTGCCGGCCGAAGGCAGCGTCGAGTGCGAAGTGCGCCTGTATGACCGCCTGTTCCGCTCGCCGAACCCGGAGAAGACCGAGGAGGGCGGCAGCTTCCTGGACAACATCAACCCGGATTCGCTGCAGGTGCTGCGCGGCTGCCGTGCCGAGCCATCGCTGGCCCAGGCTCAGCCCGAGGACCGCTTCCAGTTCGAGCGCGAAGGCTACTTCTGCGCCGACTTGAAAGACAGCCAGCCGGGCCGCCCGGTATTCAACCGCACTGTCACCCTGCGTGACTCCTGGGGCAGCTGAGGAACCGCCGTGCTTACCATCTACAACACCCTGAGCAAAGCCAAGGAAGTCTTCAAGCCGCTGGATGGCAACAAGGTGCGCATGTACGTGTGCGGCATGACCGTGTACGACTACTGCCACCTGGGCCATGGTCGCAGCATGGTGGCCTTCGACCTGGTCACTCGCTGGCTGCGCAAGAGCGGCTACGAGCTGACCTACGTGCGCAACATCACCGACATCGATGACAAGATCATCAACCGGGCCAACGAGAACGGCGAGGCCTTCGACGCCCTGACCGCCCGCATGATCGACGCGATGCACGAAGACGAGCGGCGCCTGAACATCCTGCCGCCGGACCAGGAGCCGCGTGCCACCGACCATATCGCCGGCATGCACGCGATGATCCAGACCCTGATCGACAAGGGCTACGCCTACGCCCCGGGCAATGGCGACGTGTACTACCGCGTCGGCAAGTTCGTCGGCTACGGCAAGCTGTCGCGCAAGAAGATCGAAGACCTGCGTATCGGTGCGCGCATCGAGGTCGATGAAGCCAAGCAGGACCCGCTGGATTTCGTCCTGTGGAAAGGCGCCAAGCCGGGCGAGCCGAGCTGGGAGTCGCCATGGGGGCCGGGGCGTCCGGGCTGGCACATCGAATGCTCGGTGATGTCGACCTGCTGCCTGGGCGAAAGCTTCGACATTCACGGCGGTGGCAGTGACCTGGAGTTCCCGCATCACGAGAACGAAATCGCTCAGAGCGAAGCCGCCACCGGCAAGCAGTACGCCAATGCGTGGATGCACTGCGGCATGATCCGTATCAACGGCGAGAAGATGTCCAAGTCGTTGAACAACTTCTTCACCATTCGTGATGTGCTCGAGAAGTACCATCCCGAGGTGGTGCGCTATCTGCTGGTGGCCAGCCACTACCGCAGCGCGATCAACTACTCGGAAGACAGCCTGCGCGATGCCAAGGGTGCCCTGGAGCGTTTCTATCACGCCTTGCGCGGCCTGCCACGCGTGCCAGCCAAGGGCGGTGAGGCGTTCGTCGAACGCTTCAGCGTGGCGATGAACGACGACTTCGGCACCCCTGAAGCCTGCGCCGTACTGTTCGACCTGGTGCGCGAGATCAACCGCCTGCGCGACAGCGACCCGGACGCGGCCGCGGGCCTGGCCGGTCGCCTGCGTGAACTGGGTGATGTGCTCGGTGTGCTGCAGCTGGAAGCCGATGACTTCCTGCGTGCCGGTGCCGAAGGCAAGGTGGATGCGGCTGAGGTCGAGGCCTTGATCCAGGCGCGCCTGCAGGCGCGTGCAGACAAGAACTGGGCCGAATCTGACCGCATTCGCGACCAGCTGACCGCCATGGGCGTTGTGCTGGAAGACAGCAAGGGTAGTACTACCTGGCGTCTGGCTGACTGATCGGTGACAAGGGGGCTGCTCTGCAGCCCATCGCGACACAAGGCTGCTCCTGCAGGTTGAGGCATGCATTGAATGCAGCGCTATTTCTGCCGGAGCGGCCTTGTGTCGCGATGGGGCGCAAAGCGGCCCCGCTGTTACTTGCTCAGCCCCGCAAGCGGGCAGTGCAACACCAGCCTCGCCCCACCCAACCCGCTTGCCCCGACTTCCAGCCCGAAGCCGTGCAGGTCGACGATCGCCGCAACGATCGACAGCCCCAGCCCGAACCCCGCATGGCGATGGCCTTCGTCGCTGCGATAGAAACGCTTCAGCACCGCAGCCCGTTCTTCTTCGGGAATACCCGGGCCGCTGTCCTCGATGGCCAGCTGCAGGCTGTTGTCGTCCTGCGTCGCGGTAATGCGCACCCGTCCACCCTCCGGGGTGAACTTGATAGCGTTGCCCACCAGGTTGGCCAAGGCCTCGAACAATAGCTCGCGGTCACCATGCAGTGGCGGCAGCTCCCCAGGCTGCTGCAGTTCCAGGCGAATGCCGCCATCTTCGGCCAAGGGCAGGTAGAAGTCATGCAGCTCCACCAGCAATGCGTGTGGGTCCAGCTGGACGAAACCGGCACGGCGTTGGCGGTCTTCCAGTTCGCTGATGCGCAACAGCCCGCGAAAACGTGCCATCAGGGTGTCGGTTTCGCCGATGGCCTGGTCCAGTGCCTCGGCCTGGGTGGAATCGCTGTCGCTCTGCTGGCGAATGCGGTACAGCTGGGCGCGCAGGCGCGTGAGCGGGGTGCGCAGGTCGTGCGCGATGTTGTCGCACACGCCCTTGACCTCATGCATCAATCGCTCGATGCGGTCGAGCATGGCATTGACGATGGCTGCCAGCATGTCCAGTTCGTCGCGCCGGGCCGAAAGCGGCAGGCGGTGGGTGAGGTCGCCGGCGACGATCAGCTCGGCCTGGGCCTGGATCGCACGGATGCGTTTGAGCGGCCGGCGGCGCAGCAGGTACCAGCCGGCGAAGCCAGGGATCAGGGTCAGCGAGATACCCCAGAGCAGTGCATGCAGAATGATCCGGGTAACCACGAACAGTGAGCCGTTGTCACGGACCAGCACCAGCCAGCGGCCATCCTGCACCTTGATCGCCACGGCATCACAACTGTCACGCGGCATGTGCGGGTCGTCGGCGTCCAGGCAGCGCTTGAGCTCATGAACCTTGCCATCCAGCCGCAACTCTTGCGGAAGCGCGCGAATGCGCCCGCCAATCGGGTTGAGCTGGCTGTCGAACAGGCCATAGGCATCGAAGCTGCGCTCTTCCAGGGCCTGGCTGGCGACCAGGGCATCATCCAGCTGCTTGCCGCTCATGTGGGCGAACAGGTGCTGGCGTTGCAGCATGGAATGGCGGGTGAGTTTGTTCAGGTAGCTGGACACTTCAAAGTACAGCACCCCCATGAGGATGCTGCTCCAGGCCACGAACAGAAAGCTGTACAGCGCCAACAGGCGGCTGGTCGAGGAGCTCCAGCCTTTAGACGGGTTCAGCAATGGCATAGCCGGAGCCCCGTACCGTACGGATCAGCGGCGACTGGCCGGGTGAGTCGATCTTCTTGCGCAGGCGGCCAATGTGCACGTCGATCAGGTTGGTACCCGGGTCGAAGTGGTAGCCCCAGACTTCTTCGAAAATCATCATGCGGGTGATGACCTGGCCACTATGGCGCATCAGGTATTCCAGCAGCTTGTACTCGGTGGGCAGCAGGTTGAGCGTCTGATCGCCGCGTCGGGCCTCGTGGCTGATCAGGTCCAGCTGCAGGTCGGCAACCTGCAGGCGGGTCTGGGTGACGGGCACGCTGTTGCGGCGCAGCAGGACCTCGACCCGTGCGGCCATCTCGTCGGAGGCGAACGGTTTGGTCAGGTAGTCGTCACCACCGGCACGCAGGCCGCGTACGCGCTCGTCGACATCCGACAGGGCACTGATCATCAGGATCGGCGTGGTGATCTTGAGGTTGCGCAGGGTGGTGACGATGGTCAGCCCGTCGACCTCGGGCAGCATGCGGTCCAGGGTAATCAGGTCGTAGCCGCCGGCAATGGCCTTGGCCAGGCCTTCACGGCCATTGTCGGCCCAATCCACTTCCAGGCCGTGGCTGGTAAGTTCGGCGACGATTTCCTGGCCGGTGACGGCGTCGTCTTCGATGGTCAGTACGCGAGGCATGCTGGTTTCCGGGCATCTGATGGAGAGTTGATTGTGCCAAAGAATAGCCAACCGGCGATTTAAGAAAAATTCATCTAGTCGCCTGGCCGGGCAGGGGCACTTCTACAAGCATCGGCGCTCGCTGGCAGAAGCGGCTCAGCGCGCGCCGATGCCCTCGGCATGCATGATCTGGGCAATGATCGGCACCGGGGTCATCAGGTGCGAGCGCATCATGGCGCTGGCGCGCTTGGCGTCGCGGGCGAGAATCACTTCGACCAGTGCCGCATGTTCCTGGCGCTTGAGCTCCAGCGCCTGCTCGGAAAACACCGTCTGGGTCAGCCACAGGTGCCGGTAGCGTTCGGCCTGGTCGAACAGGTAGCTGCGTGCCTGCAGCAGATGCTTGGACCCGCAACCCGAAGCGATGGCAGTGTGAAACGCCTTGTGCCGCTCGTCCCAGAGGTCCAGGCGCTGTTCCCGGGTTTTTACTTCCACCACCTTGGCCAGTGTATGCGAATGGGCCAGGACCGACGCTTCCCACGCGTCATCCCCACGCTCGATGGCCAGGGTGATGATCATCGCCTCCAGGTTGGCGCGGGCATCGTAGATGTCGTTCATCTCCTCCAGCGACATGGGGGCCACGCGGTAGCCCTTCTGGCTGATGGCGTTGACCAGATGCTCGGCCACCAGCTGCGACAGCGCTTCGCGCAACGGGCCGACGCCCAGGTCGTAGCGTTCCTTCAGGGTGCTCATCAACAGCTTCTCACCGGGCTTGAAGACGCCGCGGATGATGTCCTTCTTGAGCCTCTCATACCCGCTGAATGCTGAGTTTTGTCGGGGGGCGAGCGCTTCCAAGGTCCTGTTTCCTCAAACCGTTTTGCCGATCATACCGAAAGCGTCAGCTGGCGAAAAACAATGGACAAATCGTCAAATTGTCGCTGAAAAATAAAAATGTAGACATTTTGTGTTTGTGGCGATATTTTTCTCTCGCCCGCACTGATCCAGGTCATGAGCGGACGGCGCCACCCACTTTCTTTGCCAGGACATTGCCATGAACGCTTTTACGCAGATCGACGAACTTGTGATGCCACTGCCGCTCGAACCACGTGGTTACACCATCGCCCCTTCGAAACAGTCGCCGCGCCTGCTGCAGATCACCTTTGCCCGCGAAACGGTGGAAGCGTTCGTCCAGGCCGTTGCCCAGTGGCCGGTGCAGGCGCTGGAATACAAGTCGTTCCTGCGTTTCCGCGTAGGCGAGATCCTCGACCAACTGTGCCAGGGCACCCTGCGCCCGGTGCTGCTCAACACCATCCTCAACCGCGCCAGCGGTGGCATGCTGATTACCCCGGTCGGCCTGGATGACGTGAGCCAGGCCGAAGACATGGTCAAGTTCACCACCGCCTGCGCGCACCTGATCGGGCGCAGCAACTACGACGCCATGAGTGGCCAGTTCTATGCCCGCTTCGTGGTGGTCAACACCGACAACTCCGACAGCTACCTGCGCCAGCCGCACCGGGTCATGGAGCTGCACAACGACGGCACCTTCGTCAACCAGATCACCGACTACGTGCTGATGCTGAAAATCGACGAAAAGAACATGGAAGGCGGCAACTCCCTGCTGCTGCACCTGGATGACTGGGAGCAGTGCGACGAGTTCTTCCGCCACCCGCTGGCACGCCGCGAGATGCGCTGGACCGCGCCACCGAGCAAGAAGGTGTCCGAGGATGTGTTCCACGCGGTATTCGACACCGATGCTGAAGGCCGCCCGACCATGCGCTACATTGACCAGTTCGTGCAGCCGGAAAACTATGAAGAAGGCATCTGGCTGAACGCCTTGTCCGAATCGCTGGAAGGCAGCGAGAAGAAGCTGTCGGTACCGGTGGGCGTGGGCAGCTTCCTGCTCATCAACAACCTGTTCTGGCTGCATGGCCGCGACCGTTTCACGCCACATGAAGGCCTGCGCCGCGAACTGATGCGCCAGCGCGGTTATCTCGCCTTCCCCAAACCGCTGTACCAGCGCGGACAATAATGACAGGGCGCGGGGCGGGCGCCCGCCCATGCGTCCATGTAGTGAGCCAACCAGGCAATGCCTGCGTGTGAGGTAAGGCTGTGTACGATTTCATCATCATCGGCGGTGGCATTGTGGGTATGTCCACAGCCATGCACCTGGTCAAGGTCTACCCGGATGCGAAGATTCTCCTGTTGGAGAAAGAGTCCGGTCCGGCCCGCCACCAGACCGGCCACAACAGTGGCGTGATCCACGCCGGCGTGTATTACACCCCCGGTAGCCTCAAGGCGCGCTTCTGCCTGGAAGGCAACAAGGCCACCAAGGCCTTCTGCAGCCAGCACGGCATCCGCTTCGACGAGTGCGGCAAGCTGCTGGTAGCCACCAACGAGCTGGAAATGCAGCGCATGAAGGCGCTGTGGGAGCGCACCGCGGCCAATGGCCTGGAACGCTACTGGCTGTCGGCGGCCGAGTTGCGCGAGCGCGAGCCGAACATCGTGGGGATGGGCGGCATCCTCGTGCCCTCCAGCGGCATCGTCAATTACGCCCAGGTGACGGCGGCGATGGGCGCGGAATTCCAGCGTGCCGGCGGTGAAATCCGTTATGGCGCCGAGGTGATCGGCTTGCAGGAGCGCGCCAGTGAAGTGATCGTGCGCACGCATGGCGACGAGCTGCGCAGCCGTTTCCTGGTGACCTGCTCGGGCCTGATGGCCGACCGCGTGGTGAGCATGCTGGGGCTGCGTACCGAGTTCGTCATCTGCCCGTTCCGTGGTGAGTACTACCTGTTGCCCAAGCAGCACAACCAGATCGTCAACCACCTGATCTACCCGATTCCCGACCCGTCCATGCCATTCCTCGGCGTGCACCTGACGCGCATGATCGACGGCACCGTCACCGTCGGCCCCAACGCCGTGCTGGCGATGAAGCGCGAGGGCTATCGCAAGACCGACATCAGCCCTGGCGACCTGTTCCAGACCCTGACCACCCCGGGCATTCTCAAGGTACTGGCGAAAAACTTCCGCCCGGGCCTGATCGAGATGAAGAACTCGCTGTTCAAGGGCGGCTACCTCAAGCAGGTGCAGAAGTACTGCCCGGGCATCACCAAGGCCGACCTCACGCCGTACCCGGCCGGCGTGCGTGCCCAGGCCGTGTCGCGAGATGGCAAGCTGATCGACGACTTCCTGTTCGTCAACACTGCGCGCAGCGTCAACGTCTGCAATGCGCCGTCGCCGGCTGCCACGTCGGCCATTCCGATCGGTGCCTACATCGTCGAGAAGGTCTGTGAGCAAGTCAGCCGGCAGGGCAGCGCTGCCCCCAAGGCCGACCTGGCGCCCCGCCAGCGGACAGCCAGCTGAACCACCCGTACACACCCTGCGGTTTCGTTTACTCAACCCGTACTGCCCTGCTCACCATCCAGGGCAGGGCGGGCTTTTTCGCGCCTGCGTCGGTGACGTGCAAGCCGGCGGCCCCTGCGTGGGCATGACAAAAACAACAAGGTAACGCCATGCAAACCCACAACAACAATTTGAGTCATGGATTGAAATCACGGCATGTCACCATGCTGTCCATTGCCGGTGTGATCGGTGCCGGCCTGTTCGTCGGCTCCGGCCGTGCGATCGCCGAAGCCGGGCCGGCTACCATCCTGGCCTATATCCTGGCCGGTGCCCTGGTCGTGCTGGTAATGCGCATGCTGGCGGAAATGGCGGTAGCCTCGCCGGACACCGGTTCGTTTTCCACCTATGCCGACCTCGCCATCGGCAAATGGGCCGGCTATACCATTGGCTGGTTGTACTGGTGGTTCTGGGTGCTGATCATCCCGATCGAGGCCAACATCGCCGCCACCATCATCAATTCCTGGGTTCCGCAACTGGAAATCTGGGTGCTGTCGCTGGTCATCACCTTGCTGCTGACCGCTACCAACCTGTTCAGCGTGAAGAACTATGGTGAATTCGAGTTCTGGCTGGCGCTGGTCAAGGTGCTGGCCATCGTCGGTTTCATCGCGCTGGGTGCGTGCGCCATCTTCGGCCTGCTGCCGGGCTCCGGCGTCAGCGGCGTGTCGCGCCTGTGGGACACCGGCGGTTTCATGCCCAACGGCTTCGGCGCGGTGCTCAGTGCCATGCTCATCACCATGTTCTCGTTCCTTGGTGCCGAGGTGGTGACCATCGCCGCAGCCGAGTCCGACGAAGCGGGCAAGCATATCTCCAAGGCCACCAACTCGGTGATCTGGCGGATCACGCTGTTCTATATCCTGTCGATCTTCATCGTCATCGCCCTGGTGCCATGGACTGACCCGCGCCTGGCCAGCGAGGGCTCGTATGTCACGGTGCTGGACACCCTCGGTGTACCGCATGCCAAGGCGATTATCGATTTCGTCGTGCTGACCTCGGTCACCAGCTGCCTCAACTCGTCGCTGTACACCGCTTCGCGCATGGTCTACTCGCTGAGCCGCCGCGGTGATGCGCCGGCCTGCGCCCAGGTGACCAGCCGCAGTGGCACGCCGGTGGTGGCGGTGTTGCTGTCCACCGGCGCGGCGTTCTTGGCGGTCATTGCCAATTACCTGGTGCCGGCCAAGGTGTTCGGCTTCCTCATGGCCAGCTCGGGCGCCATCGCCTTGCTGGTGTACCTGGTGATTGCCATTTCCCAGTTGCGCCTGCGTCAGCGCCTGACCGCCCAGGGCAAGACCTTGGGTTACCGCATGTGGCTGTTCCCATGGCTGACCTGGGGCGTGATCCTGTTCATCAGTGCTGTGCTGGTATTGATGTTGTTCCGCCCGGACCACCGCCTGGAGGTCGTGTCGACCATGGTGCTGGCGCTGCTGGTGGTGTGTTCCGGCGTGCTGGTTACGCGGCGCCGGGCACGCGGGATGGTGCCAGGTGCTGTGGGGCAGGGCGCCTGACACTGGCGCGCTGAAGACAGACGAGCAAGTCGCTCCCGGCTGTGAGAGGATGTCCGCCATCACAGCCAGGACCCCGAACTCAGCCTGATGAAGACACCGAAAAGAATCGAACCCCTGATCGAGGACGGCCTGGTCGACGAAGTACTGCGGCCGTTGAAGAGTGGCAAGGAAGCCGCCGTGTATGTCGTGCGCTGCGGCAGCCAGGTGCGCTGCGCGAAGGTGTATAAAGAAGCCAGCAAGCGCAGTTTCCGCCAGGCCGCCGAATACCAGGAAGGCCGCAAGGTCCGCAATAGCCGCCAGGCACGGGCCATGGCCAAGGGCAGCAAGTATGGCCGCAAGGAAGCCGAGGATGCCTGGCAGAACGCCGAGGTGGCGGCGCTGTTCCGGCTGGCCGCTGCCGGGGTGCGCGTGCCGCGGCCCTACGACTTCCAGGACGGCGTGCTGTTGATGGAGCTGGTGACCGACGCCGACGGCGATGCGGCACCGCGCCTGAACGACGTACACCTGGAGGCCGAGGAAGCCCGCACCTTCCATGCTTTTGTCATCCGCCAGATCGTGCTGATGCTGTGTGCCGGGCTGGTGCATGGCGACCTGTCGGAGTTCAACGTGCTGCTCGGCCCCGACGGGCCGGTGATCATCGACCTGCCGCAGGCCGTGGACGCTGCGGCCAACAACCATGCCTTCAGCATGCTGCAGCGTGATGTGGCCAACATGGCCCACTATTTCGGGCGTTTTGCGCCGGAGCTGAAAAATACCCGGTACGCGCAGGAAATGTGGGCCTTGTACGAGGCGGGCGAACTGCGCTCGGACAGCGCACTGACAGGGCTGTTCGAGGAGGACGCGCATGATGCCGACGTGGCGGGGGTAATGCGCGAGATCGATGCCGCCCGGCGGGATGATGCGCGCCGGCGTGCGGCGCGAGCCGAGGCCGAGCATGGTCCGGCGAGGACCGAGGAGCCGACGCCGCCCTGGCTGCAGTAATGGGTTGCCTGTGTCGGCCTCTTCGCGGGTTCACCCGCGAAGAGGCCGACACAGGATAGCCATGGCTGCGACAACCATTGCCTTTGATGCACGACAATAACTCTTCATTTGGCCTTTTCTCTGGCGCGCGACAGGCATAAGGTATACGCCGTTCAAATACCCTGGAGCAGTCATGTCCAACCAATTCCCGTCCGTTCGTCCTCGCCGCCTGCGCCAGAACGAGTCCCTGCGCACGATCTTCCAGGAAACCGAGTTCCGCCTTGAAGACCTGATCCTGCCAATCTTCGTCGAAGAAGGCATCGATGACTTCGTGCCGATCACCAGCATGCCGGGCGTCAATCGTATCCCCGAAAAGCTGCTGGCCCAGGAAATCGAACGCTACGCCCGTGCCGGCATCAAGTCGGTAATGACCTTTGGCGTTTCGCACAACCTGGACGCCGTTGGCAGCGACACCTGGAACGAAAACGGCCTGGTCGCGCGCATGTCGCGGATCTGCAAGGACACCGTGCCGGAAATGGTGGTGATGTCCGACACCTGCTTCTGCGAATACACCAGCCACGGCCACTGCGGCGTGTTGCATGACCACGGCGTGGACAACGATGCCACACTGGCCAACCTGGGCAAGCAGGCAGTCATCGCCGCCGCTGCCGGTGCCGATTTCATCGCCCCTTCGGCGGCAATGGACGGCCAGGTGCAGGCCATCCGCAGCGCGCTGGATGGTGCCGGCTTCCACGACACCGCGATCATGGCCTATTCCACCAAGTTCGCTTCGTCGCTGTATGGCCCGTTCCGCGAAGCCGGTGGTACCGCGCTGAAGGGCGACCGCAAGAGCTATCAGATGAACCCCATGAACCGCCGCGAAGCGGTGCGCGAGTCGTTGCTCGACGAGCAGGAAGGGGCCGACGTGCTGATGGTCAAGCCCGCTGGCGCCTACCTCGACGTGATCGCCGATATCCGTGCCGCCTCGCGCCTGCCGCTGGCCGCGTACCAGGTCAGTGGCGAATACGCGATGATCAAGTTCGGCGGCTTGGCTGGCGCCATCGACGAAGGCCGGGTGGTGCGTGAAAGCATCGGTGCGATCAAACGTGCGGGTGCCGACCTGATCCTCACCTACTTCGCGATGGACCTGGCCCGCGACGGTATCTGATCGGCGGCCTTTGCCAGTGAAAGCCGCTGTCATCCCAGCGGCTTTCATCCAATGCGTGACAGCCGGCGAGAAAACACGAAAAAGCAGTGAGCGCTGAATTATTTAGTGTCCCGTTGTATCTCATCCCTTAGAGCATTCATCGACAGGGATACGGACATGAAACCTCGCAAGAAAAGCCTCCAGCCAATCGGCCTCAAGGACATCACCATCGTCGACGACGCCAAGATGCGCAAGGCGATTACCGCTGCCGCCCTGGGCAATGCCATGGAGTGGTTCGACTTCGGTGTCTACGGTTTTGTCGCCTACGCCCTGGGCAAGGTGTTCTTCCCCAATGCCGACCCGGGCGTGCAGATGATCGCGGCATTGGCCACGTTCTCCGTACCGTTTCTGATCAGGCCATTGGGCGGGTTGTTCTTCGGTGCCTTGGGCGACCGCTTCGGGCGGCAGAAAATCCTCGCGGCGACCATTGTGATCATGTCGCTCAGCACCTTCGCCATCGGCCTGATACCGTCCTATGCCAGCATCGGCATCTGGGCCCCGATCCTGTTGCTGCTGGCGAAGATGGCCCAGGGCTTCTCGGTAGGGGGCGAGTACACCGGCGCGTCGATCTTCGTCGCCGAATACGCGCCCGACCGCAAGCGCGGGTTTCTCGGCAGTTGGCTGGACTTCGGCTCGATTGCCGGATTTGTGCTGGGGGCCGGTGTGGTGGTGCTGATTTCTACCGTTCTGGGTGAGGACAAGTTCCTCGAATGGGGCTGGCGCCTGCCGTTCTTCCTCGCCCTGCCGCTGGGCATCATCGGCCTCTACCTGCGCCATGCGCTGGAGGAAACCCCAGCCTTCCAGCAGCACGTCGACACGCTGGAGCAAGGCGACCGCCAAGGGCTGGCCGCCGGACCCAAGGTATCGTTCAAGGAAGTCGCCACCCAGCACTGGCGCAGCCTGGTGACCTGCATCGGCGTGGTGATCGCCACCAACGTCACCTACTACATGCTGCTCACCTACATGCCCAGCTACCTGTCGCACAACCTGCACTACAGCGAAGACCATGGCGTGCTGATCATCATCGCGATCATGGTCGGCATGCTGTTCGTGCAGCCGATGATCGGGCTGCTCAGCGACAAGTTCGGCCGGCGCCCGTTCATCATCATTGGCAGCGTCGGTCTTTTCGTGCTGGCCATCCCTGCCTTCATGCTGATCAACAGCGGCGTGCTGGGGGTGATTTTTGCCGGCCTGCTGATCATTGCCGTGCTGCTGAACTTCTTCATCGGCGTAATGGCCTCGACACTACCGGCCATGTTCCCCACGCACATCCGCTACAGCGCCCTGGCCAGCGCCTTCAACATCTCGGTCCTGATTGCCGGGCTTACGCCGACCCTCGCGGCCTGGCTGGTGGAAAGCAGCGGCAACCTGTACATGCCGGCGTACTACCTGATGGTGATTGCCGCGGTGGGGCTGGTCACCGGCCTGACCATGAAGGAAACCGCCAACAAGCCGCTGCGCGGCGCGGCACCGGCCGCATCGGATATCGAGGAAGCGCGCGAGCTGCTGCAGGAGCACCATGACAATATCGAACAGAAGATCGAGGACATCGATGCGCAGATTGCCGAACTGGAGGCCAAGCGCACGTTGCTGGTGCAGCAGCATCCGCGCATCGACTGATCAGCGTGGCATGTAGCCACGCTGCCACGACCGGGGAATGAAGCGCGACACCAGGGCCAGCACGCAGGCCAGCGAGCAGCTGCCGGCCAGCGCCTGCAGGCCCAGGCGTTGCTCCAGCCAGGCCCCCAGCGAAGCGCCCAGCAGCATGCCGGCCCACGGTACCAGTTGCACACGCCAGCCGTTGCGCCGCTCACCCAACAGCCAGCGCCCCAGGCCACGGCCGAAGCGTGACAGGGCCCCGGTAACGTAGGTCAGGCCGATTGGCAGGCCGTTCACCTGTTCGACCACGGCATTGATCATGCCCATGGCCAACGTGGCGGCCAGCAGCGCCGGGAAGGTATTTGCCAAGCGCCAGCCGGCGGCGAAGGCCAGCAGTACGGCGACCACCAGCAGCACTGGCCAGGCCCTACGGTGGAAGCTGCGCGCCAACACCACACCCAGTGCGTTACCGGCGACAAAGCCGAGGATGGCACCGCTCAGGCGCAGCACCATGGCCAGGTCCGCTTCACTGATGGCTACCGCCAGGCGCGTGGTGTTGCCGCTCATGAACGACACAAAGTCGCCCAGTGCCAGCAGGCCGATCGCATCGGTCATGCCGGCCAGTACCGACAGGCCGGCAACCAGGCCGAGGCCGACACGGCCACGCAGGATCTGCAGGCGCAGCCGCCGGGCCGTGCGTGCGGGAAGGGCGTTGGGCAGCATGCCAGGTACCTCAGCGGGGCAGTTCGCGGGCGAGGGTGCTCTTGATGGTGCGTTCTACCACATCCACCAGCACCATGGTCTGGTGGTCGACCTCGATATTCAGCAGTTCACCGACCTGGTAACGGGCGAAAGTGGTCTGGCGCAGGGTTTCGGGGATCAGGTTGATGGTGACCACGTTGTCTTCGACATCGGCGACCGTCAGGCTGCAGCCGTTGACCCCGATGAAGCCGCGCGGGAACACGTACTTGCCCCATTGCGCGGGCATACGGAACCGGATGAAGGCGCCGTTCGGCTGGATCGACAGCTCGACGATCTCGGCGGTGGTGGCGATGTGCCCAGCCATCAGGTGACCGCCGACTTCGGCATTCATCTTCGCCGACCGTTCGATGTTGACACCCTGGCCTGCCTTGAAGAAGCGCAGGTTGGTACGCTCGAGGGTGGCGGTCATGGCGTCGAACCTGACCCGGCTGCCGTCAATTTCGGTGACCGAGAGGCAAGTTCCTTCGACACTGACGCTGGCACCGATCTTCAGCTCGTCGAGCAGCTCCGGGGTGAGGTCGATGGTGAACTGGTTGTGGCCCGGGTAGCTGGTCACATCAAGCAGAGGTCGGACGGCCTGGACGATGCCGGTGTACATGGGTTGCTCCTGGGCACAGAGAAAGAAAACTTCCGAACGCTATGCCCGTGGAGCGGTAAATGCAAGACCGGCCAGCGCTGTTCAGACATGCCCGCTACTGTTGACGATGCGCAGGCACAGCGCCTCGTACGGGTCCAGGTTCACCGTCAAGCGCCCGTCCTCGGTCAGGTCCCCCTCGACCGTCTCATGGATCATGTCCACCACCGGCCCCGGGGTGAACCCGGTCAGTTGCAATTCCTCGGCAATCACTTCCCGGCCAAAGTTCAGCGCGCTGATCTGGATGCCACGCCCGGCCGGCAGCTCATGCACCAGCACCAGCAACCCGGGGCTGCTGACGTCAGGTACCAGCAGCTGGCGGCTGCTGGCGATGCCGTAGGCCTGGCGCACCGCCAGCAGTTTCCTGACCTTGCAGGCGAACGAATCGCCGTTTTCCAGCTGGCTGTCGAGGCTGCCATACAGCGCCCGCGCCCGCGGCAAGCCACGCACCGATGCCTCGGCCTGGGGGGCGAGCCCGGCCAGGTCGTAACTGCCCCGGTGAATCCAGCGGGTATCGCCATCCATCATCCGTTCTGCCACCGCTTCGGCGGGCAAGGGCAGGGCGCCCACCAGGTCCCAGCCGGACAGCGCCACCACGCCGGGCTGCATGGCGTTGTACATGACCAGCAACAGGTGCACCTTCTGGATCAGCTCGACCTCGGCCGGGCCGATCTGCTCCAGGTCGCGGATGCCCAGTGCTGCGGCGATCAGGCTGACCGTGGTGCAGGCGATGCCATTGGTGACGAAGCGCAGGTTGTAGGGTGCATGTTCGCCGGACAGGCGCTCGTAGATCTCCTCGCGGATATGCTCGCGCAGGATGCCGCCGGGCAAGGTCTGGCCCTTGTACAGGTACATGTCATGCGCGTGCAGGGTCCAGAAATGCACCAGTTCCACGGTCAGCTCGTCGTGGTTCTGCAAGGCATGGATCAGCGAGGCGGGGTCGATGCCGAACGCGTGCATCTCCTTGAACATCAGGCGCAGGAATTCGGTGTCGCCGGTCAGCAGCGCATGCTGGTAGGCGGGCCGGGTGACGAAGTCATAGGACAGGTCGGCACCGCCCTTGGACATCTGTGCGATGTCGTCGAGGGTCAGGTTAAGTTCCTGGAAGCTGAAGCCACCGGCCTTGCGGATCATGCCGCCGATCAGCTGGTTGCCGACCAGCGACAGTGGGTGGCTTTCCGACCAGGCTGTGCCGTGGGTGCGCGTTTCCACGCCGAGGAAGCCGTTGGCATCCAGGCGCAGGCCGCGGGCCCCCAGGCAGTCCAGGGCGTGCAGGGCATCGCCAATGATCATTTGCTGGGCGGCGAAGGTCGGGTCCAGCCAGTTCAGTGACGGCTGGCCCTCCTTGAAGTAGTGCAGGTATACCCAGCGCCGCGTCTTGCCGTCCACCCCGGTCACCGGCGGCGTGGCGCTCCAGTCGGTTTCCTTAACGCCCGGCTCGAAGAAGATCACCCGTTGCAACTGGCCGACGATGTAATGCCGGGCCTTGAGTTCGTCGCACTGTGCCGGCAACAGGTTGACCGCGTCGCGACCGGCCGGGACGTCCGGTAGCAACGGCCAGTCCTCCTCGCGGATCTCGACCATGTGGTACAGCCCCGGGTACGGCCCGTGGGCCAGCTCGGCCAGGCGGAAGTCGGCGCCTTTGCCGGTGTGCGAGGGGATCAGGTCGTCGATGGTCACGGCGTTGTGTGCGGCGGCCATGCGGCTCATCTGGATCAGCTCCTGCTCGCTGCCGTACAGCGGGTCGATGTCGAAGCTGATGCGGTCGAAATTGCCGTCCACGCTGGGCGTGAGTTCGCGGCCGCGCAGGCCCCCGGACTGCTTGATCGGCCCGGTGTGCAGGCCCTGGATACCGACCTCCGACAGGCGCTTCCACAGCGCTTCGTGGGCCAGGGCAGCGAGCACCGAACTACCCTCGGGGGCGATGATGGCGTCGGGGTAGACGGTCAGCCAGACCGAGGCGATGTCGATGGCCCGGCGTGGCTGGGCTTCGGCGTAAGGCTGCTGCCACAGGCGCGACTGGCCTGAATACAGGCGGGTACGCTGCTGCGCGGCCTGGAGCATGGCGCGGTCTTCGAGCCATTTGACATAGGACGGGTCGGGCTGGGTCATTGCGCCTCCTCATTGCGTGTCACCGGCTCAGGTTATGACGGCTTCGCAGGCGGAACGTTTCACTTGGATGCGTACGTTGCGGGTGACGCGTCAGGGTGTGTACCCGTGTCGGGGAAAGAGGCCAGTCGAAATGTCCCACAACCCCTTGGGAAGGCCCTGACTTCTCACAGAATGGCTTCCCCGATAGCGTCCATGTCTTCAGTCTGCTGGAAGAAAAGGACCTCTTCATGCCTCGGCCACACGCCAATCCCTTCATCACCGATCGGCTGTTGGCGCTGGGGGCGATCAGCCTCGGCGCCATCATTGATCTCGAATCCCGTACTGCCCCGTCTGAAGGTGAGGCCATATGAAACCCGTGATACTCGTAGGCCATCGGCATGTCTGCCCGCTGCATGGCACCAACCAGGTAGAAAGCGGCAGTTCCGCGTATACCTTCAATGGCAGGCCGGTTGCCAGGGTGGGGGACCGCACCACCTGTGGCGCTGTAGTAATCAGTGGTGCCGCGCATTTTCTGATTGAAGGTGCAGCCGTGGCACGCCAAGGGGACCGAACCGACCATGGTGGTGTGCTGGAAGAGGGCGATGCTGGCTGGATGCTGGATTGACGCTGGCGGCTTGTCCGGGGACCTGGGGCAAGCCAACTACCGTGGCGCCTGCTTCTTCGCGGGCGAGCCCGCTCCTACACCGACCGTGTTGGCTTGCTGATTTGTTTGCCTGCCTGCGCTGCCACTTCCAGCGCCTGGCCGTCGCGTTGCTTGCCCTGGCGCGCCAGGCCTTCGAGCTGGGGTATCAGCATGCCCTCCGGCAAGTGTCGCCAGAACCTCCCCGGCATGTGCAGGCGCAAGGCATCGGGGTTGAGGCGGGCAGGGTTGAAGGTATGGCGGTAATAGGTGCGCCACAGCTCGGCACCCGGGTCGTCGGCGTTGCGCGCCCAGTGGCGCCAGGCCTCGGGACATTGCCGATGGTAATCGAATGCCTGGCCGTCGAAGCGTATGCCATCGCGCGGGGTGGCGATCAACCAGCGCAAGCGCCCCAGGCGGTCGGCGAAGTGCGGACTGGCGCTCTCCAGAATGTCATGGGCCGGCTCGTGGTAAGCCACAAGGTCCAGCTGCAAGTGGGCTGCCAAGGCGTCCGGCAATGGCACGAAACGCACGAAGGCGTGCAGGTGGTGCGCCTCGCGGCTGACCTGCTTGATCCGCCGATGCAGTTCGCTGCCCAGTCGGTCCCCCGCCAGCATGGCGGTGCGGTCGCCGTGGGCCACACGCCAAAGTACCTCGTACAGCAGGTTCCAGCGTTGCTCGCCACGGTAGCGGGCGGCCTGTTCCAGCAGGTTCAGCAGGGCTGCTGGTACCTTGGCATGGAAGGGGCCGGGGCCCTCCGGGAGCGGAGTCGCTACGGCCAGCAAGTCAGCCATCGGCCCTTGCGACCAGGTAACCGCCGAGGGATCGATACCATGCCCCAACAACACACGTGCCTGGCCACGCCAGGTTGCGAACAAGTCTTCGCAGTCCAGCGCGATCATCCCCACAACCCCATCTGCACCGGTGCCTGTGGCTCCCGCAGACGGGCCCGCAACAGCCCGCTGCGCAGCTCGGCCTGGGCCGGGCGGTAGTCACTGGTGACAATGAACGGTCGCGCCTTGTCCAGCACGCAACGCAGCTGGATCAGGTCGTCATAGCGAATGCGCCGCTCGCGTCGCAGTGCGACCAGGCGCTGTACGCTACGCAGGCCGATACCCGGGATGCGCGCCAGCAGTGCCGGTTCTGCGCGGTTCACATCCAGTGGGAAGACCTCACGGTTGGCCAGCGCCCATGCCAGCTTGGGGTCGATGTCCAATGCCAGGTTATCGCCCTGGCCGAGCAGTTCCCCGGCCTGGTAGCCATAACCACGCAACAGGAAGTCGGCCTGGTACAGACGGTGTTCGCGCAGCAGCGGCGGTGCCGCCAACGGCACGCTGCCCGGGCTGTCGGGTATCGGGCTGAAGGCGGAGTAGTACACGCGCTTGAGGCCGTAGCCCTGGTACAGCGACTCGGCATTGCGCAGCAGCGTGCTGTCGTCGGTATTGTCGGCACCGACGATCACTTGGGTGCTCTGCCCGGCGGGGGTAAAGCGCGGAGCCTTGGGTTCGTTGGCCACGGCTTGCTGGCCCTGGTGGATGACGCCCATCGCCTGGCGAATGGTGTGGGCCTGCTTTTCCGGCGCCAGGCGCTTCAGGCTGGCGTCGGTGGGCAGTTCGATGTTGACACTGAGGCGGTCGGCCAGACGACCGGCTTCTTCGATCAACAGCGGGTCGGCATCGGGGATGGTCTTGAGGTGGATGTAGCCGCGAAAGTGATGCTCCTCGCGCAACAGCCGTGCCACGCGGATCAACTGCTCCATGGTGTAGTCGGCCGAGCGGATGATGCCGGAACTCAGGAACAGGCCGCTGATGCAATTGCGCCGGTAGAAATCCAGGGTCAGGCGGACCACTTCCTCAGGAGTGAAACGGGCGCGGGGCACGTTACTGGAGCGGCGGTTCACGCAGTACTGGCAGTCGTACAGGCAGAAGTTGGTCAGCAGCACCTTGAGCAGCGACACGCAGCGGCCGTCGGGGGTGTAGCTGTGGCAGATGCCCATGCCGTTGGTGGCACCCAGGCCATCACCACCCCGCGAATTGCGCCTGGGTGCGCCGCTGCTGGCGCAGGAGGCGTCGTATTTGGCGGCGTCGGCGAGAATGCCGAGTTTGGCGATGAGTTGCATGAGGTTACACCGTGTACTGAGTATTCATACAGTATTTTGAGAATGCACCGATTGCAAGCTTGCGTGACGAATGCCTCGCGCGGGCTTGGCCCGCCATGCCCGAGCGAATCCCTCAGCTACGCTTATCGCTGGACTTTACGGACAGCTCAGGGCGCGGTCTGCCCTGTGGGAGAGGATATGATCATCACCATCAGGCCACGAATGGCGCTTGCAGGGCTTGCACTGGCCTTGGGCATGCTCCATGCCCAGGCGGCAGAGACAGATAAGGTCGACGTACTATTGGTGGGCGGCGGCATCATGAGCTCGACATTGGCGGTATGGCTCAACGAGCTCGAGCCGGGCTGGTCGATGGAGATGGTCGAACGCCTGGACAAGGTCGCCGAAGAAAGCTCCAACGGCTGGAACAACGCCGGCACCGGCCATTCCGCGCTGGCCGAGCTGAACTACACCCCGGAGAAGGACGGCAAGATCGATATCGGCAAGGCCGTGGAGATCAACGAGGCGTTCCAGGTCACCCGCCAGTTCCTCGCCTGGCAGGTGAAGCAGGGGGTGCTGAAGAACCCGCGCTCCTTCATCAACACTACCCCGCACATGAGTTTCGTGTGGGGTGACGACAACATTCGCTTCCTGAAGAAACGCTACGAGGCGCTGCAAGCCAGTCCGCTGTTCAAGCCCATGCAGTACTCCGAAGACCCTGAACAGATCCGCAAGTGGGTGCCGTTGATGATGGAGGGGCGCGACCCCAGGCAGAAACTGGCCGCGACCTGGACGCCGATCGGCACTGATGTCAATTTCGGCGAGATCACCCGTCAGTATGTGGGTTACCTGCAGAGTCGGCCGAACTTCGACCTCAAGCTGTCGACCGAGGTCCAGGCCATCACCCGCAATGACGATGGCTCCTGGCACGTCGAGTACACCAACCTCAAGGATGGCAACACAGCGGCCACCGATGCCAGGTTCCTGTTCATCGGCGCTGGCGGCGCGGCGCTGCCGCTGCTGCAGAAGTCCGGCATCGAAGAGGCCAGGGACTATGCTGGCTTCCCGGTCGGTGGTTCGTTCCTGGTCACCGACAACCCGGCCATTGCCCAGCGTCACATGGCCAAGGCCTACGGCATCGCCGCTACTGGCGCACCGCCGATGTCGGTGCCACACCTGGACACCCGCGTGCTCGATGGCAAGCGCATGATCCTGTTCGGGCCGTTTGCCACCTTCTCGACCAAGTTTCTCAAGCAAGGCTCGCTGCTCGACCTGCTCGCCAGTACCAATGTGCACAACGCCTGGCCGATGGTGCGGGTCGGGGTACGCGAGTTCGACCTGGTGCAGTACCTGATCGGTCAGGTACTGCAATCCGACGATGATCGTTTCGAAGCGCTGCGGACCTACTTCCCCGAGGCGAAACAGGCGGACTGGCGGCTATGGCAGGCAGGCCAGCGGGTGCAGATCATCAAGAAGGACGAGGCACTGGGCGGCGTGCTCAAGCTCGGCACCGAGGTGGTGGCGTCCAGGGATGGCAGCATCGCCGGGTTGCTGGGGGCCTCGCCTGGCGCCTCGACCGCGCCACCGATCATGCTTGACGTGCTGAACAGGGTATTCAAGGACAAAATGGCTTCTCCAGAATGGCAGGCGAAGATCAGGCAGATCATCCCATCCTACGGCATTCGCCTGAATGACCACCCGGACCAGGTGCAGAAGGAATGGGCCTACACCAACGAGGTGCTGCAGCTCGATCCTCCTGCGAGCGCCGCTGTGCCCTAGGGTAGCGGCGGCCTGTGCAACGCGGGCAGGCTATCGGCAGGGCTCGCCCAGGCGAAGTGATAGACATGGCTGGGTGCTACCGATTGGCACTCGCCGTTGTCGGCATCGGCGCCGACCACATACCACTCGGCGCGCGAGGTTTCGCCGAGCCTGCGCGCCTTGTCGGCACTGAAGCAACGGCCCAGTGTCGTGGCCGGGATCAAGGCGTAGGCCGTGGGGTGATGGCGCAGCCAGTAAGCGGCCGCATCTATCCTGGATTGTCCGCTGAATCCGAAATGCACGATAGGTTGCCGGGCAAACAGCCAGTGCCCCTCGCGCCAGTCAACCAGCACCAGTTCGGCGCCACTGGTGACGCGCGCGGCTTCGCTCATCAAGGTGTCATGTGGGTTGCGGCCTTCTTGCAATGGCTCGACCCAGCCGCGCGCGAACCATAGCGCGAACCATGCCAGGGCCACGGCGGTGAACCCCTTGCGCCAGGCCGGCCGGCGCTGTAGCCAGCGTTTGAGCAGCCAGGGCAGCAGCGGCGCGATGGCCAGCACCAGGCCCGGCAGTGCCGGGAAGATATACAGCTTGCGCTTGCCGCTGCTGAGGCTGAAGAACAACAGCACCAGCGCCACCCAGCCGAGCAGCAACAGCAAGCGCCCGTCGCGCTTTTGCAACTGCCGATGCCAGGCCGGCACCAGCCAGGGCAAGGCCAGCACCAGCGGCAGCCAGTACTTGGGGATGACCTTGACGAAGAAGTACCAGAACGGCTCACGGTGATCCCAGGCATTGGCATAGCGGCTGGCGGTCTGGCGCAGCAGGATTTCCTTCAGATAGGCCAGTTCCGCCGCGCCGCCTCCCTGGGCAATCGACACCAGCAGCGGCAACAGCCAGATCGCGCAACCGGCCAGCAGCCATAGCAGGCCCGCGCTCCAGCGCCAAGCCTGGCCGGGCATCGCCACCACGCCGTGCCAGCGCTGGCGCACCGCCCAGGCATAGGGCAGTAATACCAGTGCCGGGACAAAGCCCACGCCCTTGCTGATGATACCCAGGCCCATGGCCGCGCAAGCCAGGTAGAACCACCCCCAGGCCGGCCCCAGCAGCAGGTGGCGCAGCAGGCCGTAGAGGCCCAGCGCCACCCACAGGCACAGAAAGCTGTCGATCTGCCCGGTGCGCAGGATGCTGTAGCTTTGGTAGGTCGCCAGGAACAGCAGCGCGGCAATCACGCCGACACGCCGGTTCCACAGGCGTCGCCCCAGGTCGTGCAGCACCCAGGTGATGGTCGCTGCCGAAAACAGTCCGGGCAGGTAGAGGGCGATGCTGGGTGAGCCGCTCAGGTTGCTGAACAGGGCAACGGTCCACATGAACAGCGGTGGCTTGTCACCATAGATTTCTGCCGCCCGGTGCGGGATGAACCAGTGACCGCTCTGCAGCATTTCCAGGGCCACGCCGAGAAAGCGCTCCTCATCCACATTCATCGGCTGACGCCAGCCGATACCGGCACCCACCAGCACCAGCGCCAGGACCATCAGGGCCAGGCGTTCGGCCATGAGCGTGTTGAACCTTGGCACGGGCTATTCCTTCTGTTGCGGGTGGCGGGCGATCAGCTGCAGGTTGCGCAGATAGACCAGGAAACCGAAGCTCTGGCCAATGATGAACACCGGGTCCTGGCGATAGATGGCATAGGCCAGCAGCAGCGCGCTACCGAGCATGCTCAGGTACCAGAAACCCACCGGGATGAGGCTGCGGCGCTTGAACTCGCTGTACAGCCACTGCAGCACGAAGCGCCCGGTGAACACGGCCTGGCCGGCGAGGCCGACGATCAGCCACAGGCTTTCGCGGGTCATCCTTCAAGCTCCTGCGGGCGCGTGTCCAGGCGGGTACGGCGGATCAGCCACCAGACCCCGAACAGGTCGAGAATGCCAACCAGGGCGCGATCCAGGTTGCCGTACTTGGACTCTCCGGCCTGACGTGGCCGGTGGTTGACCGGGTGGACCAGCATGCAGCCGTTGTGGCGCAGGATCAGCGCCGGAATGAACCGGTGCATATGGTCGAAGTAGGGAAGGCGCAGGAAGGCCGCGCGCTCGACCAGTTTCAGCCCGCAGCCGGTGTCGGGCGTGGCGTCCCCGAGCAGGCGCCTGCGCAGGCCGTTGGCCAAGCGCGAGGCCCAGCGTTTGCTGGCGCTGTCGCGACGCTTGACCCGGTGCCCGGCCACCAGTTTGAGGCTGCCGGCCAGGTGCTGGTTGGCACGTACCAGGGCCAGCATGCCGGGGATGTCCGCCGGGTCGTTCTGCCCGTCGCCGTCAAGGGTGGCCAGCCACTGGCCGCGCGCCGCTTCGGCGGCGTGCCACAGTGCCGTGCTCTGGCCCAGCGAGTGCTCGTGGCGGAGGATGCGCAACTGCGCGTAGCCCTGGTTTTTCAAGTGTTGCAGGACGCTCAGGGTATGGTCGCGGCTGCCGTCATCGACCACCAGCACTTCGTAGTCTTGCGTCGCCAGTGCCGTGCGGATTTCCTGCAGCAGTGCCGGCAGGTTGTCGGCCTCGTTCCTGGCGGGAATCAGTACCGATAGCTCAAGTGGGGCTGTCATGGGGCGCTTGTGATCCTGTTGTGAGGGGGGCGGTTCAGACCCGGTAGTAATCCCGGTACCAACCGACGAAGGCGTTGACGCCATGCTCCAGTGATGTACCTGGGGTGTAGTCGATCCAGCGCGCCAGGGCGTCGACATCGGCCCAGGTTTGCAGTACGTCGCCGGGTTGCAGCGGCAGGTAGTCACGCTGGGCCTTGGTGCCCAAGGCATGCTCCAGGCATTCGATGAACTGCAGCAGCCTTACCGGCTGGCCGCGGCCGATATTGAACAACTGGCAGGGCGGTTGCCCCTCGGCTGGCTGTGGCGGCCTCAGGCGCAAGCGCACGATGCTTTCGACGATGTCGTCGATATAGGTAAAGTCGCGGGCCATCAGGCCGTTGTTGTAGACCGCGATCGGCCGGCCCTCGAGGATGGCTCGGGTGAACGCGAACAAGGCCATGTCGGGGCGGCCCCAGGGGCCGTAGACAGTGAAGAAACGCAGCCCGGAGGTCGGCAACTGGTACAGGTGGGCATAGCTGTGCGCCATCAGTTCGTTGGCACGTTTGCTGGCGGCGTACAGCGACAGTGGTTGCTCGACCGGGTCGTCGACGCTGAACGGCAGCTTGGCGTTGGCACCGTACACCGAACTGCTTGAGGCATAGATGAAGTGGCGTGGTGGCTGCTGGCGGCAGGCCTCGAGCATATTGAGAAAGCCAACCAGGTTGGCCTGGCCATAGGCACCCGGGTTGTCCAGCGAATAACGCACCCCGGCCTGCGCCGCCAGATGGATCACTTCACTGAACGGTTGCCCGGCAAACAATTGCTGCAGTTCCGCCGGCTGGGTAATGTCGAGGGTATGGAAGCGGAAGTTGGCGAAGTCGAACAGCTGTTGCAAGCGTGCCAGCTTCAACTTGACGCTGTAGTAGGCATTGAGGGTATCGATGCCGACCACCTCGATGCCCGCCTCGCACAGGCGCCGGGCAACGTGGTAGCCGATGAACCCGGCCACACCGGTAATCAGTACAGGCATGCGGGTTGCGCCTGGCCACGGCCGATGCCGTAGTAAGTCAGGCCGGCAGCGGCCATGTGCTCTGGTTCGAACAGGTTGCGCCCGTCGAATACCACGCGGTCGGCCAGTTGCTGAAGCACCTTGTCCAGGTCGAGCACACGGTAATCCTGCCATTCGGTGACAATCACCAAGGCATCGGCGCCGCGTAGCGCATCCTCCTTGCAGGGCACCAGGCGCAGGTCGCAACGTGCGCCATAGTGCCGCTGGATCTCGTCCATGGCCTGCGGGTCATGGGCCTGTACCCGCGCACCGGCGGCCCACAGCGCTTCCAGCAACACCCGGCTGGAGGCTTCACGAATGTCGTTGGTGTTGGGCTTGAACGACAGCCCCCACAAGGCGAAGACCTTGCCTCGCAAGCCACCTGGGTAGTGGCGCTGGATCTTGCTGAACAGCCGGCCCTTTTGCCGCTCGTTGACCGACTCCACCGCGCGCAGCAGCTGCGGCTCGAAGCCTTCGGCCTCGGCGCTGCGGCGCAGGGCCTGCAGATCCTTGGGGAAACATGAGCCACCGAAGCCGCAGCCGGCATAGATGAAGTCGTAGCCGATACGTGGGTCCGAACCTATGCCGCGGCGCACCATCTCGATGTCGGCGCCCAGGTGCTCGGCGAGGTTGGCGATTTCGTTGATGAACGAGATCTTGGTTGCCAGCATGCAGTTGGCCGCGTACTTGGTCAGCTCGGCGCTGCGCGCGTCCATTACCATGAGCTTCTCGCGGTTGCGGCTGAACGGCAGGTACAGCTCGCGCAGCAGTTCCACCTCGGCAGGTTCCGCGCCACCGATGATGATGCGTTCCGGGCGCATGCAATCGTCTACGGCCGAGCCCTCCTTGAGGAACTCGGGGTTGCTGATGACCTGGAAGCGATGGGTGTCGGCCACGGCCTGGGCGATGTGCGCCTTGATGCGGTGTACCGTGCCGACCGGGACGGTGGATTTGTTGACGATTACCTTGGGCCCGTCGGCGTGCTGGAGGATGCTGTCGACCACTGCAAACACGTGCTTGAGGTCGGCGCTGCCATCGGCCTGTGGCGGGGTACCGACTGCGATGAACTGCAATCTGGCGTAGTTGGCCGCTTCGCTGGCGTCGGTGGTGAAGCGCAACCGACCACAGGCCAGGTTGTTCGCCAACAAGGGCGCCAGGCCGGGCTCGAAGATCGGGCAGTGGCCTTCATTGAGGGTGGCGACCCGTGCGGCGTCGACATCCATGCACAACACCGAATGCCCCACCTGGGCCAGGCACACTGCCTGGGTGAGGCCAACATAACCGGTACCGAAAACCGTGACCTTCATTTGACAGCTCCTTGGCGAGAAAGCTGAAAAAAAATGTCACATTGTTGTTTAGGAATTGTTACCCGTACTGACTGCCGATTGCTGGGCGACCGTCCATAGCTGTTGGCGGAACCACCGCCGCAGGGGATCGGCATGCGTGCGTTCGTGCCAGATCTGCATCACCTCGATTACCGGCAGGGCCAGCGGCAGTGGGTAGATGACCAGGTCGTCATCGCGTGCGCTGGCTTCGACGGCCAGTGAGCGCAGGCAGGTCAGCAGCAAGTCGGTGCCACGCAGCAAACGCGCGGGTGCGATGAAACTGGACAAGCCAGCTACCACCCGCCGTTGCTTGCCTTGGCTGCGCAGGGCGCGATCGACCAGGCCGTCGAGGTCGCCGGTAAGGGTGGTGAGCAAATGGTCGCTGGCGAGGAAGGTGTCGAGGTCCAGGCCCTGGTCCAGGCCTGGATGGCTGCGTGACGCCAACACGACCAGCGATTCGCTGAGCAGGCGCTGCTGGTGGAAGGTGTCCGGCAGGTCGGTATAGAACCCGGCAACGGCCAGGTCGCAAGTGCCTTTCTCCAGCGCTTCGCGGGGGAGCTGGCCACGGGTGTTGTGGGTGACCAGGGTCAGGTTTGGCGCCTGGCTGCGCAGGACCGGCAGCAGCCTGGGTAACAGGGTCTGTTCGACGTAATCGGTGCTGTACAGGTGCAGCCGGGCAGGGCGGGCGAGAAAGTCCTGGCCTTCGCAGCGTTCATAAAAGCCTTCCAGGCTCACTACCAGGCGTTCCACCTGGGGCGCCAGTTCGTGAGCACGCGGCGTGGGGGTCAGGCCGCGGGGTGCGCGCACGAACAAGGGGTCGCCGAACTGATGGCGCAGCTTGTTGAGCTTGTGGCTGAGCGCAGGCTGGCTCAGCGCCATGCGCTGGGCGGCGAGGGTGGCGTTGCGTTCCTGATACAGCACATGGAACAGGTACAGCAGGTTGAAGTCTTTGCTGGCGATATTCATTTTCTGGATCACGGGCATGCAAGCTTTCGAATTATCGAATCATAGCTGGGCCACTAGTATGAGCGCATCGGGCCGCCCTGTACGGATGGCCCATGGGTTGATCGAGGAGATTGCTGAATGATTCAAATGTCCAGGCTTGCCTTTGCTGTGGCTGCCACCCTGCTAGCTGCTGGCGCCCAGGCCGCGCCCAAGGGCGAGGTGCTGGTACTACTGTCAAGCGAGCACCAGCTGCCATTGCAGGACGGCAAACGCTACGCCACCGGTTACTACCTCAACGAGTTCGGCGTACCCGCTGACCAATTGCTCAAGGCTGGCTACAAGTTGGTACTGGTAACGCCAAAGGGCAATGCGCCGAGCGTCGACCCGCGTTCGATCGACCCGAGCTATTTTGCCGGCGATGCGGCCGAGATGAACCGGATCGAGAAGGTCGTCCAAAGCCTGCCGGGCATCGACCATACCCTGTCGGTGAAGGAAGTGCTGGCAGGCGATCTGGGCCGTTATGCAGGGTTGTTCATCCCTGGCGGCCACGCGCCGTTGATCGACCTGGCCAACAACCCGGACGTGGGTGCCTTGCTGCGGCATTTCCACCAGGCCGGCAAAGCTACCGCGGCCATCTGCCACGGCCCCATCGCCTTGCTCTCGGCCCAGCAGGACCCGGCAGGGTATCAGGCCGCGCTGGCGCATGGCGATAAGCCGGCAGCCACTGACTGGTTGTACAAGGGCTACCGGATGACCATCTTCTCCGACCCGGAAGAGCAGGTATTCGAGAGTTCGCTCAAGGGCCAGCGTCTGTTGTTCTACCCGGCGGGTGCCATGGCGATCGCAGGCGGCGACATGGCCTACGCCAAGGCCTGGCAACCCAACGTGGTGGTGGACCGCGAACTGATTACCGGGCAGAACCCGTTCTCGGACAAGATGCTGGCCAAGGCACTGCTGGAAAAGTTGGCCGAACAGGCACAGCGCCCCGGGCAGGGCATCTAAACTTACAAGTGGCCTGCACCGGCTGACGCTCGACAGGCCAACATCATCCAACCGACCACCGCCTCCCTGGAGCGGACGTCCCTCGCTGGCGATGGCCTTCTTGCAGAGGAGGGCAGGTCATGGACGAGGCAAGGCTTCACGATTTCATGGGCAAGCTGGTGGGCGACATGGGTGCGGCAGCAACCCTGGCCAATGTGATACTCGGCGACGAACTGGGGTTGTACCGGGCCATGGCCGATAGCCAGCCGACCACCCCCGAGGCGCTGGCGGCAAAGACCGGCTGCCACCCGCGGCTGGTGCGCGAATGGCTCAACGCCCAGGCCGCGTCGGGCTACATGGTGCATGATCAGGGCCGCTTCGTATTGCCCGAAGAACAGGCCATGGCTTTGGCGCTGGAAGATTCCCCAGCCTACATGGCCGGTGGCGCGGCGGTAGTGGCGGCACTGTTCCATGACAAGGACAAACTGGTTGCGGCAATGCGCGGTGACGGCGGACTGGCCTGGGGTGATCATCACCCGTGCATGTTCAGCGGTACCGAGCGGTTCTTCCGGCCGGGTTACCGCACTTTTCTGGTGTCCGAGTGGCTACCGGCACTCGATGGCGTGGTCGCCAAGTTGCAGGCGGGTGCCAAGGTGGCCGACGTCGGCTGCGGGCATGGCGCTTCGACGCTGGTCATGGCCGAGGCGTTTCCGGCCTCCACCTTCATTGGCTACGACTACCACGGGCCGTCCATCACCACGGCCAACGAACGCGCGCGCGAAGCGGGGTTGGTGGGGCGGGTGACGTTCGAGCAGGCCAGCGCCAAGGACTATCCGGGGCATGACTATGACCTGGTGTGCTTCTTCGATTGCCTGCACGACATGGGGGACCCGGTGGGGGCAGCGAAACATGCTTACCGCGCGTTGAAGGCGGACGGTACGGTGATGCTGGTGGAACCCTATGCCGAGGATTCGCTGGAAGGCAACCTGACGCCGGTCGGGCGTTTGTTCTATGCCGCGTCGACGTTCATCTGCACACCCAACTCGTTATCCCAGGAGGTGGGGTTGGGGCTGGGCGCCCAAGCTGGGGAGGCGCGCTTGCGTGCGGTGTTCGAGGAGGCGGGATTCAGCCGGTTCCGGCGGGCGACGCAGACACCGTTCAACCTTATTCTCGAGGCCCGGAAATAAGCAGGCTCCTGCACCGGCCAATCGCTGGAAAGTCAGCAGCGTCACTCGTAGGAGCGGATTTATCCGCGAAGCAGGTGCGCGGTGGATGGCACCGGCTGTGCCGGTGATCGCGGCTGAAGCCGTTCCTACAGGTGCCGCGATACCCGTGGGAGCCTGGCTTGTCGGCCATGCGGCCGGAACAGGCAAAAAGAAGGGGCGCCTGAATGGCGCCCCTTCTTGTACCGCTTAGGCTTCGGCGTCCCAAGGACGATCGCCTTTTTCATCCTTGACGCGGGTCGGCAAGCCCATCACGTCCAGCGCCTTGAGGAATGGCTCGGCTGGCAGCTCCTCGACGTTGACCATGCGCTTGGCATCCCACTCGCCACGGGCAACCAGCAGGGCGGCAGCCACCGGCGGAACCCCGGCGGTGTAGGAAATGCCCTGGCTGTCGGTCTCGGCGTAGGCTTCTTCGTGGTCGGCCACGTTGTAGATGAACACTTCGCGCGGCTGGCCATCCTTGGTGCCCTTGACCAGGTCGCCGATGCAGGTCTTGCCGGTGTAACCCGGGGCCAGCGAGGCGGGGTCCGGCAGCACGGCCTTGACCACTTTCAGCGGTACCACTTCCAGGCCTTCGGCGGTTTTTACCGGTTGCTCGGAGAGCAGGCCCAGGTTTTTCAGTACGGTGAACACGTTGATATAGTGTTCGCCGAAGCTCATCCAGAAACGTACGTTCGGCACGTCGAGGTTCTTCGACAGCGAATGAACTTCATCATGGCCGGTCAGGTACAGGTTCTGCGAGCCGACCACGGGCAGGTCGTCGGTACGCTTGACCTCGAACATGGTGTTGCTGGTCCACTGGCTGTTCTGCCAGCTCCAGACTTGCCCGGTGAATTCGCGGAAGTTGATTTCCGGGTCGAAGTTGGTGGCAAAGTACTTGCCATGCGAACCGGCATTGACGTCGAGAATGTCGATCGAATCAATGCTGTCGAAATACTGTTGCTGCGCCAGTTTGGCGTAGCTGTTCACCACACCCGGGTCGAAACCGACGCCGAGAATGGCGGTGATGTTCTTGGCCTGGCACTCCTCGAGGTGTTTCCACTCGTAGTTGCCGTACCACGGCGGGGTCTCGCAGATCTTGCCCGGCTCTTCGTGGATGGCGGTGTCCAGGTAGGCGACACCGGTATCGATGCAGGCACGCAGCACCGACATGTTGAGGAAGGCGGAACCGACGTTGATCACGATCTGCGATTCGGTTTCGCGGATCAGTGCCTTGGTCGCCTCGACATCGAGGGCATTGAGCGAGAAGGCCTGGATGTCGGCGGGTACCTTGAGGCTACCCTTGGCCTTGACGCTGTCGATGATGGCCTGGCATTTGGAGATGTTCCGTGACGCGATAGCGATACGACCCAGTTCGTCGTTATGCTGCGCGCACTTGTGGGCCACCACCTTGGCGACACCTCCTGCACCAATGATAAGAACGTTCTTCTTCAATTTATCCCTTGCTCCTTACTGAAAGCCGGTCTTACGACAGGCTGGAAACGTAGTCTTCGAAACTGAACTCGCGCACCACTTCGACGCTGCCGTCGAGTTGCTTGACCACGATGGATGGCATTTTCAGACCGTTGAACCAGTTCTTCTTGACCATGGTGTAACCCGCCGCGTCGACGAACGACAGGCGGTCGCCGATGGCCAGCGGGCGGTCGAACTGATATTCGCCGAAGATGTCGCCGGCCAGGCACGACTTGCCGCAGACCATGTAGGTATGCGCACCCTCGTTCGGGGCCATCTTGGCGTTGAGGCGATAGATCAGCAGGTCGAGCATGTGCGCTTCGATCGAACTGTCGACCACGGCCAGGTGCTTGCCGTTGTACAGCGTGTCGAGCACGGTCACTTCCAGCGAGGCGCTTTTGGTGATGGCCGCTTCGCCCGGCTCCAGGTACACCTGTACGCCGTAATTTTCCGAGAAGGCTTTCAGGCGCTTACAGAAGGCGTTCAGGTCGTAGCCTTCACCGGTGAAGTGGATGCCGCCACCGAGGCTGACCCATTCAACCTGATGCAGCAGGTGGCCGAAGCGCGCTTCGATGTGGCTGAGCATCTTGTCGAACAGGCTGAAGTCGCCGTTCTCGCAGTTGTTGTGGAACATGAAGCCGGAGATTTGCGAAATCACCTGTTCGATCTTGGCCGGGTCCCATTCGCCCAAGCGGCTGAACGGGCGGGCCGGGTCGGCCAACTGGTAGTCGGAGCTGCTGACCTGCGGGTTGACACGCAGGCCGCGGACCTTGCCTTCGGACTGTGCGGCAAAGCGCTGCAGCTGGCCGATCGAGTTGAAGATGATCTTGTCGCAGTTCTCAAGCATCTCCTCGACCTCGTCATCGGCCCAGCCCACGCTGTAAGCGTGGGTCTCGCCGGCGAACTTCTGGCGGCCGAGCTTGAGCTCGTACAGCGAGGAAGAGGTGGTGCCGTCCATGTACTGCTGCATCAGGTCGAAGACCGACCAGGTGGCGAAGCACTTGAGGGCGAGCAGGGCCTTGGCACCGGAGTGTTCGCGCACGTAGGCGATCTTCTCCATGTTGCCCAGCAGCTTGGTTTTATCGATGAGGTAGTAAGGCGTCTTGATCATTTAAGGGCCCCCGGCCAGGCCGGCCAAAAAAAGGACACGCATTGTGCCTTCAGTTGCCGCAGACCGAAAGGGTGGATTATGCATTTCGTCAGGGTTGCTGACGTTGCAGCGGTTTTTCCGGTTGCGGCGGCCTCAGTAGAACATGCTCATGTGACCATCCTGGTCATCATCCAGGAACTACCTGAGCCATTGGTCAGGGCAAGGCAATCATCTGTCGCGCCCAGGTTTCCAAGATTGGGCATTCCTTTGGATCAGGGAGACATGGCATGACCAAACATCACGACAACGGCCACGGTTTTGCCGATGACCCGCAACGGGTCCATGACGCGGGGCGCAAGGGTGGGTCTGGCAAGGACCTGAAACAGGACCGTGCGGAGAAGGCGCGTGTAGGCGGGCAACACAGCCACGGCGGTTCGCGTCGGCGTGGCGAAGGTTGGCCTCGCCACGCCCGCGCTTCATTCGGCCACGGCCAGCCAGGCATGGATCTGTGCCAGGGTAGCGGTGGCCCCGCCACACACGACCACCAGCACGTTACGGTAGCCGGCCAGCGCGACCGCGTCATAGGTCAACGCCAGCGCGGCACCGCAGGCCGGTTCTACCAGCACGCGGTGATCCAGCAGGAACCGCTCGCAGGCTTCGAGTGCAGCACGGTCGCTCACCACATGGCTATGCACCGGGTGCCGGGCCGCGCAGGCCAGTGCCTGGTCGGCGACACGCTTGGCCCCCAGTGACGTGGCTACCGAATCGATACGTTCCAGCTCGACCGGGTGCCCTGCCTGCAAGGCCGCATGCAGCGACGCCGCGCCCGTGGTTTCCACTGCCAGCACCGGCACATCGCCCCAGCCGTTACGCTGCAGCCCCTCGACCACCCCGCAGAGCAGGCCACCACCGCCTACCGACAACACCACCGCATCCGGCTTCAGCCCGGCCTCGGCGACTTCGTCCACCAGGCTGGCATGGCCGGCCCACAGTAGTGGGTCGTCGAACGGGTGGATGAAAGCATCACCCTGGCCGACGAGCGTTTGCGCCAGGGTGTTGGCCTCCTGCCAGGAGCTACCGTGTACCACCACCTTGGCGCTTTCCAGACGCAGCAGCTCCTTGGCCCGTTCGGTGGTGGTCTCCGGCACCACCACGGTCACCGGCACACCCAGCTTGCGCCCGGCATAGGCCACCGCCAGGCCTGCGTTGCCTCCTGAAGAGGAAATGAACTGCCGCACGCCACGGGCATGGTGCACTTCGCAGGCGTGACCGACACCGCGCAACTTGAATGAACCGCAGGGCTGCAGGGCGTCGAGCTTGAGCCAGATGTTGCTCCCGGCTGCCAGCGACAGCGGGCGGGATTCGATCAAGGGGGTAGGGATATGCAAGGTCATCGGCTGGCTCCGCGCAGTTGTTCGAGATAGTTGTAAATGGTGTAGCGGGTCACACCCAGGGCGCTTGCGGCTTTCTCCACGCCGCCTTTGACGATGAACAGGCCACGTTCCTGCATCAACCGCACGGCCTCGACCTTGGCCTGCTTGTTCATCCGCCCCTGGCCGCTGCGCTGTAGCGAGGCCTGGATGATTTCGCCCATCAGCAGCTCCATGTCGGCGGGCTCGCTGACGACGGGAGCCCCACCCAACGGCTGGAAGTGCTGGAGGAAGCCCATGGCAGCCTCCAGGCCAGTGACATCGGTGTTGACGCAGAGGCTGGCGAAGGGCTGGCCGGTACTGTCACGGAAGATCGCCGTGGCGCTGCGCAAGGTGCGGCCTCTGAGGCTGGTGGGATAGTCCGGCACGACCACCGGCGCGCGGCCTTGCTGGTCGGCCGTGGCTTGCATCAGCGCCTTGAAGCCCTGGTCCTGTTCCGGGGCGGCGAGGATAGGACTGCCGACGCTGCGGCCGGAAAGGTGGCCATTGACGATCGCCACCACGGAATGTTCCGGGTGATCGAGGTCGTGCAGGAGGATTTCCAGGTTGCGTGGGGCAACACTGCCCATGGCCTGGATGGCGGCCTTGAGGACGGTGAGGGTGAGCTGGCGTTCTTCGTTGAGGGGAATCGGCATGCTGGATCACGAAATCAACTTTTTGTGTATTTTTACACAATGAGTTGAATTTCGCGATCTGGGGTAGCTTTTCTGACCTCATCGCCGGCAAGCCAGCGCCCACCTCGAGCGCAGCGGCCTCAAGGCAAATGCAAACCTGCCGTTGAGAACGCGCTCGGTGTGGGGGCTGGCATGCCGGCGAAGGGCTGCGAAGCAGCCCCCGATAATCAGCTCAAAGGCGGCGTGCGCGGAGGGATCATCCGCCGCGACCCGGTCGCCTCGAAGGCCGCACCGAAGCTCAGCAGCGCGTTGTCGCTATAAGCCCGACCAGCAAAGGTCAGCCCTACCGGCATGCCGATATCGGCCATCACGCCCATTGGCACGGTGACGGTGGGCACGCCCAGGTGACGGATCGCCAGGTTGCCATTGGCTACCCAGATGCCGTTGCTCCAGGCGATGTCGGCCGATACCGGATTGACGTCGGCATCGGCCGGGCCCACATCGGCCACGGTGGGGAACAGCACTGCGTCCAGGCCCAGGTTGTCCATCCAGTCTTCCAGGTCCATCTTGCGGGTCTGCTCCAGGCCGCGCAGGCCGTCGGGCAGGGTCTCGATCTGGTCCCAGGCTTTCAGGCCACGCTTGGCCATGTTGACGTATTCGTCCATGCCGGCGGCCAGGTCGTCCTCGCGGTTAGGCAGGGTGCCCGGGTCGTGGGGGAAGATCAACGAGCCATCGACATCGGCCAGGCGGTTGAGCTTGGGGTCGTCATTGGCTCGCAGGAAGTCGTCGAATGCCCAGCCGGACAGTTCCCACAGTTCGTCATGCAGGAACGCCTTGCTGACGATACCGCGGTTGTACACGGTCGGCGCGCCCGGGCGGTCGCCTTCGCAGTTGGATACCAACGGGAAGTCCACTTCCAGCACTTCGGCGCCGGCCGCTTCCAGTGCCTGGCGAGCCTGTCGCCACAGCTCGATCACGCTGGCGCGGGTGTTGATACGCTGGCCGGTCGGGCCGCCGATGCCGGGTTTCTCGGACGTGCCGGCCTCGGGGTCGGCATTGATGTACATGCGTGGCACGCCAAAGCGTTTGCCCTTGAGCGCGCTGGCATCCACGGCCAGGTCGAGGTAGCTGGCGGGGCGCACCTGGGAGGCTGGCGGGATTGGCACCCAGGGTTGCAGGCGCCACAGGTCGCCGCGCTTGTCGGCGTCGTCGGCGACCACCACGTCGAGGATTTCCAGCAGGTCGGCCATGGTGCGGGCATATGGCACCACCACATCCATGGTCGGAGTCAGCGGCCAGTTGCCACGCACCGAGATCACCCCGCGCGACGGGGTGTAGGCGCACAAGCCGTTATTGGACGCCGGGCCACGGCCGCTGGACCAGGTTTCTTCGGCCAGGCCGAAGGCGCTGAAGCTGGCTGCCGTGGCAGTGCCGGCACCGTTGGACGAGCCCGAGGCGAACGGCGCGGTCAGGTAATTGGCGTTGTAAGGGCTTTCGGCGCGGCCGTAAACCCCGCGCTGCATGCCGCCGTTGGCCATTGGCGGCATGTTGGTCTTGCCCAGGCAGATGGCGCCGGCGGCCCGCAGGCGCTCGATGGTGAAGGCGTCGCGCTGCGCCACCAGGTCCTTGAACGCCGGGCTGCCGGAAGCAGCAGTCAGGCCTTTGACCAGGTAGCTGTCCTTGGCGGTGTAGGGGATGCCGTCCAGCGGGCTCCGAAGCTGGCCTTTGGCGCGGCGGGCGTCGGCGGCCTCGGCCTCTGCCAGCGCCTGCGGGTTGCGCACTACAACGGCGTTCAGGGCGGTGGCGGTGTCGGCACCGTCATAGGCGTCGATGCGCGCCAGGTAGGCCTTGACCAGCTCGACCGCCGTCGTGCGGCCCGACTCGAGTGCGTCGCGCAGCTCGGCAATGGAAACCTCGGTTACCTCGATCATGCTTTCACCAAAAATGTGCAGGTGGGGGCTAATGCGAGGAGTGTACAAGAAGGGCCTGGCGGGCGCAGGTTTGCGCGGGGGCAAATGGTTTTTTGCAGGCAGGCATTGTCGGGGCCGCGCTACGGCCCCGAGGTTGCCTCAAGCCAGGTTTGACGCCGCATGCCGCTCTGGTACCTGGCTCGCTTCATCGCCCCAGGTGCGGTTTACCCGGGTACCGCGCTGTACTGCCGGGCGCAGGGCGATTTCCTCGGCCCAACGTTGTACATGCGGGTATTCGTCCACCGCCAGGAACTCCGCTGCGCCATACAGGTTGCCGCGCACCAACTGGCCATACCATGGCCACACGGCAATATCGGCGATGCTGTATTGCTCGCCGCCCAGGTAGCGGCTTTCGGTCAGGCGCCTATCGAGCACATCCAGCTGGCGCTTGGCTTCCATGGTGAAGCGGTTGATCGCGTACTCGAACTTTTCCGGCGCATAGACATAGAAGTGGCCAAAGCCGCCACCCAGGTAAGGTGCCGCGCCCATCTGCCAGAACAGCCAGTTCAGGCTCTCGGTGCGGGCCGCTGGTGCCTCGGGCAGCAGGGCGCCAAATTTTTCCGCCAGGTACAGCAGGATCGAGCCCGACTCGAACACCCGCACTGGCGGCTCGACGCTACGGTCGAGCAGTGCAGGAATTTTCGAGTTGGGGTTGACCTGGACGAAGCCGCTGGAAAATTGCTCACCCTCACCGATGCGGATCAGCCAGGCATCATATTCGGCAGCCTGGTGGCCGAGTGCGAGAAGTTCTTCCAGGGCGATGGTGACCTTGACGCCATTGGGCGTGGCCAGCGAATACAACTGCAGTGGGTGCTTGCCCAGCGGCAGGTCCTTGTCGTGCGTCGGGCCGGCAACCGGGCGGTTGATGCTGGCGAACTGGCCGCCGGACGCTGCGTCGTTGCGCCAGACCTTGGGTGGCACATAGGCGGGCTTGCTCATGCATGAATCTCCTTGAATGGCGCGATACGGGCACATGAAACGTCGACCGGTATCTATGCCATGGGTTCGATAGAAAGCGCAAATGCGCAATCCGCGAGCGTGATGTGCATGACGTCGGTTTCATCCAGGTTTCATCTGCCATTGGTCAGCCCGGTTCTATGCTGGGTTATCGCTTTGCCCTGCAAGGAACTGCTGGCCGATGACCCTTCCACGCTGCGTGTTGGCCCTGGCCTTGTTCGGCTGCCTGCTTGCTCATGCCGAGGCCGCGCCCTGGGTTGCCGGCCTGCACCACATGAGCTTGGCCGACCCGGTCGATGGCCAGCCCATGCAGGCGCTGGCGTTCTACCCGGCCGTTGGCAAAACCCACAGCCGCCGCATGGATGGTTACCCGATCGAGGTGGCTGAAGAAGCACCGGCAGCGTTGGGCCAGTTCCCCTTGCTGGTGCTGTCTCATGGCAATACCGGCAGCCCACTGGCCTTGCATTACCTGGCCACCTCGCTGGCGCGTCGGGGGTTTGTGGTGGTGGCGGTGGTGCACCCCGGGGACAATGCCCGCGATCACAGCCGCCTGGGTACCCTGAGCAACCTGTATGGGCGGCCGTTGCAGGTCAGTGCCGCGATTACCGCGGCTCGCGACGATGCTTTGCTGGGGCCTTACCTGAATGATGGCAAGGTGGGCGTGATCGGCTATTCGGCCGGCGGTGAAACCGCCTTGATTCTTTCCGGTGCGCGGCCTGACCTGGACCGTCTGCGCCAGTATTGCCTCGAGCGCCCGAACGATGCCGATGCCTGCAGGACGCACGGGGTGTTGATTGCCGACCGCAGCGAGCTGGTGCCCATGGCTGACCAACGGGTGGGCGCGGTGATGCTGATGGCGCCGCTGAGCTTGTTGTTCGACCGCCATACCCTGGCCGGGGTGCGCTTGCCGGTGCTGATCTACAGCGGTGACAGCGACCAGCTGGTGGCCGTGGATCGTAATGCCGAAGCCTTGGCCCGCAAGCTGCCGGTCATCCCGGACTACCGCCTGCTGGCCGGCGCCGGGCATTTTGTGTTCATGGCCCATTGCGACAGCGAGCAAAGCGCGCGCATGCCGGCGCTGTGCAAGGACGCCGAAGGCGTGGACCGCCGCGATATCCACCATTCGCTGCAACGTGAAACAGCGGCGTTCTTCAGCCAGGCGCTGGGCGCGCCGCAGCCGGCTGAGCGCTCAGCTGCGGCCAGTATGCCGCGCCAGCCACAGCGTTAGGCCGACGCCCATCAGTGCCAGCAGGGCCGCCACTGCGAAGACCAATGCATAGCCGAGGTGCACGGCAATTGCCCCCATCAGCGGCCCGGCGATGGCCAGGGCCATGTCGAAAAACACCGCGTAGGCGCCCAACCCGGCGCCGCGGCTGCTGGCAGGCACCTGCCTGATTGCCTCCACCCCCAGCGCGGGGTACACCAACGACAGCCCGAAACCGGTCAGCCCGGCACCAACCAGCGCCCATGGCGGCGAGGGTGCCAGCCACAGCAGGCTCAGGCCGAACACTTCGGTGGCCATGCAGGCCATGGCGACGTTGTAGCCACCAAACCGGTTGACTGCGTTGACGAACAGCAGCCGAGAAATGATGAAGCATGCGCCGAAGGCACTCAGGCACCAGGCTGCGCCGACCCAGCCTCGCTCCAGGTAGTACAGGGTAACGAAGGTGGTCAGGGTGCCGTAGCCGATCGAGGCCAGGGTCAGGCCCAGGCCGCACGGCGCGACCCGTCCGAAGGCCAACCAGAAGGGTAGGCGCTCGCCGCGTACCACGACCGCGTCCGAGCGCTTGCGCAGCACCAGCAGGGCCGGTAGCGCCAGCACCAGCAGCGCCGGCCCCAGTATGCTGAAGCCCAACCCGTCAACCGCCAGCACGCCCAAGGGGGCGCCGATCGCAATGGCGCCATAGGAGGCAATACCGTTCCAGGAAATCACCCGCGCGGTGTGCTCGGAGCCAACCTGGCTGATGCCCCAACTCAACGTGGCTACGCCGATCAGCCCTTGAGCGATACCCAGCAGCAAGCGCCCGCCAAGCAACAGTGCCAGGCTCAGCGACGGCAGGGCCAGGGTCAGGGCCGACGACCATGTCAGTACCCCGCAGCCTGCGATTCCCAGCAGGCCGAAGCGAATGGCGCGTTTTCCGCCGAGGGTGTCCGCCACCCGCCCGGCAAATGGGCGGCTGAGCAGGGTGGCCAGGTACTGCAGGCCGATCGTCGCGCCGGCGACGATCGCGCCATAGCCTAGCTGGTCATGCACATGGCTGGGCAGCACGGCGATCGGCAGGCCGATGCAGAGAAAGGCGATGAAGGTGTAGAAGACGATCGACAGGATCTGCAGGGTGATGCCGGCGGCAGGTTGTTGCGCGGTCATGGGCTCGTTCGCGGGCGGGCGGTTGGGCGTGATCCCATCATGGCCGTTGCGCGAAGGAAAAGAAAGCAGGCTAACGAATTATCGTGGGCAAGTGCCCGCTTGCGGGATGGCAGCAGATACTTCGCGGGTAAACCCGCGAAGCAGCCGGCCCAGCCACGCAAAATGGCCAGGCCTTGCTTTAAATCAGACCAACACACCCTGGCTACGCAGGTAATCGTCGTAGGTGCCGCTGAAGTCCACCACGCCATCGGCCGACAGCTCGATGATGCGGGTGGCCAGCGACGACACGAACTCCCGGTCGTGGCTGACGAACAGCAGCGTGCCAGGGTAGTTTTCCAGTGCCAGGTTCAGCGCCTCGATCGATTCCATGTCCAGGTGGTTGGTCGGTTCGTCCATGACCAGCACGTTTGGCTTCTGCAGGATCAGCTTGCCGAACAGCATGCGGCCTTGCTCACCACCGGAGATCACCTTCACCGACTTGAGGATCTCGTCGTTGGAGAACAGCATGCGCCCGAGGGTGCCGCGGATCACTTGCTCGCCGGAGGTCCACTGGCCCATCCAGTCGAACAGGGTCATGTCCTCTTCGAAGTCGTGAGCGTGGTCCTGGGCGTAGTAGCCCACTTCGGCGCTGTCGGTCCACTTCACCTCGCCCTTGTCCGGGGTCATTTCTCCGACCAGGGTACGCAGCAGGGTGGTCTTGCCGATACCGTTGGGGCCGATGATCGCCACGCGCTCGCCGGCCTCGATGGTGAAGCCCAGGTCCTTGAACAGCACCTTGTCGTCGAACGCCTTGGACATTTTCTCGACGGTCACGGCCTGGCGGTGCAGCTTCTTGGTCTGCTCGAAGCGGATGAACGGGCTCACCCGGCTCGATGGCTTGACCTCGGCCAGCTGGATCTTGTCGATCTGCTTGGCGCGCGAGGTGGCCTGCTTGGCCTTGGAGGCGTTGGCCGAGAAGCGGCTGACGAAGGTCTGCAGCTCGGCAATCTGCGCTTTCTTCTTGGCGTTGTCGGCCAGCAGTTGCTCGCGCGCTTGGGTAGCGGCGGTCATGTATTCGTCGTAGTTGCCCGGGAACAGGCGCAGCTCGCCATAGTCCAGGTCGGCCATGTGGGTGCAGACACTGTTGAGGAAATGCCGGTCGTGGGAAATGATCACCATGGTGCTGTTACGCGCGGTGAGGATGTTTTCCAGCCAGCGGATGGTGTTGATGTCCAGGTGGTTGGTCGGTTCGTCGAGCAGCAGCACGTCCGGGTCCGAGAACAGCGCCTGGGCCAGCAGCACACGCAGCTTCCAGCCAGGGGCCACTTCGCTCATCGGGCCGAAGTGTTGCTCCAGTGGAATACCCAGGCCCAGCAGCAGTTCACCGGCACGTGATTCGGCGGTGTAGCCGTCCATTTCGGCGAACTCGGTTTCCAGCTCGGCGACGGCCATGCCGTCTTCCTCGGTCATTTCCGGCAGCGAATAGATGCGGTCGCGTTCGGCCTTGACCTTCCACAGCTGGGCGTGGCCCATGATCACCGTGTCGATCACGGTGAATTCCTCGTAGGCGAACTGGTCCTGGCGCAGTTTGCCCAGGCGCGTATTCGGCTCGAGCATGACCTGGCCGGCGGACGGCTCCAGGTCACCGCCGAGGATCTTCATGAAGGTCGACTTGCCGCAACCGTTGGCGCCGATCAGGCCGTAGCGGTTGCCGTTGTTGAATTTGACGGAAACGTTTTCGAACAGCGGCTTGGAGCCGAACTGCATGGTGATATTAGCGGTGGAGATCAAGGAGCTTACCTATCAATAACTTACGTGGCTTCTTCGCAGCTACGGATCAATTTCGGACCAATTTGGAGCTTTTCCAGCTCCTGCCAGTCGTTGGACGAGTTAATCCAGCGCGCATAAGTCGATAAGAGCATCTGCACGCTATGCCCGAGCTGTTGGGCGATAAATGCGGGATTGAGACCAGACATTAAGCATATTGTCGCATAGGTGTGGCGGCAGTTATACGGGGGGCGGTATCTGATCCCCAAACCTTTAAGGATCGGGCGCCACTGATGGTGCAGATCCGACGTCTGCTTGACGTGCTCCCCATTCTTCCCAGGTGGGAAGACGAACGGCGATTCGGTGAATTGTCCTTTGCCCATCCTGCGGCGCTCTGCGTACTGCTTGGCGAACTCCAAGGCGTGCAAGGCCCTGTCGTTGAGCAACACAAACCTATCCTTCCCTGTCTTCGTCCTTTCCTCGACTACACCGAGCGCGATCGTTCGCCGCACGTGGGCTGTCTTCTTGGTCGTATCGACTGCATCCCATCTCAATGCCAGGCCTTCGGACAAACGTAGGCCAGTGAAAAACATGAACTCGAAGAACGCTGCATAGATCTGGCTCGGCCAGTGAGGGTGCTTGTACAGCTCGGCAATGATCAGATTCGCCTCGTCCAAGGTAAAGGGATCAACCTCTTTCCTCGAGCGTGCTGGCAGCTGTATGGCTTCAGCCGGGTTCCTGTGATCAGACCGTCCAGTACCGCTGAGCGCAGGATGGTTGACAGCTTCACCATCGCATTGCGTTTGACCGACGGTGAAGTCCAGGTGATGGAGGCGACGATTCGCCTCAGGAGCGTCGACGTTATCAGGTCAATACGCACCAAGGCGAGGTGGGGCACCCAGTACAGGTTCAGAGTGCCCTTATAGTTCAGCCTGGTGCCGGCTGCGATCTCACGACTGTCCAGCCACAACTGGGCGTACTCACCGAATGTTGGAACGCCGCCCACGACAGCGGCGGAACTGGGGAACAACTCCGCGTACTTGTCATGGTCGAGGAGGTTGAGCTTGATCAGGCTGTTTACTTTATCGCGAAGCTGGGATGCAGCCTTGATGCCTTTTTGTGTCGGGGGGTAGGGAAGGGTCTCACTTCGGCGAGTACCTTCCCACATGAACCTGAGCCGGAGCGAGCCATAGTGGACGTCGATGCCAGGGGGAATCCATTGGCTTTCCAGCCATTCGTCATACCTCTTTTTGCTGTAGATGATGCGTCCGCCATGCTTCATCCAGACGCCCTCGGGGATCGCTCCTCGTAAGCGCCGGCCTTCCAAGGCGCGTTTGGTGCAGCCGAGTAAGTCGGCCATTCGCTGTTCGGTGACTTTGTCGACGTCACCGGAGCTTTCGGTTTCCATGGGATGGTCTCCACGCCGCCGGTGGCGGCAGGTTGGTGGTCAGGCCAGCAGCACTTCGCGCACGACTTCCCAGAGTCGAGCGGCGGGCCATTGGTAGCGGTCAAAGTCTGTGTCCGGTTGGACACCGTAGCGGCAGGTGGAGTGGGCACCTTCCGGGAACTCGGCATCCTTCCGCATGATGGTCGCTACCCGGCCGTAACCACCTGGCTCGGTTCTGTGGTAGTCGTAGGCGTAGGTAAGGTATTCACCCCCTGCATAGATCAGGTCGGTTCCTTGGTGGGCCATATCGGCACGGCCATCCGGCGTCCAGGGACGCCCGCCACCGGCTTGGCGCTTCCCTTCATGCAGGTACAACACGAACTCGCCATCGGCGTGCCGCACAGGCTCGTATCGATGGTTGATCTGTTCGCCGACAAGCACACGGGACACGAAGCTAAAGCGGTGATCGTGAATGGCCGAGTGCTCGAAGCAGCTGCGCCGCGGCAGTTCGGGGTGCCACACGTGCAGGCGTTGGTCGCCCTGCAGCTGCACCTGGACGAAGCCCAGGCCGTGGAGCGTGATCTTGTCGGTCATCACATCGTCGATGATCATGGCAATAGCTCTCCATGCCCACGCATGTCGGCGGGCTTGAGTTGTTGGGGGAGGGGTTAGGCGTTCGGCGCGGCTGACTCTTGCCACTCGATGATGTCGGCGCCGAAGTCTTTGCTGGTGAAGGTGATGTTCCCGAAAGACCAGAGGTAGGCGAATGGGCCGGTGCGCTCGCAGTTGGCCAGGACGCTGCCGCAGGATAGGTGGATGTCGATCCGCTCCAGACCAGGATCCTCTTCCGGATCTGACGGGCACCAATTGCCTGCCAGCTTGCGAACCTTCTCGACCACGGCGTCGATCTCGAATCCGCCCCGGGATTGGCCGACGAGCGATGCAACGCGCCACATGCCGGTTTGCCACCGGTCTTTTCTGACCAGCGCGCCGTCTTCGCGGAACTCGTAATCCTCAACCTTTGCGTCGCGGAATTCCGGCTTCCTGAAGTCCTGCTCTGTCACTTCGCGACTCATCGCGGCCCCCTGTATATCAGGTAGGCCATGTAGGCGAGGGCGATCATGGCAGTAGCAGCTCTTGGTCTTCGGCGGGCGCTACGGTTACGTCGATCATGGCATCTTCTCCCCGCGCTGGGCAGCAACGCTGACGATGGCGGTGCGTGCCGCCTTTCGGCGATCGCCTTGGGCATATTCGCTGTCCACCCAGACCATGGTGTCATCAGCCCAGACGGCCTCAGACTCGCCAGACCCTTCAATGTGGATCTGGATGCCCAGGTCAATGGCCAGCTTGAATGCGTCGCCGTCGTTGATGTTGGGATTCCAGTGCGCCCGCGTGCCCGACTGGCCCTTGATGCGCAGAGGCCATTTCGGATCGCTGCAGGTGCACGGTTCAACTTCAAGCCCGGCGGCTTTGGCAGCCAGCAGCAGTTCTTCAAGTTCGGTCACAGCTGATACCTCTCATCAATCCAGCGCCCAGGCGCCAGAGCGGGTGTAGGTTCGGGTTGGGTTTCGTGCGGGGAGAGCTGGCGCTCGTTGCCGGCCTGGTCTGGGCTACGCAGCATCCAATCAGGCAAGCAGGAGAGGCCGGCTCGCGCGTCGGAAGGAACCCAGCAGGTAACCCCGCGCGCGTCGTCGTGCTCTACGGTTACTCCGTAGAACGGCCGGTTGATCTTCTGCGGTGCAGCATGCTCTGGCGTCACCGGTTCGCAGCCGACCAGGGTGGCCAGCAGCAGGAGGCAGAGGGCGAGGCGGGTCATGATGGTTCGTTTCCTTCTCGCATGGCGCGCAGCTTGTCGCGCTTGATGATGTCGGTGCACGCCTGCAACCCGTGGCAGCATTGATCTGGCATGCCTTCGTTGAAGGTGTAACAACAGTCCGCGCAAACCCATGGGCATTCGCCGCGAGCGGCGCGATCTGTCCAGTCGCGTGTGGCCTTGTCCAGCGCAGTGATGTACTCCGGCAGCTTGGTTGCGGGCATTTCGGTGACAGTGATTTCGAAATCGCTCATGTGCCTACCTCGCCGTTGTAGCGCTTGTAGTCTTCACCGAACTCCCAGCAGTAGGTCGCCGGCCATGCGCCTGGCGTGCCTTCCTCGACGAACACATACCGATGTGCAAACTCGCCCGAGCGATCCGGCACCGTCTTGCACCATTTGTGCTGCGGGCCGCCCAGGAACCAGCCTGGGCATTCCTTCACGGCTGCAGCCATGAACGTTTCAAGGTCGTGGTGACCCTTGCTCATCGCGATGTAGGTGTCGCTGCCGACGCTTTGCACGTCCAGCGGATACTGTTTCAGCCTCATGCCGCCACCTTTTGGCGGACCCAAACGCAGATCGGGCCGTCCTCAGTGTCGTGGATCGAGAAGGTGAACCAGCCATTGCCAGCCGGCTTGCTTGGCTGCCACGGCGAGCAGTCATAATCGCCGCCGGCGTCGAGCCATTCCGCATTCAGTTCTTCTGGGCCGTCGTTTTCCATCTCGACCACGCAGTACTCCAGCCCGTGGTCACCGAACCAGCTGAACGGAAGCGCGCATTCGTCGCCGTCATCTGGCCAGGCCGGGTGGGTCCAGAAACCGTACTCATCGCGCTCAACCTGCAGCGGCTGGATCAATTGTTTTTCTTCAGGCATGACTTCGTCCTTGGCCGCCATATCGCGGCAGTGAATAGAGGGGAGAGGGGTTACAGTGGTGCGGAGTACAAAACGAGCTGGCCGCCAGAAGCGAAGAAGGCAGCTTTCGCTGCCTCCAGGTCGATGGATTGGTTTATGCTTGCCTCACTTGATGCGGATCGAGCTTTCGCCGCGCTCAAGGTGCGCCCACGCTGGCTCGGGGATGAGTTCATCTTCACAGTCTTCGCCGGCAGCCATGCGCTTGCGCACGGCTTCGTTGTGCTCCCGGACGGCCTTGAGCTTGGCGGCGATGGCGTTCTTGTCCGGCGCGATCTTGGTCACCACAGACGTCAGTTCATCCGGTACCGCCTGTTCGTTGTCGACGATTACCTTCTCTTTGCCGGTGACGAGGCTGATGGTGAACAGCGGGCGCTTGATCGTCTTGATGTTGGCCGCGTCCATGTTCCGGCGCAGGTAGTCGGTGATAGCCGTGACGCTGTTGGCCTTGATGCGCTTGAGTTCGTTGAGGCGGTCGATTTCCGCTTCAATTGCACTGATGTCGCCTTCGATGTTCCGGCGCAGCATGACGATGTTGTCGGCCTTCACCTCGAACTCGCCCTGGATGCCGGCCATGGTGTCCTGAATGGCCTGTTTCAGGCCTTCATCGTCGGTGTCACACATGGCGGCCAGTTCGGCCATCTGGCCGGTGAGTGCGTAGAGCTGGGTCATGCTGCAGCCTCCTGCGGCTTGCCGGCTTCGAGGTTCTTCAATTCAAGGGCGATCCGGGCGGCGCCTTTCTCGTCCTTGCGACCGATGAGCTTGCGCACAGCATGGTCGTGGATCTTCTTGCGCTCATGCTGTGTCACGGCCTTCTGCATGGTCGCGATCGTGTCCTTGATGAAGTTCAAGCGCTCCTCTTGCTGGCGCTCGATCTCGGCCTGCCGGTCCTCGGCCTGCTCGATGGCCTGCTCGGCCTGCAGCTGTTGCACATAGTTCACGTCATCGAACATGCCCAGGAACACGTCTGCGCTGAAGCCCAGCATGGACAGGGCCTTCTTGATGGCGTCGGTCAGCGACTTCTTCGGAGCTTCGCCATCAGTGGTCATGCCGTACTTGGTCTTGTACTGGTACCGGGTGCACCCGTACTGCTCGACCTCGCCGCGCTGGCCGTCCTGCATGAACCAGAGCTGGATCTTGACGGTGTGGCCGATCTCCCGGCCCAGGCATATTCGTTTGTCGCCTTCACCGGCAAACACCTCGTGACCGTCGTCGAATCGCTCCTCAAGCACCTTCCAGCCCCAGCCGATACCTACCGGGCCGAACATTTCGGTCGCCTTCATGACCATCGCGGTGCCGTTCAGGCTGGTGATCTTCTGGCCGCCGACCTCGGCGTTCTTGGTGTAGCGGGTATCGGTGGTCTGCACCTGCTCCCAGATGCGCATGTTGGTAGTGGACATTGGTACACCTCGCGCCAGGCCGGCGCTGTCAGTTGGAATAGTGGAAATGCCAGGTCACGCCCGTGATGTAGGCCGAACGCCCTGGCTGCCGGTGATGGTTGCGCGCTCTTACCGGCTTACGCTCCCTTGCGGGCACGGTTATCCCCGAAGGGCCCGCCGCACTCGGGGTCCTGCGTCAGGAGGTAATGCAGCCAGCGAGAGCGCTGGCCAGCATGAAGTAGGTGCAGGCGAAGAGCATGGAGAAGGAGCCGCGCCAGAACGCCCAGCGTCTGGCCTGCTGGCGGCTCACGTGCGGACCTCGTAGGCCAGGGTGCACATGCCGCAGAGGTAGGCGCGGCCCGACCAGGCCGCCGGGTTCTCGATGTGAGCCATGCGCGCCTGATTCATTGCGTCCTCCATGGTCAGGCCCTTGAACACCAGCAGGATTCGATCGTCTGGCACGGCCTGGGCAACCTCAGCCACCTGGTCGTCGATGATCGACGGGAAGATCGGCGTAGTCATGCAGCCTCCTTGCGCCGAACGGCAATCCGCCGGATGCGCTCGCAGTAGTGTTTGAACCCGTTGGAGTCGATGGCCAGAAGGGAGAAGTAGGCAACCACCATGGATTCGGCCTTCGCATCCTCCACCGGGCCAGAGCCCGGCAGAAGCATCGTCTCGATTGCAGCTTCGATGGCGCGAACCGCCACGCTGTGAGGATTCATTCCGCGTCCTCGGCCTGGGCCAGCACTGCTTCCTTGGCGAAGGGAGCGAGCAGCTGGCGGGCGATCTCTTCAAGCGCCGACTCAGGGTTGGCCACGTTCAAGATCTCGTCGGCTGCTGCGGCCGCATCGCTGGTGACCTTGCAGCGAGCCGCCAGGACCAGGCGCCCAAGTACCGAGTTGCTGGTGCCCGACAGGCCAAGCTGGCCCATCACGAACTCATCCACCGCCTGAGCGAAGCGCTCATAGGTAACGCCACGCTGGCGGAAGCTGCGCTGGAACACCACGTCACGGCGCGCCATCAGCTCGGCAATGCCGTCGTCGATCCAGCGCGCCTCAGCTTCCTCAGCCGCGCTTTCGCTCACCGCCGGCGGCATCCGGTTGTCGTACTCAAACTGTGCTGCTCGAAGTGCGCCCATGGTCGCCTCCAGGTGGTGGGTTACTCGGTGGGTGGAGTGAGGTGTGGCTGCCAGTGGGTCACGCGATGCTCGAAGCGCGAGCCATCGCCGTAACGCCAGCCAGTTCCCGACCAACCGCAACCCGCTGAGCCTGGCCATCGTGGTCGAGGACCAGCCGGCCGCTGCCTACGTGGGCGCCGTCGAAGGCTTCGACGAGTCCAAGGAGCTGACCGTTGTCCGCCTGAAGCTGCGCAACGGTGATCAGATCCTCTACCCGGGCTACGTCAGTATCACCACCACTCCCACCATGGAGCGGAACAACATCATGACCCGCACCATTAGCGTCGGCCTGTCCGGTCGCCCGCTGCGCTACCTGGCCGTTTAAGGAGCCACCATGCCGAAGATCAAGATCGCGCAGAACCCGACGTTCACCGCTGAGGTGAAGATCCCGCGCGTGGGCGGCGACCCGGTGGCGGTAGAGTTCACGTTCCGCTATTTCGACCGCACCGCCTTGGCCAAGCTCTACGACAGCTGGAACCAGGCTGCCGAAGCCAATGCTGAAAAGGCTAAGGCCGAGAGTGCGAGCCTCGAGCAGTTCACTGCCGGGCAGGTGCAACTCCAGGCTGAGCAGATCAAGGCCGTCACCGTAGGCTGGGGCTTCGACGACAAGTTCAACGATGAGGCAATCCTGGAGTTAGTCACCACCTGCGTCGGTGCGCCTCAAGCCGTACTGGATGCCTACCAGCAAGCGTACAACCCGGCCCGCCTGGGAAACTGAAGGCGGCGGCGCGGGCCTTGTATGAGCAAGGTCCCTCCGCCGAGCAACTAGCGTTCCTTGGGCTCACGCTCGACGACATAGAGATCGAAGAAGTGGAGGTCTGGCCTGATGTATGGCCGGCGTTCTGCCTGTTCGAGGCCATGGGTACTCAATGGCGCCTGGGGCCTGGGGGGCCGTCAGGGCTCGACTACACGGCCATCCCAAGCACCGCCAAGATGATCGGGATCAAGCGCAGAGGCCTGGAAGAGGCGTTCCCCGACCTTCGCGCCATGGAGAATGAGGCCCTAGGTGTAATGGCTGAAGCAGCTGAACAGAGCAACAACTGACGCGGCAAGGCCGCAGGAGTGGGATATGCATCAGATTGGACTGGGATCTATCGCAGTGCCTGAAAGTCAGATCATCGTGAAGGCGGGCAAATTCGCCGTCGACTTGAAGGAAGTGAAGGGGGGCCCGAAGAGAGTTGCTCGTCGTCGAGGAGCGACTCTCCCGGGTCGAGAAAAAGCTCGGCATCAAGCCAGAGGATGGTCGCTGAAGAACTCAGAAATCGCCTTCGGGTTCGGTCGGACTGGCCCACTTTTCGGCATTCCTTCAGCGACCTGGAGGGCAAACTTTCTTGCGCCTTCAAGACCTTCCTTTCCCTGCGTTGCGGCAAGCTGGTGAACCAGACCAGCGAGCACGCAATTGAGATTCTGCAGGTCAGCTCCATGAGCATTAACCGCGTCGACGAGCTGCTGGTTTAACTCTGCTTGGGTCATACGTAGTCCTTATGTATTGACGCCCCAGTCCATGGGCTTTCCGGCAATGTACCGGGGCGGTTCGTTACAGCTCTTTCGAGCTCGGGTATTTATTCTTGTACAGAGCAAGCTCATCCACGGTCCCGGGGCCGGAATCTGGACCTGAGTGCGGAATGTAGAAGGTACTGATCGATCGACTATCGTTCACGGCGCGGTCCACTGTGTGCATGGAAGCCCAAGGGATGAAAACGTGCCCTCTTGAGAAGCCTGAGTTAGGATCTTTGGCTTCAAGAAAAACTGTAAGACTGTCATTGATTTTTAGAGACTTCTCTTTCCTGAGCTTTCTGGCCGGAGCCTCTTGAAAAGAAGCCTTCAGATAGTCTTCAAGCGTGTCGATTTTGTCTGGGGATACGATAAGGAGCTGGCTGGTTCCTTGAGCCGCCAAAATCAGCATGCGGCGGAATTCTTCATGCCTCTCCAGATGTTCGGTGCTGTGGTACTGCATACCTTTTCCCTGCGTTTGATAGGTTTAAGTAGTTGGTGGAGGCATAACGCTACTACGGCGCGGAGCCGTGCGCGTACTGGCTTTCCGTCCAGGGTGGATGGGCGGACAGGGGCGGTGAAGGATCGAAACCTCTGCTAGCCTTTATGTGCTGTAAGCCAAACGGTATTTGCCTGCTAAGGAAGGGAAGGCGTTATGTCCAATTCAGATGAAGAACTTCGTGCTGCTCGCGTAATGGTATGGATTGACGAAGCTTTTGGCGGAGGGATGGGTAGCCACCAGGCGAAGCCACCCCATGATCTGATATCAGAGGAAATGGTTTCATCAGCGTTGAAATCATTCAATTCTGTTAGCAGTGCTATTGCGGAGGGGGCGGTTCGTGTTGCTCAGGAGTTTGCAAATATTCTCGGATTTAGGTCCGGTGCCGCTAGGTCTGTAAAGATAACATTTGTTAATGGTAGTCCATTCAGTTTGATCAAGGCGAAGAGTGAATTAAGTCATGGGATTTGGATGGATGGCATGCAACCACCAGATGTCATTGAACCAGGACAGACGGTTGCCTGGGGCAGCGAGTCAAGCGGAATATTTACTGGCACGGAGGGATCGGTTGAGTATTGCATATGTGGCAGTTTCGAAAATGCCGGCCCCCAAGACCTAAAAATATCATTCAAGGTTGATTGGGATAACCCGTATGACGGCTCCAACTCTTGCCGTCACTCTTGGCCATCGGGAGACGATAGCAACCCGTTCTGGAACAAGGTTTCGTTGAAGGACCCAGATAAGGGGAGCATTCGTGGAGATAATTGTGAAATGCAGTGGGTTTTCCGATACTTAGGATAACTACTAGATGAAGCCCAGCCCCGCGCTGGGCTTTTTGCATCTTGCCCCCCCGGCTAGGGGGAGGCTGTGATATTGTTTTGCCTCTATCATTGGAGGCGTCTGATGAAGGTCAAAAATTGGGAAGGTTGGGAGCCGGAGTGGCTGAAGCTCGTAGATCATTATCAGAGCGCGCCGGCAGTTCCTGGCGTGTACATAATCTGTGCAGACCGTGCTATCGCGCGAGCAGTGGGCATTGACAATAACGGTATTTTGACTGTTGGAGAGTCGGATAACCTCAAGCGCCGCCTTGCAGCATTCATCCGATGTGCACGTACGAAAGGCGCTACCGGCCACATGGCAGGATGGCGGTTCAGCTTCGCGTCGTTCGAAAAAATGTTCCCACTGGACACGCTCTGGGTGAGCTGGTATCCCACTGTCGACAAAGCAGCGGCATACGCGAAGGAAGGCGAGATGCTGGGCCTGTATCTGGCAGAACACTACGAGCTACCTCCGTTGAACTACAAGTTCAACTGGTCTCCTCAGGAGCAGTGATTGCCGAGCCCAGCCCCGCGCTGGGCATTTTGCATCTGGCCACAGCTACGAATAAAAACCACAGCTACGCTCCAAGGGTGGCCATATGCCATTCTGACAAGGAGCGGTTATGAAGCACGTAATGATGGTCCTATGCGTAGTGTCTTTAACAGGCTGTTGCCAACAAGTTACAAAGCCCAGTGAAATCACATTGGTTCAGGCAATGGAGCAAGTAGGGCAGGGTATAAACGCTATGCGCGCCGCTCAAGGTGATGCGAAAACCGGGCTATTTGCAGAATCTGCGTCGGTTACGTTCAATATATCGGCTGACACGACTGCAAGTGGAGGGCTCAAGGTCGATCTGGCACCTCCTGTTGTCAGTGATGGGGTAGGCATCCATGCAGACACCTCGGCTAGCCAAAACTCAAAGAGATCGAACTCGATCACCATCACGTACAAGAATATCCTGGCGTTGCCCAAAGATTCTGTAGGTCAGTCACTGGCAGGTGTGGCAAGTAGCGACGGGAACCGCACCAAGCTGGAAGAGCTCATAGATCGTTTGGGTGTCCAGATACAAAATGTGCGCCCGGCGCCTCCTAATATGTAAGTGCTAGAAGTGTGACGAGACGAGCCCGGCGCTTGGCCGGGCTGAGTTAACTGCGAGAGTCCCAGCCAACCACCAGGCCGTTCTCCAGTGTTACGCGAAGCAGATAACGATTACGGCCCTCGTGATCATACTTCCATACCTCGCGTGATTTGTTCTTCATATACTTTTGGTCAATCGCCTCGGGCTCTCCGGCGGAGTCGAATAGCTGAGCGGCAGTCATCCCCTCCCAGATTTTCTCCTTTAGGATGGCCTGAACGATTGATTGGTCGTCGTACTTTTCTACGAGGTACGCGGTACGAAGAGCTAGCTCTTCTTGCTTTCGCTGCTGTTCGATTTCGGCTTTGGAAGGCAGCAGGCGTGCAGCGCTCCGCTGCTGGGGGGTGAGTAGGTGGCGACTGCCTTCTGCATTAGGTGCCGAGATAACGCAGTCGTCCTCAAGCGCTTCGATCAGCCGCGCTGCACGGTTGTAGCCGATTTTCAGTTGGCGCTGAACAGCCGATACACTGCAGCGGCGGCTCGACACAACACAGCGTGCGGCCTCCAGATACAGCGAATCGTCGTTGGGCGTTAGATCTGAAATCTCGATCTGCGGTTGCGGTTGCGGCTGTGGGCTGGGCATCGACCCCCTCTTGCTCCGAGCAGGCCGATCCCCTGGCGCCATTGATGCTCGTGCGGCCGCTTGGCGGAGATACTTTGCAGTAGCCTCTTCATGCAGCAGCTCGACCTGCTCCATTGGGCTCAAGCTAGGCATTGATTTCAGCTCGTTAATCTTATCCTGGGTCTCCTGATACATCTTTGCCAGTACCTGCATGGCGGCTTCGTGCTCCGACAGGGGCTGCACGACAGCTTCTCTCTCGAAGCTCTCTTCCAAGCGAGCAACGATCTCAGCGTTGAGGCAACGTTTTGCCTGTCCGGCAGATGCCTCGAGCAGGTCCCTAAGCTCAGCGGTCATGCGAAGCGAGTAGGGCGGTAGTACATGGTAACGATGCACGTCGCCCTGGCCCTGGCAGGCTTGCGCCACATGGTCCAGCGTAAAGCCCTGGATCTGCCAGCGTCTGGATTGCGACATGTGCAAGCGAGCGGAGTGACCCGGGCCACAAAATCGAAGTGCGCCGTTTGGTGGCGCGCATACTCTTCTTGCTGCACCATTCAGTCCCTGAATAGCCACCACAAGGAGTGAGGCACGTGACAAGTATGTTCAAGGCGATCTGCATGGGATCATTGCTGGTGGTCGGTACGGCCCACGCTGATGTTGGTCGAGAGGAAGAACTGGATGCGAAGGTGCGCCAGTTCGCAGCAAGTGTGGAGGCCGTGTGGCAGGAGTGCCTTAGGAGACCAGACGTGCGCTCTACGAACGATAGCGATATGTGTCTGTTGGCGATGGTGCGCACGAGTAACGAAGCGGTCGAACAGAAGTATCAGAAGAAGATGGTAACTGCTCGAGAGCTGGTTGGGCATCCGAGCGCGTTTGCAACTTTCGAGACGGTTCCGGTCTTGCTAGAGGAGTCTCAGGCACGGTGGAAGCAATACGCCAAATCCGACTGCAATGGAATAGGGGCACAGAGTGCTGCCGGGACAGCTCGCGCTACGTATGCTCTTTTTTGCCAATACAAGCACGCCCTCCAGCGCTTGCGCGCACTGGATGAGTGGAACTGACTTTCCGTAGTTGCGGAGAACCCTACAGAACCTCAGCTTCCGAAGGGCGTTGATTCAGTCTCTCGGGATCTCGTACAGAACCTAGTCATCAAGCTGTCTCGTCCCCACGACTGATATCCCGGTGAACACGCTTAAGATGGCCTTCCACGTAGAAGGCCGCTGCTTCCTCATCGCCGGAAACGATGGCTTCGTAGATCAGTCGATGCTCCGCAACGTACAACTGGATGCGTGCAGCATCATGGATGCCGTCATCTCTCAGGCGATTCCAGAGAGGCTGAGCCATCGTTCGTTCAATCTCGTCAGCGATCTTGGCAATGAGCATGTCGCCTGTCATGAGCGCCAGCTGTCGATGGAACTTGCGATCGCATTCATTCCATAGCGCCTGCTGACGAGCGTCAGTGATGTCCTTCACATTCGCCATTTGCGCCAGGAAGCGCTCCGCTAGTTCATCTCTTTTACCGCGGCGCGCGGCAAGCCTGGCAATCGCCGGCTCAATCAGCAACCTCACCTCCAAGGTACTGATAGGACTGTAGTCCGCCTCTGAAGATGGCGAGAGCGGGCTCACCTCCTGGGTCACCTTGTCGATGACGTAGGTGCCGGATCCATGCCGGGTAATGACCACGCCTTCGTTCTGCAGGGCGCCGATGGCTTCCCGAACTGCAGGCCTGCTGACTTGGAAACGCTGAGCAAGATCTCTTTCCGAAGGCAGGCGGGCGCCTGGCTGGAAGGTGCCGGAGCGTATTCCCTGCCGGATCTGATCAGCGACCTGTTCGTAAATCTGCTTCGGCCGGAAGTCGGCCTTCATTACATTTTGGTCTGTTGTCATGACCAGTCGCCAGTGGTTGGTTTCTGCCAGATCATACTCTCTTTTCAACTCGCCATGACCAATCTCAGGGTGTCCGGTCTTATTTACGACCTTTTGAGGTGAAATTCTCGCTTTTGAGAGGAAATTGGTCATTGATGCAATCGAATTGTGGGCATATTATCAACCAGTAACTGGTTATAATCCGTACCAGTCAGGCGTTTCCGGCACGGTCATGGTAGGTGCTGGATCCAGGAGAACGGTAAGTGGTTCGTTCAACAGACCAGTTGAGCCCTATGGGGTGGGTACGAGAAGAAATGAATAAGAAAAAGCAAGGAGTAAAAAATGAGTAATCCATCCACCACCAACGCTTCGATCATCGTATGTGACCAAGCGAAAACTGCAGATTTGCTGGATTTCCGTCAACTTGTCGAAGCGATCGATAGCGCGGCCAGGGAGCTGGATGACGCCACGATCCTCAGCCCTGAGCGCATGGTCGTACCGCTGGGTGAGGGGGGCGTTCTGTTGAGCATGCCCGCGACTGCGAAAGACATCGGTATCCACAAGCTGGTTAACGTTCACCCCGGGAACGTTAAGCTTGAACTGCCGACCATCAATGGCACCGTGACCGTCTGTGATGCCACCACGGGCAAGATCGTCTGTCTGCTGGACGGTCCTGAAGTGACTGGCCGCCGAACCGCGGCAGTAACGCTGCTGGCAATTCGTACCTTCCGGAAAGAGGCACCGAAGCAAATCCTGCTCTTCGGTACCGGCGCGCAGTCGCGCTACCACGTTCAGGCAATCAATGCCCTCTATCCAGAAGCCAAGGTCTTTGTGCGCGGCCTGGATCTGCAGATGGCAACCGAGTTCTGCGATCGCAATCGTGAGCTGCACCCCCATTTGGAGCCTTTGGACGCAGGTGTGCCTGATGTCGACGTGGTGATCACCGTCACCACCAGCACTGAGCCTGTTTACGACGAGCTCGCCAAGCCAGGTCGACTGGTAATTGGTGTGGGCGCCTTCAAGCCGGAGATGGCTGAGATTGGTAAACACACGCTGGACTCCAGCGTCATTTACGCCGATGAGCCTGCCGGCGCGCAGCATGAAGCAGGTGACCTGCTGCGAGCGGGGGTTGACTGGGCTCAGGTCAAGTCGCTCGCCCACGCTCTGAAGCACGGGGTTGATGCATCCAGACCGGCTGTTTTCAAAAGCGTTGGCACCGCCGCATGGGATTTGGCAGCGTCTCGGGTTGCGCTGGCATCGCTGAATGCCAGTGACCTGCGTCGATAACGAAAGGGTTGCCTCATGCAGATCTCTCGCTCCATCAATACCGTAGAAGTCCATACCGGTGGTGAACCGTTCCGTATTGTGACTTCAGGTTTGCCGCGTTTGCCCGGCAAGACAATCGTAGAGCGCCGCGCCTGGCTGCTGAAGAATGCAGATGACATTCGCCAGGCTCTTATGTTCGAGCCACGCGGGCATGCCGACATGTATGGCGGATACCTGACCGAACCCGTCTCGCCGCAAGCTGACTTTGGCATCATTTTCCTGCACAACGAAGGCTACAGCGACCACTGTGGGCACGGCACAATCGCTTTGGCCACGGCCGCAGTCGAGCTGGGCTGGGTTGAGCGAACCGAGCCTGAGACTCGTGTCGGCATCGATGCACCATGCGGCTTCATCGAGGCTTTTGTGAAGTGGGATGGCAAACATGCCAACGGCGTGCGCTTCATCAACGTGCCGTCGTTCATCTACAAACGCGACGTGACTGTCACAACGCCGAGCTATGGGGAAGTGACCGGCGACATCGCCTATGGTGGCGCGTTCTATTTCTATACCAGCGGCAAACCGCATGGTCTGGCAATTCGCGAGGCGTCGGTGGAAGAACTGAAGAAATTTGGTGCCGAGGTCAAGGAGGCGGCGAACAAGGCGTTTCCAGTGGTGCATCCACACATCCCTGAGATCAATCATATCTACGGCACCATCATTGATGGGGAGCCGCGGTTCCCCGGGTCGACTCAGGCAAACTGCTGCATCTTTGCCGACCGTGAAGTTGATCGTTCGCCAACAGGCTCGGGAACCAGCGGTCGTGCTGCGCAGCTATACCTGCGCGGCCAGCTCGGCAAGGACGAGTTGCTCATCAACGAGTCGGTCATCGGCTCCGTCTTCACCGCCAAGGTGGTCAAGGAAACGATGATCGGCGACATCCCGGCGGTAATCCCGGAGGTGTCCGGAAATGCCTATATCTGCGGCTTTAGCAATTGGATCATTGACGATCGAGATCCGCAGAAAAATGGCTTCCTTGTTCGCTAGCAGTGCCCTTGTCCATCAACGCGACGCGGCATGAACGCCGATGACATCGCCATTAGCGCTCGCTTGATGGCGATGGCGGATGGCTATGATGCGCTGATCAGCCGACGTGTCTTAGCTCTCTTGAGTGGTTCCAGCTCGCCCTTGTGATCCAGCTCCTACAGCCCGACACATGCTCTTGAGCATGAACAGAATTTTTACATTCCCTGTTATAACGTTACGGCTTGTTGCAAATTGTTACCAGCCTGTTCAGGGCCTGACTCGTGGCGCCTGGCATTTCCTGGAGTCTTCATGAGCGTCGATCCAGACACCGAGGTCAACGCCCTCGATGGGTTTCCTCGTTTCCAGCGCGCGACGGCGCACGCAAGCAAACTGGTGCGGGTGACCTATCTGGCACTGACATTCGCCACGCTGTTGTTGATGTTGCAGGGGCTGGTTGGGGTATTCAGCCCCGACTCTCATTGGTTCGTCCTGCTCGCCGTCAATGCCGCGGCGTTGTTGCTGTTGGCTGCGGCTGCGCAGTCAGCCTGGCGGGTGGCCAACTGGCGCGCGACCCTGCTGGGCGCAACGCCGCTGCAGTTGGCGTTCTGGCGCAGCGCTACGGTGGAAACTACCGAGCCGCAATCGCTCAGCCGTTTCGATCGCTGGTGCGCGCAGATGGGTGAAGCGTGCCGAAGGCAATTGCACAAGCTTGGTGCCGAGACGCCCTGGCTTGCAGGCCTTGCAGGGCTGGCGCTGCTCTTGGTCAAAGGCGCCTGGCGCTTTGATTTGCCCGTACCGCTGGTCGCCGGTCAGGTGACCTGGGTTGCGATCGGCATCCTGGCCGTGTTCGCGTTCTGCCTGGTCGTGGCCGAGCGCCACCTGACGGCAGAAAGCACGGCGACCTGGCCCGAGGCCAAGGCGCTTGCGGCGTTGGTTCGGGTGGTCATCGCTGTACAGGTGTTGACCATTGGCTGCCTGGTCTTTGTCGATGGCGAACGACTGTGGCCGGCGCGCCTGGCGGTGCTGATAGGTGTGCTGCCAGGGCTGGCAGCGTTCGAGCTGCTGTCGCGGGCAGTGTTTGCGTTGTTTCGCCCGTGGCGCCCACGCGAAGAGCCTGCGCTGGTAGCGCGCAGCCTGGTTGGCGACATGCTGCAATGGCCACCGCGCCCGATCACAGTGCTGCAGAACGAATTACACCAGCGCCTGGGTATCGACCTGCGCCAGGTATGGGCTTTTGCCTTCATGCGCAGAGCGTTCTTGCCTGTAGCGGCGCTGGTGGCGTTGGTCGGTTGGTTGTTGACCGGCATCGTGGAAGTGCCGATGAACAGTCGCGGCGTATATGAACGTTTTGGCAAGCCAGTGGAGGTGTATCAGCCGGGCTTGCATGTCGGCCTGCCTTGGCCTTTCGGCAAGGTACTCAGCATAGACAACAGTATCATCCATGAGCTGGCAACTTCCAACGCGGCCAATGCGGCGGGCCCATTGGCCGCTGCCGAGGGGGCAGCCCCGGCATCGGCCAATCGGCTGTGGGACACCACCCACCTGAGCGAGAACTCACAGGTTATCGCCGGCGCCGAGGGCGGGCGCCAGGGCTTGCAGATCGTGAACATGGACGTGCGTTTCATCTACCGTATCGGCATGAGTGACGCGGCGGCTCTCGCGGCAACCTACCACAGCACCGACGTTGTGCAACTGCTGCGCAGCGTTGCCAACCGCGTGCTGGTTCACGATTTTGCCGGCCGCTCGCTGGATGGTTTGCTCGGTGCCGAGCGTACGGCGCTAGGCCGTGACATAGGCCGTGCCGTGCAGGCGGACCTGGACCGGATGGACAGCGGGGTGGAACTGCTGGCAACTTCGGTGGAGGCGATTCACCCGCCAGCGGGCGCGGCCCATGCCTACCATGCCGTGCAGGCTGCGCAGATCAGCGCCCAGGCGCTGATCGCCCGCGATCGTGGCCAGGCCATGCAAACGCTCAACCAGGCGCGCTTCACGGCAACATCGCTGACCGACAAGGCCACAGCCGACGCGCACGAAACCGAAACCGCGGCCAACACCGCCGCGCTGCGATTTGCCGCCGAACGCACCGCGTGGCAGCACGCTGGCCAGGCTTTTCTGCTGGAGCAGTACCTGGAGCGTTTGTCGCAGGGGATGGCCGGGGCAAGCAGCCTGATCATCGACCACCGCCTGGCGGCAACCCAGGCACCGACCCTGGACCTGCGCAGCTTCGCTGTGCCTGTCGACCCTACACAGCCAGTACCCGCATCCGGACGCACCCAGGAGCGTAACCATTGAATTCCCACTCTGCACACGGTCATGACCACAGCCACGCTCACGAGCATGACCATGGCCGCAAGCTTGCCCGGCCGGCTTGGCTACGCCTTGGCGTGGCATTGCTGCTTGTTTTGGTGATGGCTGCGACGGCGTGTCTTGTCCAGGTTCGGGTGGGCGAGGCAACGGTCATCACGCGCTTCGGCAACCCGTCGCGCGTGCTGATGGAGCCTGGCCTGAATTGGCGCTGGCCGGTGCCGTTCGAGGCCGCGGTGCCGGTCGACCTACGCCTGCGCACGACCTCAAGCGGGCTGCAGGATGTCGGTACCCGCGACGGCCTGCGCATCATTGTCCAGGCCTACATCGCCTGGCAGGTAGCACCCGACCCGCAGAGCATCCAGTTGTTCATGCGAGCGGTGCAGAACCAGCCGGACGAGGCGGCGCGGCAGATTCGCACCCTGCTGGGTTCGGCACTGGAAACCACTGCCAGCGGCTTCGAACTGGCAGACCTGGTCAATGTCGACGCCAGCCGGGTGCGTATCGATGCGTTCGAGCAGCGCCTGCAGGATCGGATCGAGCAGCAACTGATCAACACTTATGGGGTACGTGTGGTGCAGGTGGGCCTCGAGCGTCTGACCTTGCCCAAGGTAACCCTCGATGCCACTGTCGACCGTATGCGTGCCGAACGCGAAACCATCGCCACCGAGCGCACTGCAGAAGGCAAGCGCAAGGCTGCCGAAATCCAGTCAGCCGCCGAACGCGACGCCAGGATCCTGCAAGCCGACGCGAACGTGAAGGCCGCACAGATCCAGGCCCAGTCACAAGTGCAGGCGGCGGACATCTATGGCAAGGCATACGCCGGTGCGCCAGAGCTGTACACCTTGCTGCGCTCGCTCGATACCCTGGGCTCGGTCATCAACCCTGCCACGCGCCTGGTGTTGCGAACCGACGCGGCGCCGTTCCGTGCGCTGGTGGAAGGGCCCGCGTTGCCAGTTGGAGCTGACCATGGCCATCGCTGAACAGTTGTCGTCGCGGTTACCCGACAGCCCTTGGCTGCAGTCAGGGCGCATCGGCTTTCTGGTGCTCTACGTGGTGACCCTGCTGGCGGCAGTGGGCTGGCTGTTCGGCAACGTGCGCCAGGTGGGGCCGGAAAGCCGCGCGGTGGTGTTGCGCCTCGGCGCCGAGGCACGTATCCAGAATGCCGGCCTGCTGCTGGCATGGCCGCAACCGTTCGAGCAGGTAGTGATGTTGCCCTCGGCAGGGCGTGTTACCGAGCGTCGGGTCGAGGTGCTGCTGCGCTCGGAGTTGGCGCAGAAATCCGACAAGGACGGCTCGCTGGCCAGTGATGCCACGGCAGGCTCCGGGTTTCTGCTGACCGGCGATGCCGGCGCCGTACAACTGGACGTGCGGGTGTTCTACACCGTGACCGACCCGTATGCTTTCGCGCGCCAGCGACCGCATGTCGAGGCCGCCCTGGACCGCCTGGTGGAGCGCAACGCGGTACTGATCTGTGCCTCGCGCGACATGGATGCCATCCTGGTGGCGCGCCCTGAACTGGTTGGGACGGATGCTCAGGTGGCCGAGCACCGCGAACAACTTCGCGGCGACCTGCAACAGGGCATCAATGCCAGCCTGGCGCGTCTGCGCTCGGCCGGGGCCAGCCTGGGGATCGAGGTGGCGCGGGTCGACATCCAGTCCTCCTTGCCCTGGTCCGCGGTCAGTGCGTTCAACGCCGTGCTCACCGCGAGCCAGCAGGCCGAGCAGGCTGTGGCAAAGGCCCGCAACGACGCCGCACGTCAACTGCAACAGGCCACCCAGGCGGCAGATCACACGGTACAAGTGGCCCAGGCCGAGGCCAGTGAACGGCTGGCGCGAGCGCAGGCCGAGACGGCCACGATCGTCGGCTTGACGCAACAGCAGGATCCGCAACTGTTGCTACGCCTCTACCAGCAGCGCGTACCGGCAATTCTTGCCCGCGCTGGCTCGGTCACCACCGTCAACAAGGATGATGCCGGGCACATGATCCTGCAGGGGCCCAAGCCATGAGCGCAGTGCCTTGCCCACTCGATCCTTGCCGGCCCGCCCCGGCTCACGTTCATTTCTGGAGCTGCTCGCGATGAGTACCCACCACTGCCATGGCCACGGGCATCACCATCACGCCCATACCCACCTCACCTCGGGCTTGCTGTCGCAGGCCGAACGGCGCACGGCCGGTCGCCAGCTGATCCTGGCAATGCTGGCACTGGGGCTTCTGGGGTTGGGGCTGGTCTGGCGCTGGCTGACGCCAACCCAGGAGGGGGTCAGCCAGATGCTCCTGGGCGTTGCCTCGCTACTGGTAGCCATCCCGGTCTTGCGCGCGTCCTGGCACAGCCTGTTGCATCCTAGCCTGCACGGTATCACCGACCAGCTTATCGGCCTGGCCATGCTGGGCGCCTGGGCGACCGGTGACCTGGCCACTGCGGCACTGCTGCCAATCATCATGATCTTCGGCCATATCCTCGAAGAGCGCAGCGTGCTGGGTGCGCAGGAAGCCATTGCCGCGCTTGGCCAGTTGACACGCAGCCATGCACGCCTGATCGGTGCCGATGGCCAGGTGCGCGAGGTCGACAACGCCAGCCTTGCGCCTGGCGACCAGGTCGAGGTCCGAGCCGGCGACCGCGTGCCCGCCGATGGCCGGGTCGTCGCAGGGCAGGCGAGCCTCGATACCGCGGCCATCACCGGCGAATCCGTCCCGCAGGAAGTCAGCCCTGGCATGGATATCCATGGTGGCTCGATCAACCTCGATGGCCTGCTGCGCGTGGAAGTCACCCGCGTCGGCGAGGACTCTACCTTGGGCAAGGTGATCGCGCTGATGCAGCGCGCCGAACAGGCCAAGCCGCCAATCACGCGGCTGCTCGAGCGCTACGCTGGGCGCTACATGGTCCTGGTGCTGCTGATCGCCGCCGCGACCTGGTTCATTACCCGCGATGCGCAGGCCATGCTGGCCGTATTGGTGGCGGCTTGCCCGTGTGCATTGGTGCTGTCCGCGCCGGCGACAGCAGTGGCAGGCATTGCCGTCGCCGCTCGGCACGGCATCCTGATTCGCGGGTCGGCCTTTCTCGAGGAACTCGCCGACCTGTCTTCGCTGGTGATCGACAAGACCGGTACCCTGACCTACGGCAACCTGCGTCTGCGCAGCGTGGTCGACATCTCGAGTTCGTTGTCGCAGGCCGCCATCATCGAACTGGCCGCCAGTCTCGGTGCGGCCAGTAGCCACCCGGTCAGCCGGGCCCTGGCGTCGTTGGTGGCGCATGACCGGCATCTGCCGCTGGTGGATGTTCAGGAGCGCCAGGGTTTTGGCGTAGTGGCCCGCGCGGTCGAGGGCGAAGCCGCATTGGGCCGCCCGGAGCTGTTCAGCCAATTGGGCATCGAAGTGCCCACACTGCCTGAACATGATGGCCCGATTGCTGGCCTGGCCCTGAATGGCCAGTTTCTGGCCTGGCTGCTTCTGGCCGACAATGTGCGCGCCGAAGCCGCCGAGGCGATGCAGCAGTTGCGAGAGCTGGGCCTTGAGCGCCAGTTGCTGTTGACCGGTGACCGCAAGCGTGTGGCCGAAGCGATCGCTGCCCAGCTTGGTATCACGCGGGTGGTAGCCGAAGCATTGCCGGAAGACAAAATGCAGCAGGTCAACCATGAGCTGCAGATTGGCCTGCGGCCGCTGGTGGTCGGCGATGGCATCAATGATTCACTGGCGCTGAAAGCCGGTGTGGTGGGGGTGGCGATCGGTGCGGGCGGCGCTGATATCGCGCTGGCCGCAGCGGATATCGTGCTGATCAACGGTGACCTGCGGCGCCTGGGCACCTGCATCCGCCTCAGCCGCCGCTGCCGTCGCACCCTGCAAGTGAATGTGCTGATCGGCCTGGGCTGGACCTTGGCCATTGTCGTCGCGGCAGCGTTTGGCATCCTCGGGGCTGCAGGGGCAATGGTCGCGGCGTTGTTGCACAACCTCAGCACATTGCTGGTGTTGACCAATTCCGGGCGTCTTTTACGGTATGACGAGAGGAACCTGGAGCACAGCAGCCTGTTGCCAGCCCCGGAGCCACGCTCTGCTCATGCAGGCGGTGCCCGGTAGACTACCTGGTCACGCCCTTGCTGTTTGGCCGTGTACAGCCCTGTATCGGCGCGGTTCAGCGCGTCCTCCATCGTTTCAGCGTTGGCGAACAGGGTGCAGCCTATGCTCAGGCTGACGTTCAATTGACCGTTGGCCAACTGCATCGGTGCGCTACCGACCAGTTCACGGATTCGTTCGGCGATGCGCCGCAGCTCTTCGCTGTCCTTGACCTGCAATATGGCGACAAATTCTTCACCGCCATGGCGCACCAGCAGGTCATCGGGGCGAAGTGCCGCGCGCAGACGCCGGGCACATTCGCAGAGCACTTTGTCGCCGCCGGAATGGCCGTACCGGTCATTGATGGATTTGAAATGATCCAGGTCTGCATAAATTGCACCCAGCTGTAAGCCATTCTGCTCGGCCAATCGCCGCTGATGCCCTTCGAAGGCCGCCAACGCGCCGCGGTTCCACAGTTGAGTCAGCGGATCGAGCAAGGCTTTGCGCTGCTCGCGATCCATTTCAAGGCGTAGATCGCGGTTGACCTGCGCCAGGGCCCGGAGTTGCAGGTAGCCTTCCGCGAGTGTGGCCAGGTCCTTGAAATTCGCTTGCTGGGCTTTGCTGAGCTCACGCGGCCGAGGGTCGAACATGCACAGCGTACCGATGGCTTTGCCGTTTCCGGCGCGCAGGGGGTGGCCGGCATAGAAGCGGATATAGGGTGCGTTGAGTACCAGCGGATTGTCGACGAAGCGCGTATCGTACCTGGCATCGGCGACCATCAAGGTATCTTCGCCGAGAATGGCGTAGCCGCAGAAGGAGACACTGCGTGTCGTCTCGCTGGCTTCGAGCCCTATACGCGCCTTGAACCACTGGCGGTCCTGATCGATAAGGCTGATAAGCACAGTGTCGACGTGGGCCAGGTCCTGGGTGAGCCGCACCAGGGTATCGAGGTAATGCTCGGCAGGCGTGTCGACCAGGTTCATGTCGTCGAGTGTGCGCTGGCGCAACGCTTCGTCAGCGGGTAACGGACAAGCTGGCATATCTGAGTCTCCATTCCTCGGTTTGCCGCGTCTGGGCGTGGCTGGCAGCTTCTGTAGCGCCTTCAGACAAGCACAGCATAGGTCATGGCGTCAGGGCCGGGGGAAGCGCCAGTCTGCTGCGCGAACCACCTGACAAAACGGGCCATCAAGCGTTGCGTTGTGGTGCGCGACGATATCCCTGGCTTTCATCAGCGGTGTATCCGAGCAGGAATGGCCCTCTGCAACGAGCACAGCGGCAAACCCGAGATCACGGGCTACCCTGCAGGTGCTGTCGACGCAATATTGGGTTTTCAGGCCTGTGATTACCACGCCGCTAGCACCGCAAGCGCGCAGCTGGGCAGCCAGGCTGGTGTCTTCGAAGGCATTGGGCCGGCGCTTCTCGAATACCACTTCGCCGCCCAGAAGCTTGAGTTCTGGTGCAATCAGCGTTGCGGGGCTGCCGGGCTCGATTGGCGAGCCGGCTGGCCCCACGTGGCGCGCGAGAAAGATCGGGGCGCCTGCACTGCGTGCCTGGTCCATCAGGGTATTCAAGGTTTCCAGCAACGCTTCACAGCGCCAGGGTTTTTCGGCGCCGTGAACAAGCCCAACCTGGATGTCGAGTATCAATAGGGCATACATGGCTGCATCTCCTTGCGTGGAGCCAGCGATGCACGGGGCAGAAAAAAGGCCCGTCCATCGCTGGCGGGCCTTTGAAGTTCGTCTGCTATACGCTCACGACACCTCGCACGCTCCGCCTGCAGCGGTCGTGGTGGTAGTGGTCGAGGTCAGGCAATCGTTGATCATGCAGCGAAGCTAGCAATAACGCAGCGAACTGGCAAGACACTCGCTACCTTGAAATGCACGCGTCAGCGCAGCGGAACGATCAGTTCAGCGCCCTGGTTGCGCACATTTCCCACGGCCGCGCTCACCCGGTACCATTCGAAGTGCTCTGCGGGTTCACCCAGGTTGAGCACCAGTTGCTCCGCCTGCTCGCTCGGCATGTCGGCGACGATCCACGCGCGAGCCAGTTCTGGCGCGAGCACGACAGGCCTGCGATCGTGCACATCCACCAGGCCGCCCTGGGCATCGGCGGTGATGATCACGAAGCCGTCGCAGGCGTTGCCGGCAAATTGGCCAATCGATGCACACAGGGCAGGGTGCCCATCCCGGCGGCGGATGTAATAAGGCTGTTTCCGCGGCCCGCCTTCATCGACCCATTCATACCAGCCGTCGACTGGCGTGATCGCCCGGTACGGCCAGATCGCCCGGAAGAAGGGGCCGTGTGCCACTTTTTCCACACGGGCATTGATTGGCGCTGTGCGGTCAGTCGCCCAGTGCGGCCGCCATCCCCATTTCACCAGGTCTGCCCGCAGGCCTGCGTGATCCACCCGCAGCACGGCCACCGGCGTTGTCGGCGCGATATTGTAGCGACCCAGGGGCTGCTCGCCGACATTGTTCCGCCAGGCTTGCGGCAAGCTCAGGGTTGCAACGAAATCATGGATGCCCCGGTACTGGCTCAGCCTGCCACACATACCTCGCCCTCCTGCCCTGGCGGATAAGCATAGCCCGCCGTGTGGTGCCGGGTGGAATGATGAGCAGCCTGGCGCAAGCTGCCATTTGGCGGGGATTTTCTCGCCCGGAGAAAACTCATGGGCTCCGCCCGTCATCAACAGGAGTGACGGCAGTACGGATCAAGCGGTACAGGAGGGTCACCTGATGAGTACGCCACGTGGCATACGCAACAACAACCCCGGTAACATCGATTTCAACCCGCGCAACCCCTGGCAAGGGCAACTGGGCATTGAAGAGGGCGTGGCCCGGCCGCGCTTCGCCCGTTTCGACCAACCGGAAAACGGCATCCGCGCGCTTGGCAAGCTGCTCATCAACTATCGCGGCAAGGACGGTTTGCCCGGTCTGGGTGAAAAAGGCATCGATACCGTACTCGAGGCCATCAGCCGCTGGGCGCCGAGTAGCGAGAACGACACTCGCGCCTATGCCGAAGCGGTGGCCCGCAGCCTGGGCGTGCGCAGCACCCAGCCGATCGACCTCAGGCACCCGGCCACGTTGCGGGCGATGGTGCTTGGCATCATCACCCATGAAAACGGTGGCAACCCCTACAAGGCGCAGGTGATCGACGAAGGGGTGCGCAGGGCACTCCTCTGACAGGACCATCATCTTTGCGTTGCTGTGTGGCGGCCCTTGGGTCAGCCTGCCGCTGCGGGTGCAGGCTGCGCGTTCCCAACCTCGTCGGGGATCCGGACGAACACGCTGTATTTGCCGCCTTCCATTTCTTCGAAGGCAATCAGTTTCTTTACCAGCAGACCGCTCAGGACTTTGCCGGCATTCAACAGCAGCATGCCGTTGTCGGCATGGAGGTTTCGCGCCAGTATCATGCCCTCTGCCAGCTCGTGCGTGTTCAACACCTTGATGGCCGGGTCGGTCAAGGTGATGTCGCGCATGTATTCGGCGCAGACGTTGACGAAATCTTCCACCAGGTCTGGGTCGTACAACTTTCCGGCATATTTGCGAATGTACAGCAGGGCCTCATCGCTATTGAGCTGGCGCTCCAGGACCAGCCCGCGCTGCAACTCGATGAAGTCCACGGCCATTTTCAGCCAGCGGGCCCCCAATGGAATTGCCTGGCCCTTGAGATGGCCCGGAAAACCGCTGCCGTCCCAGCGTTCCTGGTGGTGCAGGATGAGTTGTGCGGCCTCTTTCATGGGGTCCAGGGTCATGACCAGCGCTTCGCTCTGTTTCGGGTATGAGCGGTACAGCTCGCGTTCCTGGGGCGCAATGAGGTCGGCTGGGCAGGTGAGCATGCTGTCGGTCCAGCTCATCTTGCCGATGTTGTACAGCGCAGCCGCCATGGTCAGGTTGCGGCAGGTCGCGTCGTCCAGCTTATGACTGGTGCAGTACACCTGTATCAGGTCGATGACTTGCCGGTTGGTCTGCTTGGCCTTGGGCAGGCGCATGTTGCCCAGTTGCGAAAAGAATTCGGTGCTGGTCACGTAACTGCGCTTGAGCTCTTCGTAGGCAAGGTCAAGCATGTCGGCGGTCTGCTGCAACTCGGCGGTGCGCGCGGCTACGCGCTGTTCGAGGCTCTCGTTGAGTGCCTTGAGTTGCTGGAGCTGAACTTGAGTGAGTTGTTCCAGGCGTTTTCGCTCGCTTTCCGAATGCTGGTGGTCCAGCGCCTGACGCAAGGTGACCAGCAGCTCTTCGTCATTCCAGGGTTTGCTGATGTAACGATAGATATGCCCGTCGTTGATGGCTTTCGCGATGGTGTCGGTATCAGCGTAACCGGTCAGCAGAATGCGCAACGTGTCGGGAAACCGTTCATGCACGTGCGCCAATAGCGTGGCACCGTCCATGTTCGGCATACGTGCGTCGCTCATCACCAGGTTGATCGGGCGCTGTTGGAGTAACTGCAGGGCATCGGCGCCGCTTTCGGCGAGGAGGACTTCGTAAGGCTGGCTGCGTAGCAAACGACGTAGGCTGTTGAGAATCGAGGGTTCGTCGTCCACCAGAAGTACTACGGGCTTGTCTGTGGTGCCATCGGTAACGGGTTGCTCCATGAATCGCTCCTTGCCGGTTTCAGCCAGACTGCTCCCTGGCTACAGCCTAGATGACATTTGCTTCTGCCGTTAGCTTTTGTCGGTTGGCCTCACTATGCTCGGAGGCAACGTGCATCTCGCCAGGGAGGGTTGTGCTGTGCCGACCAGTCTGCAGCTTCGCATCATTGCCACGCTGCTTGTGCCGTTGCCGGCATTGGCGTTGGCCCAGAGCATCGGTGGGCCACTCACGCCGCTGCCGGCAGTACCGAAGCTTGACCCCGCGCGGGTAGAGCTGGGCCGCAAGTTGTTCAATGACGCACGATTGTCGCCTGACAACAGCCAATCCTGCGCCGATTGCCATCGCCTGGATCGGGGGGGCGCTGACGGGCAGGCCCGCTCGTCAGGTGCCGATGGCAAACCTTTGGCGGTCAATACCCCCAGCGTTTTTAATGCCAGCCTGAACTTCCTGCAGTTCTGGGATGGGCGTGCGCAATCGTTTGAGGGGCTGGTACACCTGGCAAGCGGTAGTGCGGCGCAAAAGGAGAATGGCTGGGTAGGGGTAGTCCAACGCCTTGCAAACGACCCGGTCTATCGCGTGGGGTTTGCCGAAGCCTATGGTCAGCCAGTGACCGCGCACGACATCGAAGACGCACTGGTCACCTATCAGCGCACCCTGTTGACGCCCGATTCACGCTTTGACCGCTACCTGCAGGGTGACACCAGCAGTCTCAGCCTGGAGGAGAAGCATGGCTACCAACGCTTCCAGGAATACGGATGTATCGCCTGCCACCAAGGCGTGAACATTGGTGGCAACATGCTGCAGAAATTCGGCGTTTTCGATGATTATTTCGCCAACCGTGGCAACGTTACGCAGGCGGATAAAGGGCGCTACAACGTGACCGGCGACCCGGAGGACCTGTACCTCTTCAAGGTCCCCAGCCTGCGAAACGTAGCGGTCACTGCCCCTTACTTTCATGACGGTTCGGCACCTACCCTGGAAGCCGCTGTCGACGCCATGTTCCATTATCAGTTGGGGCGCACGCCAAGAGACGGTGACAAAGCGCTGATCATCAAGTTTCTCCAGACCCTCACCGGCCAATGGGAGGGCAAACCGCTATGAAGCTCAATGCCCGGCGCAGTCTGCTGCTGTTGGCTACCTGCGTGATGTTGCTGGCGTCCGTATTGGTCTATCTGTACTGGATGTCCAGGTCCGATGAGAGCGGTACCTATGCCCAGGCGCGTGACCTGATTCGCCAGATCAAGCAATACGACGCCCAGTGGGAGAGCGCAGTGCTGAAGGCACGCACCACCACCAATTACAATTATGACCCGCTGGTGCTGCCGTTGATGGACATGAAGCGGCTGTGGCAGGCGTTCCACAAGCTGGAAGGGCGCCACCAGAAAACGGCCATGCCTGCCTGGCAAGCGGCCATTCGCGACTACCAACAGGCCTTTGACGACAAGGTCCTGCTGGTGTCGCGCTTCAAGACGCACAATGCGATTCTGCGCAACTCACTGGCTTTTCTCCCGGGTGCAGCCGATGTCATCCAGGCGCATCTAGGCCAACTGGTCGATGCCGACACGCTTCGCCTGCGCAGGATCACCAGCGACACCTATGACTTGATGCTCAGCAGCCTGGAGTTTGCCCAGACCACGACCGATGACAAAGCTGCCGATATCCTCGTTGGCTTGAACGATCTTGCGGTCAACAAGGAGCGCTTGCCTGTCGATTTTCAGGTACCCATCGATACCATCAGCAAACACATAGAATTGATCCTGCGCGAACAACCCAAGGTCGATCAATTGCTGGAAGCGATCGAGGCGGTGCCGATCGCCGAGCGTCTGGACGCCATTGCCCTGATGCTGGACCACGACGAACAGGCCGCGTTGCTCACGTCTCAGCGATACCATTTCTACCTGCTGGTGTTTTCCACCCTGCTGGTTTTGCTGCTGCTGTACATGGGGGTGTGGCTGATGCGCAGCTATGCCGAAATAAACCGGGTGAACCGAGCGCTGCTCAGCGCCAATGACGAACTGGAGCAGCGGGTTGAACGGCGCACCCAGGCCCTTAGCCAGGCTAGCGCAGCACTGCAACGTGAGGTGGATGAACGCCGGCTGCTCGAGAACCAGTTGGTCCAGTCGGAAAAGCTCGCCTCGCTTGGCCAACTGGCTGCCGGCGTCGCCCATGAGGTCAACAACCCGATTGGCTTCGTTTCATCCAACCTCGGCGCGCTGGATGACTATTTCGGCCGTTTGCAAAACATGCTCAAGGCCTATGCCGATGCGGAAAACAACCTGGTTCCGGAGGGCCTCAGCGCGGAGCTGGCGAAATTGCGCACGGAAATCGAACTGGACTACCTGCTGGAGGACATCCCGGCGCTGATCCGCGAATCCAAGGATGGCATCAGTCGCGTTGCGCGGATCGTCAAGGACCTCAAGGACTTTTCCCGCGTGGACGCCAGCCAGGACTGGCAGCTGGCAGACCTGCATCAAGGCATCGAGTCGACCTTGAACATCGTTGCCAGCGAACTCAAGCACAAGGCGGAGCTGGTCAAGGACTACCAACCGTTGCCGCAGGTCGAATGCCTGCCGTCGCAGATCAATCAGGTGGTCATGAACCTGCTGGTCAATGCCACCCAGGCGATGGGCAACGAGCGGGGCAGGATTACCTTGCGAACCGGCGCCAACGACGCGTGGGTGTGGATCGAAGTCGCCGACAATGGCTGTGGCATACCTGCCGAGAACCTGCAGAAGATCTTCGACCCGTTCTACACGACGAAGCCTGTCGGCCAGGGCACCGGGCTGGGCCTGTCACTTTCGTACGGCATCATCAGGCGCCATGGCGGCGAGATCCACGTGGCCAGCGAGGTGGGTGTCGGTACGACATTCAGGGTTGAATTGCCTATCCGTCAGGCTCGGTCGGCCTGAGCCGACAAGCGTGTTGATGAGCGGATACAGCCATGTTCCAGCGGTGCACCAGACCTTGGCCTGTGCGCACTCGAGCGGACCTGTGCCGGCACCGGTGATTGGTCTACAGTACAGGAACGACTCCCTAGTGTAAGGAAACAGATATGGCAAAGCGTCGATGGTCGGTAGTTGCAGTGGTCACCTCGATCGCCTTGGCAGTGGGGCCTTCCCTTTCCTTTGCCGACCCGGGTAACGGTAAGGGGCAGGGCCATGGCAAGAATCAGCACGTCCAGGGCCAACACGGACAAGGTCAGGGCCAAGGCCAAGGCCAAGGCCACGGTGGCGGTGGCGGTGGCGGATATGGCAACCCTTCGATTGACCATGGCTACGTGCTCGACATCCTCGCCGGCCACCGCAGTTACTGGAACGCCGGGCCAGCACTGCCCCCGGGTATCCAGAAGAACCTGGCCCGTGGCAAACCACTGCCGCCAGGTATCGCCAAGAAGCTCGATGGCCGGCTGCTGGGGCAGCTGCCGCATTACGACGGCTATGAGTGGATGCAGGCAGGCGTGGACCTGATCCTGGTGGCAGTCGCGACAGGGATCATCTACGAGGTGTTGCACGGCGCACTGGATTGAACCGGGCCAGCCGCCCCCGCAAGTGCTCACCGGCCTGCGGGAGCGGCCCTGGTGTTGGCCAGGCATCGCCCATCAACTTTGGTTGATTAGTATCCGGGCTTGACCCCCGTTAGAATACCGCGTGTTCAACAGGGTCAATTGCAAATGTCTATGTTTCGTATCTTTCTCACCTCTGTGCTGGTCACCGGTCTTGCCGGCTGCGCGACCCCTGGTAAGCCTACTGCCAGCAAGCTGACTCACAAATCGCCCCAACAGTATGCCGCCTGCGTACTGCCGAAGTGGCAAGCGCTGGCACCCCAGGCCACGCAAAAGTCCATCGCCCACGGCTACCGGCTGACAGCCCCCAGCGCCGTGGCCTCCGACGATGTGCTGGACGTGGTCGATTATCGCCAGGGCAGCCGCGCCACCTTCTACAAAGGTAGCTTCCTGTCAGGTGACAAACTGCGCCAGGCCGCCAAGGAATGCCTGGACTGAGCCTGGTGGCCCTGAGCCGTTGGAGCCGATCATGTCGGGTAGCCGGGCATAGTGCCTGATGGCCGCAATCATCCTGCATCAAAGCGCTTGTTCATTTGCTCGCACTGCAGCTGCGCGTCGCTCCTGCTTGGATAGCTGGGCTTGAGCCGTTCCTTGGCCTGGTTGTCGTAGATGTCGAAACCCGCGCAAACGGTCGCGGCGAAATCGCGGGCACCCAGGCGGAGCGACTCCTTTTCGATCGGCACAGCCGGAACGATAACGAATCTCGGTTGCATGTCATGTGCCTCCCCAGGCAGAGATTTAAGTATTAGTCTGGCCCTGGATAACCATCAAGGCGCCTCATGAATAAACAGGGAGAGCGAGGAGTGCGGTCGACAGTCCAGTTGTCATGAAATGAAAACCCACTGTCGTCCGATGCGAAGCACCTTGGATGCCAAGGGCATACAGTCCAATCACCCAGAACTGACGCCTGGCGTCCAGATCGATGATTGGAGAGACAAGCATGTCCAAAGTCGTACGTTTCCATCAGACCGGTGGCCCCGAGGTGCTGCGCTACGAGGACGCCGAAGTCGGCGAGCCCGGCCCGGGGCAGGTGCGCTTGCGCCAGGTGGCGGTTGGCCTGAACTACGCCGATACTTATTTCCGCAACGGCACCTACCCGATCCCATTGCCCAACGGCATCGGCGTGGAAGCTGCCGGCGTGGTCGAAGCGGTGGGTGAGGGCGTGAGCCAGGTCGCGGTCGGCGACCGGGTCACCTACACCGGCTTTCTCAATACCCTGGGTGCCTATTGCACCGAGCGCCTGATTCCCGCGGCCGCACTGATCAAACTGCCGGATACCATTGCTTTCGAAACGGCCGCCGCCATGACCATGCGCGGCCTGACCTCCGCCTACCTGCTGCGGCGGCTCTATGCCTTCAACCCCGGCGACAGTGTGCTGCTGCATGCCGCCGCCGGCGGGGTCGGCCTGATCGTCGCGCAGTGGGCACGGTTACTGGGGCTGAACGTGATCGGTACCGTGTCTACCGAGGCCAAGGCCGAAGTGGCCCGGGCCCATGGCTGCAATCAGGTCATCAACTACAGCGTCGAGGACGTGGCCACGCGCGTGCGTGAGTTGACTGATGGGGCAGGGGTGAACGTGGTGTTCGACAGCGTCGGCCGGAGCACCTTCATGGGGTCGCTCGACTCACTCAAGCGTCGCGGCCTGATGGTCTGCGTCGGCACGGCCTCGGGTACGATCCCGCCATTCGACCCACAGTTGCTGGCGATCAAGGGCTCGCTGCAGCTTACTCGCCCGGCATTGGCCGACTTCATCGCCGACCCGGCGGAAAAGGCCGACCTGGCCGGCGAGCTGTTCGACCACGTCAGTAGTGGGCGCATCCGTATCGAAATCAACCAGCATTATGCGCTGCAGGATGCCGTTCAGGCCCATCGTGACCTGGAAGCGCGCAAGACCACTGGTTCGTCGATCTTCGTCATCTGAAGAGGGCAACAGCATGCACATCGAACAACTGACCTGCGCGATCGGTGCCGAGGTAGCAGGGGTCAACCTGGCCGACGCGGTCCACGACGATGACCTGTTCGCCGAGCTGCGCGCACAGTTGCTCCGCCACCGTGTACTGTTCCTGCGCGACCAGCACTTCAGCCGCGCCGAACACGTCGCGTTTGCTCGTCGCTTCGGCGACCTGGAAGACCACCCGGTGGCCGGCAGCGACCCGGAGCACCCCGGCCTGGTGCAGATCTACAAGCGCCCGGACCAACCCAACGACCGCTATGAAAATGCCTGGCACGCCGATGCCACCTGGCGCGAGGCACCGCCCATGGGCTGTGTGCTGCGTTGCATCGAATGCCCGCCGGTAGGCGGCGACACGATGTGGGCAAACATGGTGCTGGCCTATGAAAACCTGCCAGACGATGTGAAGGCCAAGATCGAAGGCCTGCGCGCCCGTCACAGCATCGAGGCCAGCTTTGGCGCCGCCATGCCGCTGGAAAAGCGCCTGGCGTTGAAGGCGCAGTTCCCGGATGCCGAGCACCCGGTGGTGCGTACCCACCCGGAAACCGGCGAGAAGGTGTTGTTCGTCAACGCTTTTACCACCCATTTCAGCAACTACCACACCCCGCAGCGGGTGCGCTTCGGCCAGGACGCCAACCCCGGCGCTGGCGACTTGCTGCGCTACCTGATCAGCCAGGCCTACCTGCCCGAGTACCAGGTGCGCTGGCGCTGGAGGCCCAATAGCGTGGCGATCTGGGACAACCGCAGTACCCAGCACTACGCCGTCATGGACTACCCACCTTGCCATCGCAAGATGGAGCGCGCCGGGATCAAGGGCAGCGCTACGTTCTAGGGCGGCCGCCATGATCGGCGGCAACCACACAATAACAATAGCGAGGACTACAGCATGCAATTCTTCGACGATTCGTTGCACCCGGAAAACATGGAAAAGGTGGTGATCACCGTGGCCCCTTATGGCCCGGAGTGGATGCCCGAAGACTTCCCTGAAGACATTCCGCTGACCATGGACGAGCAGGTGCAGAAGGCCGTCGACTGCTACGAGGCAGGCGCCAGCGTGTTGCACCTGCACGTGCGTGAGCTGGACGGCAAAGGCTCCAAGCGCCTGTCCAAGTTCAACGAGCTGATTGCCGGGGTACGCGAAGCGGTGCCGGACATGATCATCCAGGTCGGCGGGTCGATTTCCTTCGCGCCGGAAAGCGAGGGCGAGGCGGCCAAGTGGCTGTCGGACGACACCCGGCACATGCTCGCCGAGCTGACGCCACGCCCCGATCAGGTGACCGTGGCCATCAATACCACACAGATGAACATCATGGAGCTGTTGTACCCGGAATACCTGGAAGGTACCTCGCTGGCCAGCCCGGCGATCCATGCCGCCTACAGCGAAATGACCGTGCCGGCCGGCCCGGCCTGGGTCCGCGAACACCTGCGCCGTCTGCAGGCCAGCAACATCCAACCGCACTTCCAGCTGACCGGCATGCACGCCCTGGAAACCCTCGAACGCATCGTCCGCCGCGGTGACTACATGGGCCCGCTGAACCTGACCTGGATCGGCATTGGCGGCGGCTTCGACGGCCCCAATCCGTTCAACTTCTTCAATTTCATCCACCGTGCACCGGATGGTTGCACCCTCACCGCCGAGTCGCTGCTGAAGAACGTGTTGCCGTTCAACACCATGGCCCTGGCCATGGGCCTGCACCCGCGTTGCGGCAACGAAGACACCATCATCGACCAGCAGGGCAAGCGCTTCACCTCGGTGCAGCAGATCCAGCAGACCGTGCGCATAGCCCACGAACTGGGTCGGGAGATCGCCACAGGCAAGGAAGCCCGCGCCATCTACCGCATCGGCCAGCAGTACGACAGCATCGAGCAGACCCTCAAGGCCAATGGCATGGCGCCCAACCGCCAGCCGGGTGTGAGGGGTGTGCCGCAGCGCGGCTGATGCTGATACGGCAGGCCTGGCCTCTTCGCGGGCATGCCCGCGAAGAGGCCCGCAAAAGCAACATGAATGTTGGCTGTAGTCCATAACAACAAGAACAACCTCACGCCCCGCACCCAAGGAGGCAACATGGCCACCTATCTCGCCAGTGCCGAAGATTCCGGCACCGACACCGCCCACAGCGTCCCTCGGCGCTATGCCTGGGTGGTGTTCGCCCTGACCTTCGGCCTGCTGATCTCCGACTACATGTCGCGCCAGGTGCTCAACGCGGTGTTCCCGCTGCTCAAGGGCGAATGGGCATTGAGCGACAGCCAGCTCGGCCTGCTCAGCGGTATCGTCGCGCTGATGGTCGGCCTGCTGACCTTCCCGCTGTCGCTGCTGGCCGACCGTTTCGGCCGGGTGCGCAGCCTGGTGCTGATGGCGGTACTGTGGAGCCTGGCCACCCTCGGCTGCGGCTTGGCACAGGACTACCCGCAAATGTTCATCGCACGCTTTCTGGTCGGGGTGGGCGAGGCCGCTTATGGCAGTGTCGGCATCGCCGTGGTGGTTGCCGTGTTCCCCCGTGACATGCGCTCGACCCTGGCCGGTGCGTTCATGGCCGGTGGCATGTTCGGCTCGGTCCTGGGCATGGCGTTGGGCGGCGTGCTGGCCCAGCACCTGGGCTGGCGCTGGGCCTTTGCCGGCATGGCGTTGTTCGGCCTGATGCTGGCACTGCTGTACCCGCTGGTCGTCAAGGAGGCGCGCATTGCGCCAAAGTGCGCGCAGCAGTTGCAGGGCAACGCCGGCCGACCGTTGCGCAGCCTGTACAACAGCCGTTCGGTGATCGCCGCCTATGTCGGTAGCGGCCTGCAGCTGTTCGTCGGTGGCACCGTGATCGTGTGGATGCCTAGCTACCTGAACCGCTATTACGCCATGGGCACCGACCGGGCCGGGGCGATTGCCGCAGTCATCGTGCTGTGCAGCGGCATTGGCATGATCCTCTGCGCCATGCTCTGTGACCGCCTCGGGCGGCAGCGCCCTGATCGCAAGATCAGCCTGGCCATTGCCTATTGCCTGGGCAGTTGCGCGTTGCTGTCGCTTGCTTTTGCGCTACCAGCAGGTACCGCGCAACTGGTACTGATCGGCCTGGGCATGATGATTGCCGCCGGCACCAACGGCCCATCCAGTGCCATGGTCGCCAACCTCACCCACGCCGCGGTGCACGGCACTGCGTTTGCCACCCTGACCCTGGCCAACAACCTGCTGGGCCTGGCCACCGGGCCACTGATCACCGGGCGCGTTTCCGACCTGATCGGCCTGCAGGCCGCCTTCCAGCTGGTGCCGCTGATGAGCCTCGGCGCGGCACTGGTGTTCTTCCTTGCCAAACGGCATTACCAACCTGACATGGAGCGTCTGCATGCGCCGGCCCATCACATGGCTGACGCACCCCGGGAGTTGAAACCGTGAAGCTATTGTTATCCGTCGAAGTGTTCTTCGATTTTGTGTGTCCGTGGTGCCTGATTGGCCAGCGGCACCTGCAGGCTGCGCTGTTGCTGTTGCAGCGCGAACGGCCACAGGTGCACGTGCACCTGCAATGGCGCGGGGTGCAGTTGTTGCCTGGCTTGCCAGCCAGTGGCCTGCCGTTCCATGCGTTCTACCTGCAGCGCCTGGGCAGCGAGGAGGCGGTACGCGAGCGCCAGGCCCTGGTGCGTGCTGCCGCCTGCGTGGTCGGCGAGGACATCGACTTCTCGCGTATTCGTCGCATGCCCAATACCGGCAATGCCCACCGGTTGCTGCAACGGGCCGTGGGGTTGCTGGACACAGCGCACCAGGAAGCCTTGCTGGCGCAAATGTTCATTGCCTACTTCCACCAGGGCCGCGACCTGGGAGACAGCCGTGTCCTGCTCGACATCGCCCAGCGTTGCGGGCTGGAAGCGGCGCAGGTAGCCGGTTGCCTGCGTGACGATGGCAGTCCGTTCCTTGATGGGGCAGGGCGCGCAGGCAGCAGCGTGCCGCGCTTTCGCTTCAACCAGGGGCCGCTGATTGCTGGCGCCCAGCCTGCCGAGGTGCTGTTCGCCGCCATGACAGACGCGTTGCAACAGGTCGAACGGGCATGAGCCGGCGTATTGCAGTAGGCCCCGGCCAGGTACCGCAACGTAACGGTCGTGTACTGCTGACCTGTGAAGGCCGCAGCGTGGCGCTGTTCAACGTTGCCGACGCGCTCTATGCCATCGATGACAGCTGCCCGCACCAGGGCGCGTCGTTGTGCGGTGGGCGGCTCGAAGGCCGCGTCATCCAGTGCTGCGCGCATGGCTTGCGGTTTGACCTGGCCAGCGGCTACCTGGTCAATTCCAGGGCGCTGAAGGTCACCAGCTACCCGGTCGAGCAGCAGGGCGGGCAAGTCTACATCGTGTTTGACAACGAGGACGCCGGGCGATGATTACTCTGGCACTGAGTGTTACCCAGCAACGTATCCGCACGTTTGCCCCGGGGGTGGTGGTCAGCCTGATCGTCGGTGCTGCGGCCAGCTTTCTCAGCGAACACTATGCAGCGCCGGTCATGCTGTTTGCCCTGTTACTGGGGATGGCACTGAACTTTCTGGCGGTCGATGGCCCCTGCAAGGCCGGCATCGAATTTACCGCCCGCACGGTACTGCGCCTGGGCGTGGCCTTGCTCGGCATGCGCATCACCCTGGACCAGATCGCCAGCCTGGGCTGGAAACCGGTGGCCCTGGTGGTTGGTTTGGTGGTGGTAACGATCCTGGCCGCGGTAGTGGTGGCCAAGGCGCTGGGCTTTTCACGGCTGTTCGGCCTGCTCACCGGCGGTGCGACGGCCATTTGTGGCGCCTCGGCGGCGCTGGCGCTGGCCGCCGCCTTGCCCCAGCACCCGCGCAAGGAGCATGCGACGCTGTTCACCGTGATCGGCGTTTCAGCGCTGTCGACCCTGGCGATGATCCTGTACCCGATGATTGCCCGGTGGTTGCACTTGTCGCCCGGGCAGGCCGGGGTCTTCCTTGGCGCGACGATCCACGATGTGGCGCAGGTGGTGGGGGCGGGCTACAGCCTGTCCACCGAGACCGGTGACATTGCCACAGTGGTCAAGCTGATGCGGGTGGCGATGCTGTTGCCAGTCATTGTCTGCGCGGCCATGATCACCCGCCACCACGGCCTTGAGGCAGGTGGTCAGCGGCCACCCTTGCTGCCCTGGTTTGCGGTCGGCTTCCTGCTTCTGGCCTGCGTCAACAGCACAGGGTGGGTGCCGGCGGCGGTGCAGGGCGGCATCAATGAGCTATCGCGTGGCTGCCTGGTGGTGGCGATCAGTGCCCTGGGTATGAAGACCCAGCTCAAGGCGCTGGCCTCGGTCGGCTTCAAACCCATTGCACTGATGGTCGGGGAGAGCGTGTTTCTGGTGCTGTTGGTGCTGGCGCTGATGCACGTGGGGCTGCAACCTTCCGCCTGACGCATTCACTGGTAGGAGCGGCTGCAGCAGCGATCACCGGCAAAGCCGGTGCCATCCACCGCGTCGCCTGCTGCGCGGATGAATCCGCTCCTACACTTCATCGTGCCGGGCCCGCCAGCTGGCCGGTGGCATGCCGAACTGGGCGATGAACCAGCGAGTGAATGAGCTGGGCATGGAATAACCGAGCATGTCGGCAATGCGCCCCAGCGAATAGCCGGGGTTTTCCAGGTAACGCATCACCAGGTCGCGGCGCACGCTGTTGATCAGGTCCTTGAAGGTCAACCCGTTTTCCTCGAGACGCCGCTGCAGGGTACGCACGTTCATGCCCTGCGTCTGCGCCACCTGTTCGATGGTGGCGCGGCCCATGGGCAACAGCAGGTAGATGGTCTTGCGCAGCTCCAGCTCCAGCGACGGGGTGCCGCCCGCCGGCAGGCTGTCCAGGTAACGCTGCGCCAGACGGGCCATGGCTTCGTTGGCCTGGGGGCTGGCGCTGTCGAGATCGGCGGCGGGGCAGACAATGCCGTTGAACTCACTGCCGAACACCAGAGTGCAGCCGAAGATGCGCCTGTGGGTCGCCAGGTCGGCTGGGGCCGCGTGGGTGAAGTTGGCGCTGATCGGGTGCCAGTGGGCACCTAGCAGGGCCGCGCACAGGCGCATCATCACGCCGATGGCCAGCTCGGTGGCCTGGCGGCTGCAAGGCGCGCGCTCGTTGATCACCTCTTCGCGAATGATCACGGTCTTGCCGGCTTCCTCGATATGAATGGCCAGGGCGTCATTGAGCAGGTGCCGGTATTGCACGATCACCTGCAGGGCATCGCGCAGGGTGCGCTGGTGGCTGAGCAGCAGGCTGATTTCGCCAAAATCCGACAGTTGCCGCAACTCGGCCATGCGCAGGCCGAAGCTCTCGCAGTGGCTGGTGCTGGCCGAGGCTTCCAGCAAGGCAATGACACTGGCAACCGGGATACGCCGGTTGGGGTCATCGAGCAACGCGGCACTGAGGCCAACCTGCGCCAGCAACGCGTGCGGGTTCAGGCCCAGGTGGCGGGACACTTCGAGGTAGTTGGTCAAACTGGCGGCACGGACGAGGGCAGGCATTCTTGTTGTTTTCCATGTTGGGTATGCCGACATGCGTTTCGTGCTTTATAGACTGCGTGTCATGAATTGAAAAGCAAAGCCCTCGCGGGCCCTTTGTCATCAAATGAAAAGCCCCTGACGCCGAATGTGAAGCACCCCAGTGGCGCGCTGTTTACTGTGAACCTCAAGAGCTGCATCCCGAGACGAGGTTCACCGTGGAAAAACTGCAAACCACTGCCACCGTGTTGATTGTCCCTGGCCTGCGCGAGCATGTTGCCGAGCACTGGCAGACCTTGCTCGCCAAGCGCCTGGCCAAGGTTCGCAGCGTCCCGCCGCTGCAGGTTGACCGCCTGAGCTGCACGGCCCGGGTCGAAGCGATCCAGCGTGAGCTGGAGCAGATCGACGGCGAGGTGCTGTTGGTGGCGCACAGCGCCGGGGTATTGATGGTCGCCCACTGGGCGGCGCGCTACCAGCGGCCAGTCAAAGGGGCGTTGCTGGCGGCACCACCGGACCTGAACGCACCATGGCCGGCCCACTACCCAAGCCCGGCCAGCCTGGCTGAGCATGGCTGGGCGCCGGTGCCGGAGGCGCCATTGCCATTCCCGAGCATTGTCGCTGCCAGCAGCAATGACCACCTGGCCAGCTACGCCACGGCTGGCGACCTGGCCCGCCGTTGGGGCAGCGAACTGATCAACCTGGGGGCCGTTGGCCACCTCAACCCAGCGTCCGGTTTCGGCCATTGGCCGCTGGCCGAAGCCCTGGTCCGCCGCCTGGATAACCCGAACCTGCAATAGCGCATGGACGCCCCAGCCACGCCCGCAAAAAGACGGGTGGCGTAAAAACAATAACAATACGTGGAGCCATCGTAATGCCAGTAACCCGCATTCACCGTGCTGTGAAGCCACAGCGCTGCCTGCTCGCTTGCGCCGTCAGCCTGCTCGCGCTACCCGCCGCCCAAGCAATTGAAGTCGACACCGGCAATGAAAACTGGGCCGTACGCTTCGACAACACCGTCAAGTACAACTACGGCGTACGCACCGAAAGCGCCGACCAGCGCATGCTGGGCACGCCCAACAGCAACGACGGTGATTACAACTTCCGCAAGGCCGGCACCAACATCACCAACCGGGTCGACCTGCTGACCGAACTGGATGTGGTCTACCAGGGCAACACCGGGTTCCGGGTCAGCACCGCCAGCTGGTACGACAAGGCCTATGACAACACCGGTTCCAGTAGCAACCCATTCGTCAATGGCAAGGGTGACCAGTCCGGCATCAACCCCAGCCTCAATGGCCTGCCCGGCACCGGTGTGCCGCTGGGTAGCCCGCACCTGAGCAACTACGCCCAGCGTTACTACAGCGGCCCGTCCGGTGAAGTACTGGATGCCTTCGTGTTCTTCAGCCGTGAAGTCGGCGAGGCCTCGCAGGTCAGCGCCAAGCTCGGCCAGCACAACCTGTTCTGGGGTGAAACCCTGCTCAACCCGGTGCACTCGTTGAGCTACGGCCAGTCCGGCCTGGACCTGGCCAAGCTGGCCGCCTCGCCGGGCACCGAGGCCAAGGAACTGTTCGTGCCACGCAACCAGCTGTCGACCTCGTTCCTGGTCAACTCCGAACTGACCCTCGGCGCCCAGTACTTCTTCGATTGGGACGCCGCCCGTTTACCCGAGGCCGGCACCTACTATGGCGGCTCGGACGTGGTCGGCGAGGGGGCGCAGAGCTTCCTGCTCGGCCACACCGGCACCCCGGGGCTGATCCCGGTGCGCGGCGCGCTGACCAGCATCCGTCGTGGCCACGACCTGAAACCGGGCAAGAGCGGCGACTGGGGCATCATGGCCAAGTGGTCGCCGGAGTGGCTGGGCGGCACTCTCGGTTTCTACTACCGCAAGACCTCCGAGATCCTCCCGCAGGCCTGGCTCGACGCGCGCGGCATGACCGTCGCCAACGGCCCGTTCGGCAACCCGCCGGGCAGCCGCCAGGGGGCGGTCGGCAACCTGTACAACTCGCTGCAAAGCACCACTTACCAGTTCGCCTATTCCGACGACATCGACATCTATGGCCTGAGCCTGTCCAAGGATGTGGGCGGTATCAGTGTCGGCAGCGACCTCAACATCCGCCACAACATGCCGCTGGCGAGCATCCCGGCAATCGTCAGCGCCCCCGGCCAGGGTGGCCTGGGCGGCGGCTTCGGCCTGCTTCCGGCACGCCTGCCCAGCAGCGGGGTGATCTACGACGTGCCCAAGGATGGCGACGGCCTGAGCGCCACCGGCGACACCTTGCACTGGACCTTGAACGGCCTGATGACCATTGGCGATACGCCGCTGTTCGATTCGGCAACCCTGCTTGGCGAGCTGTTCTACAGCAACCTGCTCAAACTCGATAGCCACAACGAGGCCTTGTACAAGGGCAAGAGCAGCTACCGCGGCATCGACAAGGCCACCCGCGACAACTGGGGCATCGCGGTCAACTTCACCCCCACCTGGTACCAGGTGCTGCCGGGCATGGACCTGAGCATGCCGCTGTCGGTCAACGTCGGCCTCGACGGCGTGTCGCCGGTGCAAGGCGGCGGCGCCGAGAACACCGGCAACTATGCGGTGGGCGTGAGCGCCGCGATCTACAACCAGTACTTCGTCGACCTCAAGTACGTCGACAGTTTCGGTGAGACCAAGGCCTGCAAGGACGGCCAGACCGACGGCAGCACCCCCAACGCCCTGGACGGCGAACAGGATTACACCTGCTACGGCGGTGGCTACGCCTCCTTCTCCGGCGGTGGTGCCACCACCGAGGACCGTGGCGCCCTGTACCTGACCGTCAAGACGACCTTCTGAGTCATGTTTCCTACAGCCTACACAGGAAGACAACCATCATGAATTTCGTACGTACCCTGCTGGCCTCGTGCCTGTCGCTGGCCGCCCTGAATGCTGCCCAGGCCGCCGTTTCCACTGACCAGGCCGCGCGCCTGGGCACCAGCCTGACCGCCATCGGCGCGGAAAAGGCCGGCAATGCCGATGGCTCCATCCCGGCCTACCAGGGCGGCCTGCTGACGCCGCCAGCCAGCTACCAGAGCGGCGCCAGCATGCGCCCCGACCCGTTCGCCAGCGACAAGCCGCTGCTGGTCATCGATGGCAAGAACGCCGAGCAGTACAAGGGCCAGCTGACTGCCACCACCCTGGAACTGCTCAAGCGCTACCCCAGCTACCGCGTCGATGTATACCCGACCCACCGTAGCGTGGCGCTGCCGCAAGCGGTACTCGACAACACCCGCAAGAACGCCACTGCGGCCAACAGCCAGGAGGGCGGCACGGCGGTGGACAACGTGCTGCCGGGCATCCCGTTCCCCATTCCGCAGAGCGGCGCCGAGGCCATGTGGAACTTCCTGCTGCGCTATCAGGGCGTGAGCATGACTGCCAAGTACGACTCGTGGAACGTCGACGCTGCCGGCAAGCCATCGCTGTCGACGACTGGCCAGGCCAATATCAGCTACCCGATCTACGAGGACATGACCAAGCCGATCGGTGCCAAGGACACCTACTACCAGATGAAGCTGGTGTACACCGGGCCCGCACGCCGCGCCGGCGAAGCGATGATGCTGCGCGATGCCGCCAACCCGCTGGTGCAGCCACGCAGTGCCTGGCAGTACCTGCCGGGCCAGCGCCGGGTCAAGCTGGCACCGAACCTCGCCTACGACACGCCCAACCCGGGCACTTCGGGTTCGGGTACCTACGATGACGTGTTTGTCTTCAACGGTGCGCTGGACCGCTACGACTGGACCCTGGTCGGCAAGCAGGAAATGTACGTGCCGTACAACACCTACCAGCTGACCTACAACACCGACGTCAAGCAGGTGATCACCCCCAACCACCTGGCGCCGCAGTTCGTGCGTTGGGAGAAGCACCGGGTGTGGGTGGTGGAAGGCAAGCTCAAGGACGGTGCGCGCCATATCTACCACAAGCGCCGCTTCTACCTCGACGAAGACAGCTGGATCGCCCTGGCCTCGGACCAGTACGACGCCCGTGGCCAGCTGTACCGCGGCTCGTTCGCCTTCCTCACCCAGAGCTATGACAAGCAGACCCCGGACGCCACACCGTTCATGATCTACGACCTGATCGGCGGCACCTACAACCTCAATGGCGTGGTCGGTGCCTACGGCGGCATCCGCTACATCGACCCGCTGTCGAAAACCCAGTGGTCGCCCGAATCGCTGGCCGGCAACGGCATTCGCTGAGCGTACGGAGCAGAGGTGGCAATGTCTGTCTTCAAACGATGCAGCGTGGTAGTTCTGGCCTTGGCCGCGCTGCAGGGCGCGGCGCAGGCTGCGCCCTTCACCGATGTGCTGGACCTGCCCGCCATGTCCAGCGCCCTGGTCGCCAGCAGCGCCTTGCGCGATGTCACCCTGGCCGGCCAGCGCCTGGTGGCGGTGGGCCCGCGAGGGCACATCCTGTACTCCGACGACCATGGCGCGCACTGGCAGCAGGCCCAGGTACCGGTCAGCGCCGACCTGAATGCCGTGAGCTTCGCCACGCCCGAACTGGGCTGGGCGGTTGGCCACGATGGCGTGGTGCTGCACAGCCGCGATGGCGGCGTGCACTGGCAGAAGCAGCTGGATGGCCGGGCACTGGCCGAGCAACTGCCGGGCACGGGTAGCGACAATGCCTTGCTCGACGTGTGGTTCAGCGATGCCCGCCATGGCTATGCGGTCGGCGTGTTCAACCTGCTGTTGCGCACCATTGATGGCGGCGAGCACTGGCAGCCCTGGCTCGACCACAGCGATAACCCGCAAGGCCTGCACCTGACCAGCTTGGCCGCGGTAGGTGACGAGCTGTACATCACCGGCGAGCAAGGCCTGCTGCTGAAGCAAACCGGTGAGCGCTTCAGCCGTGTCCAGACACCCTACGCCGGCACACTGTTCGGTGCTATCGGCAAGCCTGGCGTACTGCTGGTCTACGGCCTGCGTGGGCATGCCTACCGCAGCACCGATGGCGGCCGGCAGTGGCAACCGGTCAGCACGGGTGTGAACACCAGCCTCACCGCCGCCGGTGTCGGCCGTGACGGCCAGCTATGGCTGGCCAGCCAGGCTGGCGACCTGCTGCTCAGCCGGGATGATGGCGCCAGCTTCAGCCCGGTGCCGCAAAGCGCCCGTGGCCCGGTGACCGCGCTCGCCACCGATACCGGCAACGGCCTGGTACTGGTCGGCGAGCGGGGCGTGCGCAACCAGCCCGGTAACCCCACGCTGCACCCATAACAAGAGAAGACCCTGATGGCCGCTACCCGCCAAGACACCCTGCCGGTAATCCGCAACCTCGACGATTTCGACCCACGCTCGGGCAATGGCCTGGAGCGCCTGGTGTTCAACCATCGCCTGCCGTTCCTGCTGTGCATGCTATTGGCGACCCTGGTGCTGGGCTACATGGCGCTGACCCGCCTGGAGCTGCGCCCCAGTTTCGACAAGATGCTGCCGCAGAGCCACCCCTACATCCAGAACTACCTGGAAAACCGCGCATCACTGCGTGGCCTGGGCAACGCGGTGCGGGTGGTGGTGGAGAACACCCAGGGCGACATCTTCGACCCGGGCTACCTGCAGACCCTGCGGCACATCAACGACGAGCTGTTCCTCAGCCAGGGCGTGGACCGGGCCTGGGTTAAGTCGCTGTGGAGCCCGGCGGTGCGCTGGACCGAGGTGACCGAGGAGGGCTTCCAGGGTGGCCCGGTAATGCCCGACGGCTACCAGGGCGCTGCGGGTGACATCGAGCAGCTGCGGCAGAACATCGAGCGCGCCAACATTGTCGGCAGCCTGGTGGCGCGCGACTTCAAGTCGAGCATGCTGGTCGTGCCGCTGCTCGACCAGGATTCGGCTACCGGCAAAGGCCTCGACTACCACGCCTTCTCGCAGAAGCTCGAACAACTGCGCAGCCAGTACCAGGCCAGCGGCCAGTACCGCATCCATGTGATCGGCTTCGCCAAGCTGATGGGGGACCTGATCGACGGGCTGATCCAGGTGATGGCGTTCTTCGCCCTGGCAGTGCTGACCAGCCTGCTGGTCATCTATTGCTACACCCGTTGCGTGCGCAGCACCCTGCTGGTGGTGCTGTGTTCGCTGACTGCGGTGGTGTGGCAACTGGGCATCGTCGCCTGGCTGGGCTACGCCATCGACCCGTATTCGATCCTGGTGCCGTTCCTGATCTTCGCCATCGGAGTATCCCACGCGGCGCAGAAGATGAACGGCATCCTTCAGGACATCGGCCGTGGCACCCACCGCCAGGTGGCCGCGCGCTATACCTTCCGCCGCCTGTTCGTGGCCGGGGTGACTGCGTTGCTGGCCGATGCGGTGGGCTTTGCCGTGCTGATGCTGATCGACATCCCGGTTATCCAGGACCTGGCCATCACCGCCAGCATCGGCGTGGCGGTGCTGATCTTCACTTCGCTGCTGCTGATGCCGGTGGCGCTGTCCTATGTAGGTGTTGGTCGCAAGGCTGCCGAGCGGGCCCTGTACATCGACGCCCGCGCAGCGCAGCACCGCGGTTTCGGCCGGCTGTGGGACCTGCTCGACCGCTCTACCGAACGCAAATGGGCCAGCGCCGCACTGCTGGTGGCCCTGGCTCTGTGCGGCCTTGGCATCTGGGGCAGCCTGCAGTTGAAAATCGGCGACCTCGACAGCGGTGCCCCCGAACTGCGCGCCGACTCTCGCTACAACCTCGACAACGCCTACATCACCCGGCACTACGCGTTGTCCAGCGATACCTTCGCGGTCATGGTCAAGACCGCACCGGAAGGCTGCCTGCAATACCAGACGCTGGTCCTGGCCGACCGCCTGGCCTGGGAACTGCAACAATTGCCGGGTGTGCAGGCCACCGTGTCGCTGGCCAATGCCGTGCGCCAGATCACCGCCGGCACCTACGAAGGCAACCCGCGCCTGAACAGCCTGCAGCGCAACCAGGACGTGCTCAACTACGCCGCCCAGCAGGCCTCGGTCAACGCCCCCGAGCTGTTCAACAACGACTGCTCGCTGATGCCGGTAATCGCCTACCTGAAGGACCATCGCGCCGACACCCTGGCCCAGGTGGCCGCCGTGGCAGAACGTTTTGCCCGGGCCAACAGCAACGCCGAACAGCAGTTCCTGCTGGCTGCCGGCAGCGCCGGCATCGAGGCCGCCACCAACGTGGTGGTGCGCGAGGCCAACCATCGCATGCTGTTACTGGTATACCTGGCGGTCACGCTGTTCTGCCTGTTCACCTTCCGCAGCTGGCGCGCCACGTTGGTCGCGATCCTGCCGCTGATGCTCACCTCGGTGCTGTGCGAAGCGCTGATGGTGGCCATGGGCATCGGCGTCAAGGTTGCCACGTTGCCGGTGATCGCCCTTGGCGTGGGTATCGGCGTGGACTACGCGCTGTACCTGCTCAGCGTGCAACTGCACTACCAGCGCACCGGGCTGAGCCTGGCCCAGGCCTACCAGAAAGCCGTGGCCTTCACTGGCCGGGTGGTGGGGCTGGTCGGCATCACCCTGGCCGCCGGGGTGGTTGGCTGGGCCTGGTCGCCAATCAAGTTCCAGGCCGACATGGGCCTGCTGCTGACCTTCATGTTCCTGTGGAACATGCTTGGCGCGCTGGTGCTGATCCCCGCGCTATCGCATTTCCTCTTGCGTGGTCAGGCCGCTGCGGTGCCTGCCGAGGCCCAGGCCACGCCGCTTCCACAAACCCAAGAAACCGAGTGCTCGCCTCATGTCTGATTACCTTCCGCCGCTGCGCGACATGGATTTTCTGCTCAACGAAGTGTTCGATATCCCGACCTGGTGGGCGCAAACCCCCGCCCTGGCCGAGCAGGTCGATGGCAACACGGCCCGGGCCGTGCTCGAACAGGCCGGCCGGCTGATTGCCGAGGTGGTGGCGCCGCTCAACCGCAGTGGCGACGAGCAAGGCTGCCGCTGGGACGCCGGGCAGGTGCATACCCCTGCGGGTTTCGCCGACGCCTACCGGGCATTTGCCGCCGATGGCTGGGTGGGCGTGGCCGGTGCCCCGGAATATGGTGGCATGGGCATGCCGAAAGTGATCGGTGCCCAGCTCGAAGAAATGCTCAATGCCGCCAACCTGTCGTTTGGTTTGTATCCGATGCTGACCGCCGGGGCCTGCCTGGCGCTGCTCAACCATGCCAGCGAGCCGTTGAAGGCGCTGTACCTGCCGCCCATGTACCAAGGGCGCTGGACCGGTTCGATGTGCCTGACCGAGCCGCACGCTGGCACCGACCTGGGCCTGATTCGCACCCGCGCCGAGCCGGTTGCCGATGGCCGCTACCGCATCAGCGGGACCAAGATCTTCATCACTGGCGGTGAGCAGGACCTGACCGAGAACATCATCCACCTAGTGCTGGCGCGGCTGCCGGATGCGCCAGCAGGACCCAAGGGCATCTCGCTGTTCCTGGTGCCCAAGGTGCTGGTTGACGCCGATGGCGTGCTGGGCGAGGCCAATGCGGTGAGTTGCGGGTCGATCGAGCACAAGATGGGCATCAAGGCCTCGGCCACCTGCGTGATGAACTTCGACGGTGCAATCGGCTACCTGGTCGGTGAGCCGAACAAGGGCCTCAACGCGATGTTCACCATGATGAACTACGAGCGCCTTGGCGTAGGTATCCAGGGCCTGGCCCTGGGTGAACGCTCCTACCAGGGCGCCATTGCCTATGCCCGTGATCGCCAGCAGGGCCGTGCGCCGACGGGGGCCGAAGCGCCGGGGCAAGCCGCTGACCCGATCGTCGTCCACCCGGATGTGCGGCGCATGCTGCTGACCATGAAAGCGCTGAACGAAGGCGGGCGGGCCTTCTCTACCTATGTGGCACTGCAGCTGGACCTGGCCAAATACAGCGAGGCCCCGGTCGCACGCGCCCAGGCCGAGGCCAAGGTGGCATTGCTCACGCCAGTGGCCAAGGCCTTCCTCACCGACATGGGGCTGGAAACCACCGTGCACGGCCAGCAGGTGCTGGGCGGTCATGGCTATATCCGCGAATGGGGCCAGGAGCAGTTGATCCGCGACTGCCGCATTACCCAGATCTACGAAGGCACCAATGGCATCCAGGCCCTCGACCTGGTGGGGCGTAAACTGTTTGCCGATGGCGGCCAGGCCTATCGCAGCGTGTCCGACGAAATTACTGCCTTTGTCGAGACGCTGCCCGCGGCGTGCGCCGAGTTCGGCGCGCCGCTGCTGGCTGCCGTGCGCAACCTAGACGAGCTGACCGCCTGGTTGCTCGATCGGGCCCAGGGCAACCCGCGTGAGCTGGGCGCGGCGGCTGTGGAGTACCTGCAGGTGTTTGGCTACACCTTCTACGCCTACCTGTGGGCACGCATGGCCGTGGTTTGCCAGTGTCATGCGGCTCCCGAGCCGTTCCACCTGAGCAAGCTGGGCACCGCGCGTTTCTACTTTGCCCGCCTGCTGCCACGCATTCATTCGCTGAGCGCCAGTGTGAGGGCCGGTAGCGACAGCCTGTACCTGCTCGAGGCCGGGCAACTGTGAAGGCCGCCGACATGATCACCACTCGCATCATGCCTGCGGCAGAGCAGGCCTACGCCTATCCGCTGCTGATCAAGCGCCTGCTGCTGTCGGGCGTGCGCTACCAGCCCAACCAGGAAATCGTCTACGCCGACAAGCTGCGCTTCAGCTACACCACGCTGCTCGAACGCATCCAGCGGCTGGCCAATGTACTGACCGCCGCCGGGGTCAAGCCAGGCGACACCGTGGCCTTGCTCGACTGGGACAGCCACCGTGCGCTGGAGTGCTTTTTTGCCGTACCGATGCTGGGCGCGGTATTGCACACGGTGAACGTACGGCTTTCCACCGAGCAAGTGCGCTACACCATGAACCATGCCGAAGACCGCCTGGTACTGGTGCACGACGACTTCCTGCCATTGATGGCGCAGTTGAGAGAGGACCTGCCGACGGTCGAGGGCTTCATCCGCCTCAGCGACGGTGACCGCGAAGCGCAGGGCGTACCGCTGCTGGGTGAGTACGAAGGGTTGTTGGCAGCTGCCGAGCCGCAGTTCGAGTTTGCCGATTTCGACGAGCATTCGCTGGCCACGCTGTTCTATACCAGCGGGACCACCGGCAACCCCAAGGGGGTGTATTTCAGCCACCGGCAACTGGTGCTGCATACCCTGGTCGAGCAGGGCACCCTGGCGGCCTGCGGCGAGCTGCCGCTGCTGCGCAGTGGCGACGTGTACATGCCCATCACGCCGATGTTCCACGTGCATGCCTGGGGCATACCCTATGTGGCCACGGCGCTGGGTATCAAGCAGGTCTACCCTGGGCGTTACGAGCCCAACCGGCTGGTGCGCCTGTACCGCGACGAGGGCGTGACGTTTTCTCATTGCGTGCCCACGGTGCTGCAGATGATGCTCGACAGCGACGAAGGGCGACGTTCCGACCTGAGCGGCTGGAAGATGCTGCTGGGTGGCAGCGCACTGACCTTGGGCCTGGCGCAGCGCGCCAGCGCACGCGGCATCAGCGTGCACTGTGGCTACGGCATGTCGGAAAGCTGCCCGCTGCTCAGCATCACCCACCTCAGTGCCGAGCTGCTGGCACTGCCCATGGCACAACAGCTGCCGCTGCGTATCGACGCCGGCGTGCCGATTGCCCTGGTCGACCTGCGCATCGTCGACAGCGAGGGCAGGGAGGTGCCACACGACGGCGAAAGCCTGGGGGAAATCGTGGTGCGCGCGCCATGGCTGACCCAGGGCTACCTCCACGAACCGGAGCAGGGCGCCGCCTTGTGGCTGGGCGGCTGGATGCACACCGGTGACCTGGCCTGCATCGACGCAGCTGGGGTGGTGCGCATTCGCGACCGGATCAAGGATGTGATCAAGACCGGCGGTGAATGGGTCAGTTCGGTGGCCCTGGAGAACCTCATCAGCCAGCATCCGTGTGTCGCTTCGGTGGCAGTGATCGGCATCCCGGACCCGCACTGGGGTGAGCAACCGCTGGCGTTGGTGGTGTGTCGTGACGGCATGCAGTTTGACCAGCCGACACTGGCCGGGCACCTGCAGCCATTTGTCGACCAGGGGCAGCTCAACAAATGGGCAATACCGCGGCAGTTGCGCTGTGTGCCGGAGCTTCCCAAGACCAGCGTCGGCAAGATCGACAAGAAGCGCATCCGCCAGGGCCTCAGCTGAACTGAGGCGCATTCCAGCCAAGCTGATCCCCAAGGTCGATCTCGTCCAGGCGCGACGCATTGCCGATTGCGCGATTGCCTGAGCAAGAAAGCGGATGCAGGCATGGCGGTGGGTGCGTACAGTGAGCTCATCGCAACCTGGCAGGAGCCCGAAATGTCCAGCGCATTCACCTTCATGCAGTCCCCCGTCGGCACCTTGACCCTGGTGGCCCGTGGCGAGTGCCTGGCAGCCGTATTGTGGGAAACGGAGCGGGAAAACCGCGTGCGCCTTGGCGCCCTGCACCGCGACGACCAGTGCCCGGTATTGCTGGAAACCGCCCGCCAGCTCGGCGAGTACTTTGCCGGCAAGCGTCAGCGTTTCGACCTGGCGCTGGATTTTGCCGGCACCGAGTTCCAGCGCCAGGTATGGGCCGCGCTGCTGGCGATACCCTTTGGTGAAACGCGCAGCTACAGCGACATTGCCCGGCACATCGGCAACCCTGCCGCGGTGCGTGCGGTAGGTGCTGCCAATGGCCGCAATCCGATCTCGATCATCGCCCCGTGCCACCGTGTGATCGGCGCCTCGGGCAGCCTGACCGGCTTTGCCGGCGGCCTGGCGGCCAAGCAGTACCTGTTGGCGCTGGAGGGGCGGCAAAGCCTGGCACTGGACCTGTAGCGCCTCAAAACCAGCTGGCGATCAGGCAGAGCAACACCGTCAGCAGCGAACCGGCCACCATGGTGTACTGCCGCTGGGCGCGGCGTGCGTGGGGCCCGACGGCGCGCAGGTATTCGCAGCCAGAAACACATGGATCATGTCGAGTGCCGGCTCAGGGGTACGGCTACGGCACTGGCGGTGCGGGTGTCCAGCACGATCAGCCCTTCACTGCGATCATCCAGCTTGGCCAGCAGGCGCCCTTGGCTGTCCCAGGCCGCCGAACCGCCGGCAGCGATGAACGCGTCGGCCGGCCCTACGCAGTTGGCCAGCAACACCGGCATGCCCAGTTCCCGAGCCACCTCGGGGTAGTGTGCGTAGCCCTCGCGGATGCCCTTGGCGGTTTTCGCCACGCTGACCAGGTAAAGGTCGGCGCCTTGCTCCCGCGCGCTGGCCGCATGCGCCATGAACATCGATTCGTAACAGATTGCTGGCGCTATCCGGTGCGGCCCCAGTTGCAGCAGCAAGGCCTGGTCGCCCGGGGTGAACCAGGGCAGTTCATCGTCATGCAGCCGCTGCTTGGCATAGGCCTGGCGCGCTACACCGGGGCTGAAGATCGGCATGCCGATGTGGATACCCTCGGCTGCTGGCAGAGGCAGGCCCACGGCTACGGTGACGCCTAGCCGGTCACAGGCGGCCTGCAGCGGGTCGAGTTGCGCAGCATTGACAGCCAAGGCGGCCTGACGCGCCAGGGTTGGTTCATAGCCGGTCAGCGACAGCTCAGGGAACACTACCAATTCAGCGCCAAGGGCGGCGGCCTGGCTGATGCAGGCCAGGTGGCGTTCGAGGTTCGCCTGCACATCGCCCTTGAGCGATGCCAGTTGCACGGCACACAGCTTCATCAAACATCCTCCCTGGAGCAGGCCGAAACGCCGAGCATACGCTGTGCGGCAATGTCTGATCCAGTGAAGGGTTCTTTCAGGAAAGCGGGGGGCTTGGCGAGGCGCGGAAACCCGTCGTCGAGCCGGGCTCTTGGGTGATCGAAACGCACTTCGACCTGCGCGGCCGGGGCGGCTTGTGCCATGCTGTTGCTTGAGAAGTGGGTCGGGCGTGCTGCAGCAACAGAGGACGAGTGCAATGGACCGGTTTCGGCGGGTAGCCGCAAACACCCGCGGGCGGGACCTGGCGGTGGGCGATATCCACGGTCACTTCCAGCGCCTGCAGGCATGCCTTGAGGCGGTGGGGTTCGACCCGGCGGTGGACCGCCTGTTCAGCGTCGGTGACCTGGTCGACCGCGGGCCGCACAGCGAGGCCGTGCTGGACTGGCTGGCGCAACCGTGGCTGCATGCGGTGCAGGGTAACCACGAAGCCTTGGCGATCACTCGCCTGCGCGGTGGGCGGCTCGACCTGAATATGTATCGCGCGGCCGGCGGCGGCTGGTTTCTCGACCTGCCGCCGGGGGAGCAGTTGCGTTTCGTCGAACGCTTCGAGCAACTGCCGATCGCCCTGGAAGTGGAAACTGCCAACGGCCCGGTTGGCCTGCTGCATGCCGACAGTCCGTTTGCCGACTGGGAGGTATTGCGTACCTGGCTGGAGCTGGATAACGACCCCGGGGTGCTGGAGGTATGCCAGTGGTCGCGGCGGCGCTTGAAGGAAGGCGATACCCGGCCCGTGAAGGGCTTGCGGGCCTTGCTGGTCGGTCACACGCCGGTGTTGCAGGCAAAACAGCTGGGGAATGTCTGGCACCTCGATACCGGGGGCTGGGCCAACGGCCATTTCAGCCTCATGGACCTGGCCACGCTGCAGTTGCTCAGCGCTGCGCCAGGTGCAGCAACAGCGCCATGGCCAGCACCACCAGCATGACCCCCGAGGTCCGTTCCAGCCACGGCAGGCTGCGGGCGAAACGGCGCAACACCAAGGGGTTGCCGATGGCCACGGCCACCAGCAGGTCCCACAGCAGCACAATGCTGAACATCCACAGGGCGCAGGCCGCTTTCCAGCCGACACTGGCGCTGTTGACCATGCTGGCCAGGCTGGCATAGAACAACCCGTTCTTGGGATTGAGGATGCCCGACAGATAGCCCATGCCCAGGCTGCGCCACCAGCCTGCAACGACCTGGTTACCTGCCACGCTGCCAAGGCTGGATTGCCCGGCGTGGCGCAGGAACAGCACACCGATATACAGCAGGTAGCCGGCACCGGCCAATTGCAGGGTGCTGAACAGCGGGCTGCCTTCCTGGAGCACCGACAGCCCGGTGAAGGCCATGGCGATGAACGTGCCATTGGCCAGGGCGATACCCAGGCAGGCGCCGCTGGCAACCCGCCAGCCACTGTTGATTGATGTGCGCGCGACCAGGAAGAAGTCCGGGCCGGGGGAAAGCAGGGCGAGGAAGTGGGCGAGGGCGACGATCAGGAACTGTTGCATTGGGGTGAGACTGCTCTGGCGGAAAAGCCTGACTCTGCCCCTCAGCGCAAATGCCGTATTGAACAATATTGCAGGCCGCTTACAGAGACCGCGCAGGCCTTCAGCCTCCCCGGTACTGCCCCGGTGTCACCCCCACATGGGCCTTGAACACCCGCTGGAAATGGCTTTGGTCGGCAAACCCTAGCCGATAGGCCACCTCCGCCAGGGCCTGCCCTTCACCCAACAATTGGCGCCCACGGTTGACCCGGGCATTGAGCAGGTAGGCATGCGGTGTAAACCCGGTGGCCGCGCGAAACGCGCGAATCAGCTGGTAGCGCCCAAGCCCGGCCTGCCGGGCCAGTACCGCCAGACTCAACTGTGCCGGGTCCTGGCCTTCGATGTGCGCAATCAGCCCACTCAACGCGGTCGCCGTCAGGGCCGGTGCCGGCGCCAGTGGCGGATGCGCGGCAATATCCAGGTCACCCAGAAAAGCAACCAGCGCGGCATCTTTTTCGCTACTGCTGGCGCTGGAAAACAGCAATCTGTTCAGCTCGCAGAACTGTCGGTATACCTCAGGGTCGCGACAGATGCGTGCCGGTTCACCGGGGCCTTCACCGTTCAGCGCCGACTCCTGGCGCAACCGCGCCAGCCAGTCGGCCGCTACATGCAGCATCTGGTAGCTCCACGCTTGCCCGGGCTCGGGGTTGCAGGCATGCACGCGGCAGGCAGGGATCATGACCAGCGTGCCAGGTGCGAGGCGTTCCTGCCCGTTACCGGCGCCGGTAAAGTGACTGACGCCAGCATCCACCGCGCCGATGGAAAACGTCGGGTGGCTGTGGGCCTTGTAGCAGGCCCGGCTATGGCAGGCGCGGCGGCTTTCGACATGCGGCAGGGCCGGGTCGCGCCACAGCGCGGCATGGGAACGGGGCATCATGGGGTCCTCGGTATGGCGGGCAGCTTATCAGGCGCTGCGCACCCATACAGTTTTTTCCGCTGGCTGTAACTTGACCGCCAGGCCCGTATCCGCCGGAATAGACGCCTGTTCGCCAGAGGAAAGACAATGGACCTTTCAAGCCTGCTGTTCTTCATCCCCGCCTGCTTTGCCTTGAACATGGCACCGGGGCCGAACAACCTGCTATCGCTGCACAACGCCAGCCGCTACGGCCTGCGCACGGCGTGCGTGGCCGGTGGCGGGCGCATCGTCGCCTTCAGCGGCATGATTGCCCTGGCTGCCATGGGCCTGGCCGTGGTGCTGCATACCAGTGAGTACCTGTTCCTGGCCATCAAGGTGCTCGGGGCGGGGTACCTGTTCTATATCGCCTGGCAACTGTGGCGGGCGCCAGTGGGCGAGGCGCTGGTAGCCGCAGACTACCCGCGCGGCACCTGGCGCCTGGCGCGCCAGGAATTCTGGGTGGCAGCCGGCAACCCCAAGGCGATTCTGATCTTCACCGCCTTCCTGCCGCAGTTCGTTTCGGTCGGCAGTGCCACGCCGGTGAGTGAGCAGTTTCTCTGGCTGGGGCTATTGTTCCTGCTGCTGGAGTGGGCCGCCATCGCCATCTACGCAGGCCTTGGCGCGTACCTGCAGCGCTGGTTCAGCCAGCCCGGCCCGCGCCGGCTGTTCAACCGGGTCAGCGCCTCGCTGCTGGGCTGCGCAGGCCTCGGCCTGTTGGCTGCGCGCCGCTAGAACTGCCAGCGCACGCCCAGGTTCACGCCGCTGGCTTCCTGCTGGCGGCTGTCCAGGTTGGCGGTGTACTGCACGCCAGCATGCAGGCTCAGCGCTTCGTCAACCTGTGCTACCACGCCGCTTTCAAGTTGCACCGAGGTATAGCGGTAATCGGTCTTGATCTTGTCGACGCCATCGAAGGTCAAGGTATCGCGGCCACCATCGCCGTGCCACAGGTTGACTTGCGCATAGGGTTGCAACAGACGGTCGCTGCTGCCTTTGAAGGCCCCTTCGAGCCGAACGCCCAACCGGCCGGTCAGCTCGACCTGGGCGTCGTGGTTGATGTGCGAGGCGCTATCGCTGGCGCTGTCGAGCGAGACTTTTTGCGCGATCAACTGAGCCTGCGGCTCCAGAACCCAGCGGTCGGACAGGGCGATGGGGTAGCCGGACTCCAGCGAGGCGGTCCAGGCGTGGCCGTCGATGTTCAACTGGTCACCACGGTCAGAGCGGGCTCGGCCATCGAGATGGGTGTACTGCAGCACCGCATCCAGGTATTGGCCTCGTGGCCCGATCAGCGTCCAGTAAGTGCCCACGCTGTCGCCATCGAGTTTCAGGTCGCCCACGCTGCGGTCCTGGACGGCCAAGGCGAAGCCTTTGACGTCGGCGTCCAGACGGCCATGGCTGACGTAGATACCGATGTGCTGGCGATAACCACTGTCGCCAACCCTGGCATACAGGTCCTGGCCCACCTTGAAGCCGTACAGGTCGCCATCCAGGCTCGGGCTGACCGTGCCGCTCCATTGCTGACGTAGCGCGCCGCCATAGGCCTGGCCCCAACTGGCAGGCAGGGCACCGTCACCCTGCAGCAGCTGCTGGTCGCCCTGACGCTGGTGGAACGTGCCCAGTGCCTGGCGGGCGATGATCGCGGCGCCCCGTGGCGCTGCGGCATACACCGCAACTTCCGGACGATACAGCGGCAGGCTTTCGCCTGGCACCGGTGCTGGCAGGTCGACCTGGCCCGGCGCCGGGGCCGCGACAGGCGGGGTAGCGGCGGGTGCGATCACCACTGGCTCGCCCGGTTCCGGCGCAGGGGCCGGAGCGGGTGGCGCAACCAGGGTGGAGCGCAGGTACCAGCTGTTTTCACTGCCTGCAGTCACGCCGCCCTTGAACAACCGGTAGTCGTAGGCGCCGGCTGAAAGGGTCTGGGTCTGGACAAATGCGGTGGCCGTGCTGACCGCGCCGTCACGCGCTTCAACGACTTGAATGCCGTTCTGCGCGGTTGTTGCACCGGCGCCATCGAGGTTGTTGATGAGTAACTGGGTAGAGCCGCCAATCGCACCACGGCTGACCACCAGACGATCGGAGGCAGCGCCGTCGCCGGCCAGCACGCTGTTCAGGCGCAGGGTGCCGTTGTTGCCGGTGTAGTCGCCCTGGACGGTCAGCCGGCCTTGAGCGTCATTACCGCTGCCCAGATCGATGGTGCCCGCATTGTTCAGCGTAACGCGCTGGCCCGGGCCAAAGGCAGCGATTATGCCCTGGCGTGACCTGATGGTACTGCTGGCGTCGATGGTGAAGCTGCCGGTGGTGCTGTTGGTATCCCCTAGCACCAGCGTGTCATCGAGTGCGAGCTGGCTGCCGTTGTTCAACGCCATGAGCTCCCAGTTGACATAGCGGGCGCCGCCAACTGCCTGGCTGGCGTCAAAGGTCAGGCTGTCGTTACCCTCACCGCCGTCCAGAACAATGGCCAGCACCTCGGGTTTCAGCCCTTTGAGCAGTGCCGCGTCATCACCCGGACCCGCATCGACTCGCCCGCCTATCTGGCCACCGTCCCAGATGAAGTGGTCATTGCCAGTGCTTAGCAGCACATCGCCGCCTACCTGGCCGCCATGCACCAGCACCCGGTCATCGCCACCGCTGACACTGATATTGCTGCCGATGGTGCCGTCGAAGATTTCCACGTAGTCCTTGTCAAAGGCAGTGATCACGTTTTTGTCGACACTGCCGCCGCGCATGATGAAAGTATTCTGGTCCAGGCGCATGTTGACGTTGCCGATGCGTCCGCCGTCCATTTTGGCATAGTCGCCGCTATCGAATGTGCCCTTGATCCAGCCGCCTTTCATATCAAAGGTGTCCAGGCCATCGCCCTGGTTGAGGTTGCCCTTGATGACGCCATCGCTCATGGCAAAGTCGTCGCTGCCCGAGCCTTGGTCGACGTTGCCTTCGGTGCCTGAGCCTGGGTTGGCGTTGCTGCCGATGCTGCCGGAGGCCATGTCGATACTGTCCCTGCCCGCACCGAAGGTGACGTTGCCGGTAATCGCGCCACTACCGTTTGCAAGGAACACCAGGCGGTTGTCGCCGCCGGTATCCACCAGCGAGGGCGCGGTACCGCTGTCACAGGTGTAAGTGTCGTTACCCGGGCCGGGTGTGAAGGTGCAAGCTGCTTGTGCGACGGGAAGAGCCATGCCCAGCAGGGGTAGCGAGCCCAGGGTCAGCATCAGGCGTAGACGCATCAGAAAGCCTCCATTCTCCAGGAAGTCCTGCGCGCCACACGTGGCCCGCAGGGTTACCGGAGTTGTATAGAGGAGTGCGTCATGGCCACAACTGGCAAAAATGTCAGGTGGCAAAGGGCTACTGGGATCAGTCGCGGTAGAACGTCTGCACCAGATGGTAGCCGAACTTGCTCTTGATCGGCCCGTGCACCACGCGCAGGGGCTTCTTGAAGATCACCTGGTCGATGGCGCCGACCATCTGCCCTGGGCGGATCTCGCCCAGGTCACCGCCACGCTTGCCCGAAGGGCAGGTGGAGAACTTTCTTGCGAGCACGTCGAAAGCCTCGCCATTGGCGATGCGCTGCTTGAGCTTTTCGGCTTCGTCAGCGGTCCTGACCAGGATGTGGCGGGCTTGGGCTTTCATGGAGTACCTGTGCTTCGGGGGCGAAAAAGGTGCGTATTATGCCTCAAAGTATTGTGCTGAGGCGATTACGCGTCCGTGCAGGAGCGGCGACATGGGTCAGGTTTTCAACTCCTCCCGATCCCGGAACTGCTCCAGCGCCTCGGGGTTGGCCAGGGCATCGGTGTTCTTCACCGGCCGGCCATGCACCACATTGCGCACTGCCAGTTCCACCACCTTGCCGCTGATGGTACGCGGGATATCATCGACCTGGGCGATCACCGCCGGCACGTGGCGCGGCGTGGTGTACTGGCGGATGACCTGGCGGATCTGCTGGCGCAGGGCATCGTCCAGCTGCAGGCCGTCACGCAGGCGCACGAACAGCACCACCCGCACATCGCCGTTCCAGTCCTGGCCGATGGCCACGCTTTCCAGTACCTGCTCGACCTTTTCCACCTGGCGGTAGATCTCCGCCGTGCCAATGCGCACGCCACCCGGGTTGAGCACGGCATCGGAGCGGCCATGGATCACCAGCCCACCGTCGGCGCGCTGTTCAGCGTAGTCGCCCTGGGCCCATACCCCGGGGAACTGGCTGAAATAGGCGTCGTGGTAACGGCTGCCGTCCGGATCATGCCAGAACCCCAACGGCATCGACGGGAAATGGTGCGTGCACACCAGTTCACCTTTTTCCTCCAGCACCGGCCGGCCGTGCTCGTTCCACACTTCCACCGCCATGCCCAGGCCCTTGCACTGGATCTCGCCACGGCGCACCGGCAGGGTCGGGTTGCCGAGCACGAAGCAGGAAACGATATCGGTACCGCCGGACATCGATGCCAGGCACAGGTCGGCCTTGATCTTGCGGTACACGTAGTCATAGCTGTGTGGCGACAGCGGCGAACCGGTGGAGAGCAACAGCCGCAAACTGGTCAGGCGATGGCTGGCCGCCGGTTCCAGGCCCGCCTGTTCAAGCGCCGCCAGGTACTTGGCACTGGTACCGAAGGCCTGGATGCCCTCGGCGTCGATCAGGTCTAGCAGCCGTTCGGGGCCCGGGTGAAAGGGCGAACCGTCATACAGCACCAGCGTTGCACCCACGGCCAGGCCGCTGGCCAGCCAGTTCCACATCATCCAGCCGCAGGTGGTGTAGTAGAACAGCACATCATCGGCCTTCAGGTCGTTGTGCAGGCCGTGTTCCTTGAGGTGCTGCAACAACACCCCGCCTGCGCGGTGGACGATGCACTTGGGCGCGCCGGTGGTGCCGCTGGAATACAGGATGTACAGCGGATGATCGAACGGCAGCGGGGTGAAGCAGGGTTCGCCGCCAGGCTGGAAGTACTCGTCCCACAAGCTGACGTTGGCAGCCTGGAACTCGTCGCCACGCGTACCGCTGCGGGTATGGGGGACCACGATCAGCTGTTGCAGCCCGGGCAATTGCGCACATACCTGGTTGACCTTGTCTACCTGGTCGAGGTCCTTGCCGGCGTACTGGTAACCGGCACAGGCGATCAGCAGCCTGGGTTCGATCTGGCCGAAGCGGTCGATGATGCCGTGTACACCGAACTCGGGCGACGAGCTGGACCAGACGGCGCCGAGGCCTGTGCAGGCGAGCATGGCGACCAGGGTTTGCCAGGTATTGGGCATGATCGCCGCGACCCGGTCGCCGGGGCCGATGCCGGCTGCCTTGAAGGCTTTTTGCAATCCGCCCACCTGAGCCGCCAGCTGGGCATGGGTCAGTACCTGGCGTTGCCCGTCTTCACGCACGCTGACCAGGGCCGGGCGGTCATCACGGCGGCGCAGCAGGTGTTCGGCGAAGTTCAGTGTGGCCTGGGTGAACCAGCGGGCATCGGGCATTTGCGCACCTTCGCTGAGCACCTGGCGCGGCGGGGTATGCCAGCGAACGTGGAAATAGTCGGCGAGGGTTTGCCAGAAGGCCGGGCGCTGTTCGATGCTCCAGCGGTGCAGCGCGTGGTAGTCGTCGAGCTGCAGGTTGTAACGCAGGTTGACCCAGCGGCGGAAGGCGTCCATCCGGCTGGCCGCGATCTGCGCCGTGGAGGGGCGCCAGAGCACATCGTTCATGCCGTACCTCCTGCTACTACCCGATGTGGCCTGAACCTGTAGGGGTGGCCTTGCGTCGCGATGGGCTGCGCAAGGCCGCTCCGACAAGCAACGGTGTCTACTCTACTTTAGCCTTTTGCACGTCCTGCGATGCGCTCCAGATGCGGTAGCGCACTTCGACATCCTTGGGCACATACACCACCACCGGCAGCTTGCTGTTGTAGCGCAGCATGAAGCCTTCACCGACCACCGGCACGAAGGCCTCGGTCTTCTTGCCATCCGGGCAGGCCATCAGTGTGCTGGCCGGGCCGCTGACCTTGTCCAGGCGATAGTAGCTGTAACCCCAGCCTTCCAGGGTACGTTCCTCCAGGCTGCCGCCCAGGCGTTGGCGGTTGCAGCCCACCGTCAGGGTCTTGCCGGCGAGGATTTCCAGTTGGTAGGCCGATTCATCGGCCTGGGCCGGCAGGTGAATGACTTGCCGGGTGAAGCCTTTTTCCGCCTCGGGGTAGGGCGCGACATCCTTCAGGCTGGCAGCTGACGCCTGCGTGGCAACCGCCAGGGTCAGGGCCAGGATCGCGGTCATCGGGGTTGGGCGCATAGGGCCTCCTTGCAGATAGACGAATGCCAGGCCACCGCCAGGACCAGGCCGACCCTCACTGGGCCAACCAGCCACCATCGACGTTCCAGGCGGCGCCGCGAACCTGGCTTGCGGCCTCGCTGCACAGGAATAGTACCAGCTCGCCCAGGTGCTCGGGTGTAACGAAGGCCAGTGAGGGTTGCTTTTCAGCCAGCAGATCATGTTGCGCCTGCAGCGGATCACCAGCGTTGGCCGCACGATCGTCGATCTGCTTCTGCACCAGCGGGGTCAGCACCCAGCCTGGGCAGATGGCATTGCAGGTAACGTTGCTGGTGGCAGTTTCCAGGCCCACCACCTTGGTCAGGCCGACCACCCCATGCTTGGCCGCCACATAGGCCGCCTTGCCGGTCGAGCCGACCAGGCCATGCACCGAAGCGATGTTGATGATGCGTCCCCAATTGCGCGTGCGCATGCCAGGCAAGGCCAGGCGCGTACCGTGAAACACGGCTGACAGGTTGAGGGCGATGATCTTGTCCCAGCTTTCTGGCGGAAACTGCTCCACCGGCGCCACATGCTGGATCCCGGCGTTGTTGACCAGGATGTCGACGCCACCGAATGCCTGCTCGGCCTGGGCGAAAAGGGCCTCGATCTGGGCCACGTCCGACAGGTCGGCCGGATGATGGACCACCTTCACCCCATGCCGGGCGATCTCGGCCATCGCCGCTGCCGGGTCGCCAAAGCCATTGAGCACGATGTTGGCGCCCGCGCGGGCCAGCACCTGGGCAATGCCCAGGCCGATGCCGCTGGTCGAACCGGTCACGAGTGCAGTCTTGCCGTTGAGGGTCATGCAATGCTCCTTAGACGATACCGGTGGCGTAGAACGTGGTGATGACCACGAACACCGCCAGGGTCTTGATCAGGGTAATACCGAAAATATCCTTGTAAGCCTCGCGGTGGGTCAGCCCGGTGACCGCCAGCAAGGTGATGACTGCGCCATTGTGCGGCAGGGTGTCCATGCCGCCGCTGGCCATGGCCGCTACCCGGTGCAGCACTTCCAGCGGAATGTTGGCGGCATTGGCCGCGGCGATGAAGCTGTCGCCCATGGCCGCCAGGGCGATGCTCATGCCGCCCGAGGCAGACCCGGTGATCCCGGCCAGCAAGGTCACGGTGATGGCCTCGTTGACCAGCGGGTTGGGGATGCCGCGCAGGGCGTCGGCCAGCACCAGGAAGCCCGGCAGCGAGGCGATCACCGCGCCAAAACCATATTCCGAGGCGGTGTTCATGGCCGCCAGCAAGGCCCCGGCCACGGCACTTTTGCTGCCTTCGGCCAGGCGGGTGCGAATGGCGCCGAAGGCACACACCAGCACCATCAGGATGCCCACCAGCAAGGCCGCCTGCACCGCCCAGATGGCCGTCAGCTTGGCCACGTCGCTTTGCACCGGCGCGCTCATGCCAGGCAGTTGCAGGCTGTGGCTGGAGCCGTACCACTGCGGGATCCAGTGGGTGAACAGCAGGTTCATCACCCCTACCAGCAGCAGCGGCGAAAGGGCCAGCCAAGGGTTGGGCAAGGCCAGGTCGGCGGCGGTTTCCGGTTCGTTGCGCAGGTCGCTGCCGTAGCCTTCACCGGCACGTTGCGCCTTGTTGCGCTGGCGCTGCAGGTAGGCCATGCCCGCACAGAACACGAACAGCGTGCCGATCAGGCCCAGCCAGGGCGCGGCCCAGGCGGTGGTGTTGAAGAAGGTGCTGGGGATGATGTTCTGGATCTGCGGGGTGCCGGGCAGGGCGTCCATGGTGAACGAGAACGCGCCGAGGGCGATGGTGGCCGGAATCAGCCGCTTGGGGATGTTGCTCTGGCGGAACATCTCGGCGGCGAATGGGTACACCGCGAACACCACCACGAACAGCGAAACGCCGCCGTAGGTGAGCAGGGCGCAGACCAGCACGATCACCAGCATCGCCTGGCGGGTGCCGAGCACGCGGATGGCCGCGGCGACGATCGAGCGGGAGAAGCCCGACAGCTCGATCAGCTTGCCGAACACCGCCCCCAGCAGGAACACCGGGAAGTAGAGTTTGATGAAACCGACCATTTTCTCCATGAACACCCCGGTAAAGGCGGGGGCCACGGCAGAAGGGTCGGTGAGCAGCACGGCACCGAGGGCGGCGATGGGGGCGAAGAGGATCACGCTGTAGCCACGGTAGGCAGCCAGCATCAGCAGGGCCAAGGCGGCGAGGGCGATGAGCACGGTCATCGGGGTGGGTCTCCTGGGTGAGTCTTGTTGTTATCGGTATGCAGGAGATAGCGGAAATCGTGCCAAACAGTTAACTATATGATTTTCATGGATTATTTGTTTTGCACTGAAAGTGTTGTCTACATTTTGAGACTGTAGTGGGCTGCCGTGCAGCCCATCGCCGGCGGGTGAGGGCGCAGCCCTGGCGGAGTCTCAAAATTGAAACAGTAGTCTCCAATCAGAGACCGAGCGCCACCATCTTCTTGTACAACGTCGACCGCCCCAGCCCCAACGCTGCTGCAGCCTCTGGCACATTTCCTTCATGCTCGGCCAATGCCCCGGCAATCAGCTTGCGCTCGAACGCCGCACACGCCTCGCGATAGCTCTGGCGTACCGGCGCCTCCGCCAGCGGGCTCGACGGCCCCAAGGCCGTACGCAGGTCGGCAGCCCCGAGCCGTGGCTGATCCGCCAGCAAGGCGGCCCGCTCCAGCACATTGCGCAACTCGCGGATATTTCCCGGCCAGGCATGCCGCGCCAGCAGCTGTTGCGCTTCAGGCTCCAGCTCGTACTGGCTGCCCAGTTCGCTGAGGATGGCCTCGCACAGCGCCGGCAGGTCCTCCAGCCGTTGTCGCAGCGGTGGCACCTCGATCGGTAGCACGTTGAGCCGGTAATACAGGTCGGCACGGAACGCGCCGCGGGCGATGGCGGCCTGCAGGTCGATCGAGGTGGCGGCGATGATGCGCACGTCGCTGCGCAGCATCTGGTTGGAACCAACCGGTTCGTATTCCTTTTCCTGCAGCACACGCAACAGCTTGCTCTGCAGGGCCAGCGGCATGTCACCGATCTCGTCGAGAAACAGCGTGCCGCCTTCGGCCAGTTGCAGCTTGCCACTGCGGCCCTTGCGGTCGGCGCCGGTGAAGGCGCCGGGGGCGGTACCGAAGAATTCGGCTTCCAGCAGCGTTTCAGGGATCGCTGCGCTGTTGATGCTGACAAAGGCCTTGTGCGCCCGTGCCGACGCCGCGTGGATGGCGTGGGCCAGCAGCTCCTTGCCGGTGCCGGTTTCACCCAGCAGCAGCACCGGTGAATCACTGCTTGCGCCACGCCGGGCGCGGCGCTTGGCCTCCAGGCTGGCGGCGCTGCTACCGACGAACTGGGCGAAGCTGTATTTGGCCTGGCGGGCGCGTAGCTGCGAGCGGGTCGAGGCCAGCTCCTGCTGCATGCTGGCGTAGCGTTTGAGCAGGGGCGACAAGCTGCGCAGTTGATCGAACAGGGCAAAGCCGATAGCGCCGATCAGCGCGCCCTGGTCATCGTGGATGGGCAGGCGCATGACCACCAGTGGCTCGTTGGGGGTATCGAGCATGTCCAGCAGGATCGGCCGGCCGTTGTTCACCACATCGCGCATCAGGCTGCCCGGTATCACTGCCTCGCACGGCTGGCCGATGGCGCCGGCGGCATCGGCCAGGCCGAAACGCCGGGCATAGCGTTCGTTCATCCAGACAATGCGCGCCTGGCGGTCGACGATCACCGTGCCTTCGCTGGACTGCTCGATGATCTCGAACAGTGAGCGGATCGCCAGCTGCCGTACCTGGGGGTAGTCCTTGAGGCTGTCGTTGTCGTGCATGGGTAAAAGTCCTGAACACCTATCCTCTGGGGTCGAACGCCTCGCGCAAGGCATCGCCGATAAACACCAGCAGCGACAGGATCACCGCCAGTGCAAAGAACGCGGTAAAGCCCAGCCACGGCGCCTCCAGGTGCTGTTTGCCCTGGGTCACCAGCTCACCCAGCGAAGCGCTCCCGGCCGGCATGCCGAAACCGAGGAAATCCAGTGCGGTCAGGGTCGTGATCGCGCCGGTCAACATGAACGGTACATAGGTGAGCGTGGCGTTCATCGCATTGGGCAGGATATGCCGCAGCATCACCTGGCTGTCCGGCAAACCCAGGGCCCTCGCCGCCTTCACATATTCCAGGTTGCGCCCGCGCAGGAACTCGGCGCGCACCACATCGACCAGGGTCAGCCAGGAAAACAGCGCCATGATCCCCAGCAACCACCAGAAGTCTGGCTCGACAAAGCCGCTGAGGATGATCAGCAGGTACAGCACCGGCAGCCCCGACCATACCTCCAGCAGGCGCTGACCAAGCAAATCGACCCAGCCGCCGTGGTAGCCCTGCAGGGCGCCGGCCGCCACACCGACGAGTACGCTGACCAGGGTCAGGGCAAAGGCGAACAGCAACGATACCCGGGTGCCATACAACACGCGGGCCAGCACGTCGCGGCCCTGGTCGTCGGTGCCCAGCCAGTTGCTGGCGCTCGGCGGGCTGGGTGTGGGCACCTGCAAGTCATAGTTGGGCGTATCGGCACTGAACGGGATGGGCGCAAACAGCATCCAGCCGCCCTGGCCGGCGATCAGCTGGCGCACGTAGGCGCTACGGTAATCCGGCTGGAACGGCAGCTGGCCGCCGAACTGCTGCTCGGTGTAGCGCTTGAGCGCCGGCACGTACAGCTCGCCCTTGTAACCCAGCAGCAACGGCTTGTCGTTGGCCACCAGTTCAGCACCCAGGCTCAGCAGCAGAAGGCAGGCGAACAGCCACAGCGACACCCAGCCAAGGCGGTTGCGGCGAAAGCGTTGCAGACGACGGCGCGATACGGGCGAAAGCATCAGTGCGCCCTCGTGTCGAAGTCGATGCGCGGGTCGAGCAAGGTATACGACAGGTCACCGATCAGGCGGATCAACAGGCCCGCCAGGGTGAAGATGAACAGCGTGCCGAACACCACCGGGTAATCCCGCGATACCGCCGCCTCATAGCTCATGCGGCCCAGGCCATCGAGCGAGAAGATCACCTCGATCAGCAACGAGCCGGCGAAGAACACCGTGATCAACGCCTGCGGCAACCCGGCCACCACCAGCAGCATGGCGTTGCGCAGCACGTGGCCATACAGCACCCGGCGCTCGCTCAGGCCTTTGGCGCGGGCGGTGACCACGTATTGCCGGGAAATCTCGTCGAGGAAGGCGTTCTTGGTCAGCAGGGTCAGGGTGACGAAGCCGCCGATGACCAGTGCGCCGACCGGCAGCACCAGGTGCCAGAAGTAGTCTGCCACCTGGCCCAGCAGGCTGAGTTCGTCGAAGTTGTCCGAGACCAGGCCGCGCACCGGGAACCAGTTGAACGAGGTACCGCCGGCGAACAGCACGATCAGCAGCAGGGCGAACAGGAACGAGGGCAGGGCATAGCCGACCACGATCAGCGCGCTGCTCCAGGCATCGAAGCGGCTGCCATGGCGTACCGCCTTGCGGATGCCCAGCGGGATCGAGACCAGGTAGGTGATCAGTGTGGCCCACAAGCCCAGCGACAGGGTAACCGGCAGCTTGTCGAGGATCAGCTCGGTGACCTTGGCGCCGCGGAAGAAGCTGTTGCCAAAGTCCAGCCGGGCGTATTGGCCAAGCATCAGCCACAAGCGCTCGGGGGCGCTCTTGTCGAAGCCATACTGGCGCTTGATCTCTTCGATCAGTTTCGGGTCCAGACCGCGGCTGGCGCGGGATTCACCATGCACCAGCTCGGCCCGCGCAGCAGGCGCGCCGGTGCCAAGGCCTTGCAGGCGCGCCACCGCCTGTTCCACAGGGCCGCCCGGCGCTGCCTGCACGATGGCGAAGTTGACCAGCAGGATCGCCAGCAGGGTCGGGATGATCAGCAACAGCCGGCGCAGGATGTAAGTGGTCATGGCGAAGCCTTCAGGCGCTCGGCCATCTGCGCGTCGCTCAGCGCGCTGGGGCTGACCTCCCACCAGGTGTCCAGGCCTTCGTCATAGGCAGCCTGGACCTTGGGCCGGCCGAAGCGGTTCCACCACACGGTGGAGCTGCCCGGCGGGTAATAGTTGGGGATCCAGTAGTAATTCCACTGCAGCACCCGGTCCAGGGCGCGGGCATGCCGCAGCATGTCGGCCTGGCTGACGGCGCGCACCAGGCCGTCGACCAGCTTGTCCACGGCAGGGTCCTGCAACACCATCAGGTTGTTCGAACCAGGGTCATGGGCCGCTGCCGAGCCAAAGTAGTTGTACAGCTCGGCGCCGGGCGACAGGGTGACCGGGTAGCCGGTGACGATCATGTCGTAATCGCGCGCCATCAGGCGGTTGACGTACTGGGCCGAGTCGACGTTGCGGATGTTCAGGGTGATGCCGATTTGCGCCAGGTTGCGCTTCCACGGCAGGAGCAGGCGCTCCATGCCCGCCTGGCCATTGAGAAAGGTGAACGCCAACGGCGTGCCTTGGCTGTCCACCAGGCTGTCACCCTGCGCTCGCCAGCCGGCTTGCTCAAGCAGGGCCAGGGCCTGCAGCTGCTGCTGGCGGATGATCCCCGAGCCATCGGTGACCGGCGCGCTGAACACGCTGCTGAAGACTTCGTCCGGTACCTGGCCGCGCAGCGGTTCGAGCAGCTTCAGCTCGTCCGCGTCGGGCAATTGGCGGGCGGCCAGCGGGGTATTGGAAAACACGCTTTGCTGGCGGATGTACATGCTACGCATCATCTGCCGGTTGCTCCACTCGAAATCCCACAGCATGCCCAGCGCCTGGCGCACGCGGCGGTCCTTGAACTGCGGCTGGTCGAGGTTGAACACGAAGCCCTGGGCAACCTGCGGCTTGGCCGGGCCCAGGTGGGCGCGCTGCAGACGCCCGTCATCCAGCTGGGCGCCGGCGTAGCCCAGGGTGTAGGCGGTGGCGGAGAACTCGCGATTGTAGTCGTAGCCCCCGCCCTTGAGTACCTGCCGCGCCACTTCGGTGTCGCCGAAGTACTCGATGCGCAGCTGGTCGAAATTGTAGCGGCCACGGCTGACCGGCAGGTCCCGCGCCCACCAGTTGGGGTCACGCTCGAAAGTGATGCTGCGGCCATTGTCGATGCGCGCGATACGGTACGGCCCGCTGCCGACCGGCTTGTCGAAGCCGGCGCCGTTGGCGAAATCGCGCTGCTGCCAGTCGTGCTCGGGCAGCACCGGCAGGCTGGCGAGGTCCAGCGCCAGGGTGCGGCCATGCCCCGGTTTGAAGTCGAAACGTACATGCTGCGGGCCTTCCACGGTTACCCCGGCTACATCGGCGAACTGGGTGCGGTACTTGAGGCTGCCCTTGTTCATCAGCAGCTCGAAGGTGAAGCGTACGTCTGCGGCACGCACCGGCTGGCCATCGGCGAAGGTTGCGCGCGGGTCGATCTCGAAACGCAGCCAGGCGTCATCCGGGCCGCGCTCCATGCGCCGGGCAATCAGGCCATAGACGGTATAGGGTTCATCGAACGAACGCATGGCCAAGGGTGCATAGAGCAGGCCATCGACCTCGCTGACACCAATACCTTTGTCGATGTACGGCAGGATATGGTCGAACTGGCCGATCTCGATGGCCGAGCGGCGCAGGATGCCGCCCTTGGGAGCGCCGGGGTTGACGTAGTCGAAGTGCTGGAAGCCGGCGTCGTAGCGGGGCGCTTCGCCGTAGACGGTGAGGGCGTGGGTGGGGGTGGCGTGGGCGTTGAAGGCAAGACAAAGCAGGACCAGACAAGGCAACCACTGTAGAAGCGGGTTTACCCGCGAAGGCGTCGGCTCAGGCAACAAGGTTGCTCGCACGGACGCCTTCGCGGTTAAACCCGTTCCTACAGGGCCCTTCATCGGCTGCGAAGACTTAGTCCTGGCGGCTGGTCACTTCCAGCAGGTGGTAGCCGAACTGGGTCTTCACCGGGCCTTGTACGGTGTTGACCGGGGCGCTGAATACCACGGTGTCGAACTCCTTGACCATCTGGCCCGGGCCGAACGAGCCCAGGTCACCGCCCTGGCGGCTGGACGGGCAGGTGGAGTTGGCCTTGGCGATTTCAGCGAAGTCGGCACCGGCTTCGATCTGCGCTTTCAGTTCGTTGCATTTCTCTTCGCTGCTGACCAGGATGTGGCGGGCGGTTGCACGGGCCATGGGTACTGCTCCTTGGGGGTAAAGAAGGCAAGCCTAGCGCACTTGTCCGGGGTATGTCTCGCCAGGCTTGCGAGCGGCCTACTGGAGTTTTTCCGCCGCCTGGCGCAACAGGGCCTCGGTCGATGTCCAGCCCAGGCAGCCGTCGGTGATCGACACGCCGTATTTCAATGGGCCCTTGCCCAGCGCCTGGCAGCCATCGAACAGGTGGCCTTCGATCATCACTCCGACGATCGAACGGTCGCCGGCCAGGCGCTGCGCCAGCACGTCGTTGAACACGGCAGGTTGGCGCGCGGGGTCCTTGCCGCTGTTGGCGTGGCTGCAATCGACCATGATGCGCGCCTGCAGCCCGGCCTTGGCCAAGGCCTGGCGGGCCATGGCGATGCTGTTGGCATCGTGGTTCGGGCCTGTGTGGCCGCCGCGCAGCACCAGGTGGGTATCCGGGTTGCCCAGGGTCTCGATGATTGCCGGGTAGCCCTGCGCATCCATGCCGAAGTGGCGGTGCGGATGGGCGGCGCTGCGCATGGCGTCGCTGGCGATGGCGATGCCGCCGTCGGTGCCGTTCTTGAAGCCTACCGGCAGTTCCAGGCCACTGACCATTTCGCGGTGGATCTGCGATTCGGTGGTGCGCGCGCCAATCGCGGCCCAGCCCAGCAGGTCATCGAAATAGCCGGCGGCCATCGGTTGCAGGAGCTCGGTGGCAATCGGCAGGCCGCGTTCGAGCATGCTCAGCATCAGCCCGCGGGACAAGGCGATGCCTGCGTGCATGTCGTCGCTACCGTCGAGGTGCGGGTCGTAGGCCAGGCCTTTCCAGCCGACCGTGGTACGCGGTTTTTCGACGTAGGCGCGCATCACCAGCAGCAGTTGGTCGTCGACTTCGCGGCCGAGGGCGGCCAGGCGATCGGCGTATTCCAGGGCCGAGCGTGGGTCGTGGATCGAGCATGGGCCGACGATCACCAGCAGGCGCTGATCGTGGCCGTCGAGGATGTCGCGGATGGCCTGGCGGTGGGCATGGACTTGCTGGGCCAGTTCGCTGGGCAGCGGCATTTGCTGCTTGAGCAGGTGCGGGCTGGGCAGGCGCTGGCTGACGGTGGTATTGGCCGCTTGTGGCTGGGTCAGGGGCAGGGCGAGGCTGGAAGCTTGCATGGCGTTTTTCCCTGGGCGGACGGCGGGTTCAGGCCCGCGCTGTCGGCCCTATCGAGGTGTTCGACAGATCGTTGAATTGGTATTGGCTGCTGCATTGCCACCTATGGAAGACCGAACGGAGGCGGCAGGCTGGCCCGAACGGGATTGGCTAAATCGCCAGGCGTAGGTATTGGCGGAGTAATAAGTGGCGTAGTTCATGAATCGGTCCTCAATGTGAATCGGTGTTGTGCAAAGGCCGGAAAAGCAAAACCCCCGGTCGGGAGGCCGACCGGGGGTTTGAGTATGCTCATGTTCGGCGGCCCCTCGAAGGTGGGCGCCGCATGGGTATCGGCGCCTAGTGGCTAAACCAATACCCGAAGTAATAGCTGGCAGGTGCCACGCAGCCGGCAACAGCCAGCACAGGGCGCAGGGTGCGACCGGTGTGGTTGGCGTGGTTGCGGTTGTGTTCTGGCATGTTGCTCTCCAATGAATGAGCCCGAGCTTACTTCAGTTCGGCTGGGCCATTCAATGGATAAATGCTATCGCGGCGATCATTTGATCTTGTACTGCCTGGTTCAATGCCCGTAACGCCCGACCAGGCTCTGCGCGCCCAGCGCATGGCCTTGCAGCAACTGCAGCAGGCCGGTGCGGTCCAGGCCTTCGGGCAAGGTGCCTGGCGGCAGGTCGGTGGCGATCAGGGTCAATACGTAGTGGTGCGGGTTGTCGCCGGCAGGCGGGCAGGGTCCCCGGTAGCTGAGCGTGCCGCGCGAATTGCGCCCCACCGTAACGCGTTGCCCGGTGAGGCCGGCGGCGCCTTCCTTCAGCCCATCCTGGTCAGGGTGGATGTTGTAGACCAGCCAGTGGACCACTCCGAGGCCCTTGCCGCCGTCCGGGTCGAACAGGATCAGGGCCAGCGACTGCGTACCCGCGGGCAGGTTGTCCCAGCTCAGTTGCGGGCTGCGCTCTTCGCCCGCGCCGCAGGCCGGGTCCAGGCCAACCTGCGGCAAGGCGATTATCCCGCCGTCGGTAAACGATGAGGAACTGATTGACAGTGCGCCCTGGCCAGCCGCGACAGCCAGGGGACTACACGCTAGCAGGGCAGCCAGCAGCCAGGGTGTGAGGTGCATGGTGAATCCTCGCTGGGGCATTTCGGCGCAGTGTGGCCCAGCGCTGCCTCAACGGCTGTCCTGGTCCTCGGCATTGCCACCGGTATGGCCCGCGCCGGAGCCTGTGGCTTCACCGGTGCTGTTGGAGCCGCCAGCGGCGCCGTCGGCGGCATCGCTGTTGCTGCCGGTGTCGCTGCTGTCGTTGTCCGTGCTGCTGCCCGGGCTGTTGACGCTGCTGCCTTCACCGGCGGTCTTGCCACCGCTCTGGTCGGCTTGCGGGCGGGTGTCGGTAGTAGTGCTCTCGCCAGCCGCGAGGCTGGTACCGGCCAGCGTGGCCAGGGCCAGGGCGAGGGACAGCGAAAGGGGACGAATGCGGATCATGGCAACACTCCTGGGCAAATGATCTGTCATTCGTTTGGCTGGGGAGGAGGGGCGCGGTGCCTTCGGCGCGACGAGTGGTAACTATGTAGCGCCTATCAGATCGAGCGCCGCCCGCGCGGCGCATCGCGGATGAATCCGCTCCTACATTTGTTGCAACGTGCCGAACCTGTTACGCCATGGTCGCCTGCCTAGGTGCATGTCCTAAGGCATGCGAGGCGGCATCAATGCCCACCCGAAAATTCCGTCATGCCAACGAGGCTGACAACCATGGCCTCACAGGCATGGCCACGTTGCAACAAATGTAGGAGCGGATTCATCCGCGATGCGCCGCGCGGGCGGCGCTCGATCTCATAGGCAACGAAGATCTTCAGGCAAACACATCAAGCCCCAAGGCAGGACAGTCCTCTACATGTTTCCAGCGACGGTCGCCGGGGCTGCGTAGCAGCCCCTACGTTCAGTGGCTTGCGCTGCGGCTGCTGGGCACAGGCTCGGTGGGGGCCAGCGGTGGGTGTTCCTGCGCTGCATGCATCAGGTCTTCCGTCACCCGCAACTCGGCACCGGTCGGCGAGAAGGTGGTCGAAGCGGTGAACGGCGCCGGGTGCTCTGCGGCCGGGCGCTTGCCACGGCGCCACATGAAGAAGCACACCATGGCCAGGTTGACCACGGCAAAGGCCCAGAACAACCCGGCCTCGCCGAATTCGGTCATCATCGGCGAGATCGCCACCGGCGCCATGGCCGAGCCCAACGAGTTGATCAGCAGCAGGCCCTGAATCATCGGCACCAGCGCATCGGACGGCGCCCGGTCGGCGGCATGGCTGACCGCCACCGGGTACAGGGTGAACACACCGCCGCCCAGCAGGAACAACATGGCCGGCAGCAGGGCCGAGTCCGACGGCAGGAACACCGTCACCAGCGCCAGCAGCATGCACAGCGCAGCCAGGGCGATCAGTACATCCTGGCGGTCCTTGCGGTCGGACCAACGCCCGACCGGGTATTGCAGCAGCATGGCCCCGAGGATCACCCAGGCCATCATGTTGCCGACCTCACCTACATCCAGGCCGATGCGTTGCAGGTACAGCGGCAGCAGGGTGTAGATGCCGGCAATGGCCACACCCGAGCCAAAGCAGCCGACCAGGCCCGACGGAGCCACGCCCAGCAACTGCCGCGGTTTGAGCGGTTCGACCTGGTCCAGCAGCGGCGATACCCGTGGCAGAATCACGATCGGCAGCACCGACAGCGCGGCCAGCACGGCAGCCAGCATGAACGGCGCGGTGTCACCCAGGTGGGTGATTTCGCCCAAGCCTGCCTGGGCGATAACCCCGGCACCGTAGAAGGCGATCATGTACAGCGCCAGGAGGCGGCCACGGATCTTGGCATCACCGGCCAGCAACAGCCAGCTTTCGATCACCAGGAACACACCCACCGCCGCCCAGCCGTTGATCAGGCGTAGCAGCGACCACCAGGTGACCTCGTAGCACAGGCCTTGCAGCAGGATGGTCACCGCGATCAGCGCGGCGAAGCTGGTGTAGGCGCGGATATGGCCGATGCGCAGAATCAGCCGGTCGTTGAAGATGGCGCCCAGGGTCAGGCCGATGAAATAGGTCGACGAGACGATACCGATGGTAGTGGCCGATTCGCCGGCAGCGCCCAGGCGCAGGGTGGTAAGGGAAGACATGAAGCCGTTGCCCAGGGCGATGATGAACAGCCCGAGCAGGGGCGCCAGCGCCATGGCCAGCAAACGCGCAGACATAGGTACCTCGAGTGGGATCGGCCCGCCAGGGCAGCGGGCGAAAAGGACGCGCGATTCTAAGGGCATCGGAGGTTTTGCCCAAGGGGGCCGGGCATGCGACGAGACGCCGCAGCCTGCGGCATAATGCTGCCCCCATCCCCAAGCAAGGCAGGCCCCATGTTCGCCTCGTTGTTCGCAGTCCTGGCCCCGGTCTTCATGGTTGCCGGAATCGGCTATGCCTGGGCCCGCAAGGGCCTGGACTACCCCACCGAATTCATCGCGCGGGTGGTGATGACCATTGGCACGCCGTCCTTGGTACTGTCTACCCTGAGCCGTACCGAACTGCAGCCGAACGCCTTCGCCAGCATGGCCATGGCCTGCCTGCTGTGCACCCTGGGCATGGCCCTGGCCGGCTGGCTGGTGTGCCGCGTTACGGGCCGGCACTGGCGGGTGCTGTTGCCGGCGTTCATGTTCCCCAATACCGGCAACATGGGCCTGCCCATCAGCCTGTATGCCTTCGGCGAACATGGCCTGGCCCTGGCCGTGGCGTTCTTCCTGACCTTGTCGATCGTGCAGTTCACCCTCGGCATGGCGATTTCAGGTACGGCTGCTTCGTTCAAGGCATTGCTGCGCAACCCCATCGTGATCAGCCTGGCCGGGGCCATGCCGATCATCTTTCTCGACTTCGAGCTGCCCCGTTGGCTGGCCAATACCGTCAACTTGCTGGGCGGCATGACCATCCCCCTGATGCTGCTGACCCTGGGCGTGTCGCTGGCCAGCATTCGCCTGCGTCAGGTGGGCAGCGGCTTGCTGCTGGGCGGCGTGCGCATTGGCCTGGGGGCAGCGGTGGGCTGGGCGGTGGGCGTGGCGCTGGGCCTGGACAGCCTGGCGCGCGCGGTACTGGTGGTGCAATCGGCGATGCCGGTGGCGGTGTTCAACTACCTGATGGCAGTACGCGCCAACCGCGAGCCAGAGCAGGTGGCGAACCTGGTGATGTGCTCGACGGTGCTGTCGTTTGCCTGGTTGCCGGTGGTGCTGGCCTGGTGGATGTAGGCCTGCACCGGTCTCTTCGCGGGCCTGCTTGCGCAGGGGCCGGTGCGTTGGCTGTGGCGGCATCTGAGCAGTCCCTGGCGGTTGGGAGCGCTCACGGTGGCAGTATTTGCCTGGGCTCTGCCGGCCTCGTCCGCGTCGCCTGTTTCGCCGGCACGCCCGCTCCCACAGGTATTGCGCTGGCAGTTAGGCCTGCACAGGGTCAGGAGCGTGGTTCACGGGTGCCCAGCACATCGCGAATGTTGTCGACCACGTTGCTGTCCTTGATCACGTCGCTCAGCCAGCCTTCCAGCGGCATGTTGCCCCATTTGATGGCGCGCTCGATCAGGTAGGGTACCGGGCTCTGCGGTTCGCTCTGCTTGAAGAACTGGGCGATGCCCGCGAGCATGGTGAAGGCCTCGTCACGGGTCAGTGGCGTGGTGCGCATGGGCGCAGGCACAGTGGTCTGGGCGGGTGTGTTCATCGGGTCACCTGCTTCGCGGGTGGGGGCAAAGATAGCCTCGGGCTCTGCTACCGCCACGGTGGCGGGGTGCAGTTCGACGCCGCGGTCCTTGAGCAGTTTCTCGGCCAGCTGGCTGGCCCGCGACAGCATGTCGGCAAGGCTGGCAAGACTGGGCGCTTCGTGGCCGAACAAACGATCGACAGTGGCCTGCAGGCGTTTGCACGCATTCAGGCTGGCGCCGATCTGCAAGGCCTTGGTGCGCAGGTGTTCGGTGTCGCTGAGCACCACCGAACGCTGGAAGATCTCGGCATTGATCTTGCCTTCGTTCAGCGCGGCCTGCATCGCCTTCGGGTTCTGCAGGGCAAGGTTTTCCACATGGCGTGATTCGTCATAGCGCAACACGCCGAAATTCTGCCCTTGGGTAATGGGCAAGCCACCGGCGATGTCGGTGAGCGTGGTCTTCAGCCAGGCCAGCCGGGCAGCGCGTTCGTCCAGGCCGTCCTCAAGCGTTGGGTACAGCGTGTCCCAGAAGGCTTCCAGGACCTGCTCGGTCAACAGGAGGCCAAAGGTGATGCCCTGGAAGTGTTCACGTTGGGCCAGCCCTTCGGCAGCCAAGGTGATTACCTGCTCCCAGTCGGCGCTCTTCAGGTCGGTTTGCCAGTACTCGGGTCATGGCGGATAAGCAGCGTGCCAGGTTTCCTGGCACGTTGTGGGATGTGGGCCGCCGTAGCGGCCCCCGGGTACAAAGGTTATCAGGCAAAGAGGAACGCCGGGTCGGCTTTCTCGCGCTGGCTGGGCGAGAGCATCACGTAGGTGTCCAGGGCAGCCTTGCCGAAGTCGGCGATCGACTGCGCGCGGTTGTCATGCGGCAGCGCCTCGGCCTCGACGCTGTCGACGCCGCTCACCGGCTGCAGCTCACGGGTGTTGCGCTTATAGACCTTGAGCGTGGTCAGCAGGTACAGGGTGCGGGTCAGGTTGTCGGCCGTGGGCTTGAGCATCACGTTCTGCAGCGTGGCGAAGTAGCGGCTGCGCAGCAACGGCTCGACCTCATGGCCCTGGTACAGGCCCAGGCGCATGCCGAGGGGCACGCCCTGCTCGTGGTGTTGCTGATAGTAGTGCGCGGCCCAGAAACGCAAGCGGTCGAGGCTGCGCCAGGCGGTGTACTGGCCATCGGCAGCCTGGTCATCGCCCTTGGCCTGGGCCAGTTCGCTGGCAATGCTGGCCAGGGTGGCGCGGTTGTTCAGGTATGACCAGCCCCACAGGCTGCACAGCACCACGGCTGCCAGGCCGGCGACGCCGATCCAGCCAGCCTTGCGGCGGCGCTCGCGATGGTTGCTGGTGTACAGCGCTACCAGGTGCTGGTCGGGGATGATCACCTTGCGGAACAGGCTGTTGATGAACAGCGGCGCCGGTTGGCCCTGGGAGCGGTTCCGCTTCATGACCTCCCCTCGATGATCAGTCGAGATACAAAGAGCGAGTCAGGTCATTGCATGGCCTTGATCAACGCCCACAACGCCGGGTCGTTGAAATCGTCAATCACCAACCCGGCCCCCGCCGCCAGCAAGCGTTCCGGCGTCTGGGTCGTGGCCACGCCCACGGTGAAGATCCCTGCGCCACTCGCCGCCGCCACCCCTGGCAGCGAGTCCTCGAAGGCCAGTGCCTGCCCGGCCTCGGCCCCCAACCGCTGCAGCCCGGTCAGGTAGGGCAACGGGTCGGGCTTGGGCCGCGCCAGTTCCTCGGCCACCAGTACATGCTCGAAGTGCCGGCCCAGGCCCATGGCGCCCAGCATGTGTTCGGCATTGAGCCGCGGTGCGTTGGTCACCACGCACAGTCCCAGGGCATGAGCGCGGGCATGTTCCAGCAGGCGCAGCAGGCCCGGCATCGGCTCCAGGCTGGGCGACAGGTCGCGGAACAGCGCCTCCTTGCGGTCGGCCAGTGCGCGGCATTGCTCGGCACTGGCGCCGACAAACAGCTCGGCAAACAGCTCGCCGTTGGCGCGGCCGCTGACCTGGGCCTCGAACTGTGCCTGGCTCAGTTCGCGGCCGTCATGCTCGTGCAGCAGCTGGCGAAACGCCTGCAGGTGCAGGGTGTCGGTGTCGGTGAGGGTTCCGTCGAGGTCGAACAGCAGGGCAGTCAGCATTGGGTATCCAGATAAAAACCACGCGCCTGGGCATGATAGCGAAAGCCGACGACGAAGGGGGCTGTTCAGCGTGCTTCGAAAAGAGTACAAATGTGCTCCATGGACAATCTTACCCCCAAACGCCGCGCGATCTTCGACTTCATCCGCGAGCGCATCGCCGACCACGGCCAGCCACCGAGCCTGGCCGATATCGCCACGCGCTTCGGTTTTGCCTCGCGCAGCGTCGCCCGCAAGCACATCACCGCCCTGTGCCAGGCCGGCTACATCGATGTCACGCCGAACCAGGCGCGCGGCATTCGCCTGGCCGAACCGCTGCGCCGGCCGGAAATCCTCGAAGTGCCGGTGCTGGGCCAGGTAGCGGCAGGCGCCCCCATCGGCCCGGACCTCGACATCCACGAGCAGTTGCTGCTCGACCCCAGCCTGTTCCGCCGTACCCCCGACTACCTGCTGAAGGTGCGTGGCGACTCGATGATCGACGACGGCATCTTCGACGGCGACCTGGTCGGCATCCTGCAGCAGGCCGACGCCCGCGACGGGCAGATCGTGGTCGCGCGCCTGGACGGGGAAGTGACCATCAAGCGCCTGCAGCGCCAGGGCCGCGGTTACCGGCTGTTGCCGCGCAACCCGGCCTATGCGCCCATCGATGTGCGGCCTGAACAGGAGTTCTTCATCGAAGGCGTATTCTGCGGCTTGCTGAGGCGTGACTGATGGGCGCGGTGGTCGACCTCGACCGGCTGCTCGACCAGCGCCGGGTATGGCGCGGCCGGCAGGCCCAGGCGCGGCCACTCGGGCTGCAGCCCACCGGCCATGCCGCCCTCGACGAACGCCTGCCGGAAGGTGGTTGGCCGGCAGCGGCCCTCAGCGAACTGTTGCTGGCCAGCCCCGGCTGTGGCGAATTGCAATTGCTGTGGCCAACGCTGGCGCGCCTGAGCGCTGACGCTGGCCGGGTGGTGCTGGTGGCACCGCCCTTCATTCCTTACGCCCCGGCCTGGCAGGCTGCCGGGGTGGACCTGCGCTGGCTGGTGCAGGTTGACGCCGAACCTGCCGAGGCCCTGTGGGCTGCCGAACAGTGCCTGCGCTCCGGCAGTTGTGCGGCGGTGCTGTGCTGGCCAGAACGTGCCGATGACCGCGCCCTGCGGCGCCTGCAGGTGGCCGCCGAAACCGGCCAGGCACTGGCCTTTGCCTGCCGGCCGCAACAGGCAGCGCACAACCCTTCACCCGCCGCGCTGCGCATTGCCGTCGACACCCGCCCGGCGCAATGGCGTGTGCTGAAAAGCCGGGGCGGCATGCCGCCGGCGCTGCCCATCGCCTGCCCGGGGCGGGGCTGATGCACCATGCTCTGGGCCTGCATCCTGTTTCCGCAGCTGGCGCTGGACACGGTCCTGCGTGAGCGTGACGACCCCGACACCCCCTTGGTGCTGCTTGGCGGGCCGACCCAGCGCCGGGTACTGCAGGCGGTCAACCCGGCAGCGGCCGCCCTCGGCTTGCGTGCGGGGCAAACCCTGACCGCCGCACGCGCCCTGGCCGAGGGTTTCAGTTGTGTCGAAGCCGACCCCAGGCGCATCGACCAGGTGCAGCAGTTGCTGGCGGCCTGGGCCTACCGCTTCAGCGCCCAGGTCAGCCTGCACTACCCACGCGCGCTGTTGCTGGAGGTGGGCTCCAGCCTGCAACTGTTCGGCCCCTGGCCGGCGTTCGAGGCACGCCTGCGCCAGGAACTGGCGGAGCTGGGGCTGCGCCAACGCATCGTCCTGGCCAGCAACCCGGTGGCGGCGCGCATGCTTGCCAACGGCCACGATGGCCTGGCCGTAGGCGATGCCGATGCCACCCGGGCGGCGTTGCTGGGCATGCCCATCGAGCGTATCGGCCTGCCTGCGCCGGCTGCCGAAGCCTTTGCACGCATGGGCCTGGGGCAGTTGGGCCAGGTACTGGCCTTGCCTCGCGACACCTTGGCCAGGCGCTTTGCGGCCCAGGTGCAGCTGCACCTTGACCAGCTGCTTGGCTTGCGCAACCTGGGGCTGGCCTTCTATCAGCCACCTGACCGTTTCGAAACCAGGCTGGAGCTGAATTTCGACGTCGAATCACACCAGGCCCTGCTGTTCCCGTTGCGGCGCATGCTCAATGACCTTGCCGCATTCCTCGCCGGGCGTGATTGCGGCGTGCAGCGGTTCTGCCTGCACCTGGAGCACGTCGACGGGCCGGATACCTTGCTCAAAGTGGGGCTGCTGGCCGCCGAACGCGATGCCGCGAGGCTGTTCGAGCTGGCCCGCGGGCGCCTGGAGCCGCTGCGCATTCCCGCCCCGGTGCGTAACCTGCGGCTGGTAGCCGAGGACCTGCCACCTTTCGTGCCACAGCACCAGGCATTGTTCGACCCGCGGGCGCAACAGGCGCAACCCTGGGAGCAATTGCGTGAACGACTGCGCGCGCGCCTGGGCGATGAGGCGGTCAAGAGCCTGAGCGTAGCTGCCGACCACCGCCCCGAATACGCCTGGCAGCCGGTGGTGCAGGGCGGGCAGGGCAACCTGCCGGTGCTCCCTGGCAGCCGCCCTGGCTGGTTGCTGCCGGCCCCGCTGAGGCTGGACGAAACCAGCTATCGCGTGCAGGGCCATGGCGAGCGTATCGAGTCGGGCTGGTGGGATGGCGGCGACGTGCGCCGTGATTACTACCGCATCGAAACCCGTGATGGCCTGCGTGGCTGGGCCTATCGTGACCTGAGCCAGGCTGGCCCGTTGTGGCTGCAGGGCTGGTTCGCATGAACGCCCCGGGTTATGCCGAGCTGCATTGTCTGTCCAACTTCAGCTTCCAGCGCGGTGCATCGAGTGCCGACGAGCTGTTCCGGCGTGCGCGCGAGCAGGGCTACCAGGCCCTGGCGATCACCGACGAATGCACCCTGGCCGGCATCGTCCGGGCCTGGCAGGCGGCAAAGGAACACCAGCTGCAGTTGATCGTGGGCAGCGAAGTCCAGCTGCAGGATGGCCTCAAGCTGGTGCTGCTGGTGCAGGACCTGGCGGGCTACCAGAACCTGTGTGCGTTGATCACCCGGGCCCGGCGGCGAGCACAGAAGGGCGAGTACCAGCTGTTTCGCGATGACCTGCAGCAGCACCACCAGGGCCTGCTGGCCCTGTGGGTAGCCGATGACAGCGGCGATACCGCTGCGGGGCAGTGGCTGTACAGCGTGTTCGCTGAGCGCCTGTGGCTGGCCGTGCACCTGCACCGTGGCAGTGACGATGCCTTGCGCCTTGAACGCATGCGCAGCCTGGCGGCCAGGGTCGGCATCCGTGCCGTGGCCTGCGGCGACGTGCACATGCACGTGCGCGGCCGCCGCGCCTTGCAGGATTGCATGACCGCCATCCGCCAGCATTGCCAGGTAGCCGAGGCCGGGCGCTTTCTGTTTGCCAATGGCGAGCGCCACCTGCGCAGCCAGGCACAACTGGGCGAACTCTATCCCGCCGACCTGCTGGCCGAGACCTTGGCCATCGCTGCGCGCTGCCGCTTCGAACTGAGCGAGTTGAAATACCAGTACCCACGCGAACTGGTGCCCCAGGGCCATACCCCGGCCAGCTGGTTGCAGGCACTGTGCGAGCAAGGGATGCCGTCGCGCTGGCCGGGCGGGGCGAGTGACAAGGTGCGGGAAGTGCTGGCCAAGGAGTTGGCGCTGATCGAGGCGCTGGGCTACGAAAGTTATTTTCTGACGGTGCACGACATCGTCGCTTTCGCCCGCAGGCAGGGCATTCTTTGCCAGGGCCGGGGTTCGGCGGCCAACTCGGTGGTGTGTTTCGTCCTTGGCATCACCGAGCTCGACCCCATGGAACACCGCCTGTTGTTCGAGCGCTTCCTGTCGCGCGAGCGCAACGAGCCGCCGGATATCGACGTGGACTTCGAGCACGACCGCCGCGAAGAAGTGATCCAGTATGTGTTCCGCCGCTACGGTCGGCACCGGGCGGCGCTTACTGCGGTGGTCAACACCTATCATGCCGCCGGTGCGCTGCGGGATGTGGCGCGGGTGCTGGGGTTGCCCGCCGACCAGGTGGATGCCCTGGCCAAATGTTGTGGCCGCTGGAGCGATCGCATACCCGATGACCAGCGTCTGGCCGAGGCCGGTTTCGAGGCGGGCAGCCCTACGCTGCGGCGGGTACTGGTGTTGGCCGGCGAGCTGATCGGCTTCCCCCGCCACCTGTCGCAGCATCCGGGCGGTTTCGTCATTTCGCAGCAACCCCTGGATGAGCTGGTGCCGGTAGAGAATGCGGCGATGCCGGAGCGTACGGTGATCCAGTGGGACAAGGACGACCTGGACATGGTCGGCCTGCTCAAGGTCGACGTGCTGGCACTGGGTATGCTCAGCGCCCTGCGCCGTTGCTTCGACCTGCTGCAACGCCACCGTGGCCGGCACTTGACCCTGGCGACCATTCCCGCTGAAGACCCGGCCACCTACGCGATGATCAGCCGCGCCGAGACCATGGGCGTGTTCCAGATCGAGTCGCGCGCGCAAATGGCCATGTTGCCGCGGCTGCGGCCCGAAAAGTTCTACGATCTGGTCATCGAGGTGGCCATCGTCCGCCCTGGGCCGATCCAGGGCGACATGGTCCACCCTTACCTGCGTCGGCGCCTGAAGCAGGAGCCGGTGACGTACCCCTCGCCGCAGCTCAAGGCCGTGTTCGAGCGCACCCTGGGGGTGCCGTTGTTCCAGGAGCAGGTGATGGAGTTGGCAATGGTCGCGGCCGACTACAGCCCCGGCGAGGCGGACCAGTTGCGCCGCAGCATGGCCGCCTGGAAGCGCCACGGCGGCCTGGAGCCACACCGCGAGCGGCTGATAAAGGGTATGTTGCGCAATGGTTACGAGCTTGCATTTGCCGAGCGCATCTTCGAGCAGATCAAGGGTTTTGGCAGTTACGGCTTCCCGGAATCGCACGCGGCCAGCTTTGCCTTGCTGTGTTATGCCAGCAGTTGGCTCAAGTGCCATGAACCGGCGATCTTTACCTGTGCGCTGGTCAACAGCTGGCCCATGGGTTTTTACAGCCCCGACCAGTTGCTGCAAGAAGCCCGACGCCAGGGCATCGAGGTCAGGCCGGTGGATGTCTGCCACAGTGACTGGGACTGCACGCTTGAGCCCGAATCGGGCGAGGCCCTGGCCATCCGCATGGGCTTGCGCCTGGTGCGTGGTTTTGCCGAGGCCGATGCCAGGCGCCTGGTGCAGGCGAGGGCGCAGCGGGCATGGCGCGATGTCGAGGACGTGTGCCTGCGCGCTGGGCTCGACGCGCGTGCCCGCGCCCAGTTGGCTGATGCCGGCGCGCTGCGCGCCTTGGCTCGCGACCGCCATCAGGCGCGCTGGCAGGTGGCGGCGGTGCAGCCACAGCTGCCCTTGTTCGCCGACGTGGAAGCTGCGCCGGAAGACGCCGTCGAACTGCCCGTCCCCAGCGTGGCGGAGAACCTGATGGCCGATTACCAGGCCCTGGGTACCACGCTTGGGCCGCATCCGCTGGCCTTGTTGCGTTCACGCCTGAGGGCGTTGGGCTGCCGCAGTTCGGGCGAACTGCAAGGTGTCGAGCATGGCGACAACATTGCCGTCGCCGGGCTGGTGGTGGGCCGCCAGCGGCCACAGACGGCCAGTGGCGTGACCTTCGTCACCCTGGAGGACGAGCATGGCATGCTCAATGTAGTGGTGTGGCGCGACCTGGCCGAGCGGCAGCGACGGGCACTGGTGGGGTCGCAGTTGCTCAAGGTCAGCGGGCGGCTGGAGCAGGCCGACGGCGTGCGCCACTTGATTGCGCGGCGACTGGAAGATGTCAGCCAGTTGCTGCAGGGGCTGGATGTGCGCAGCCGCGATTTCCATTAAAGCGATCCGGTTACCCTGTAGGAGCGGATTTATCCGCGAAGCCGGCGACGCGGTGGCTGGCACCGGCTGTGCCGGTGATCGCGGCTGAAGCCGCTCCTACAAGGATGGCGCTGCTTCCAGACTAGCACTGTACCTGTGCAAGCCGTTGCATCCTGCCCAACACAGTTGCTCCACAGAAAAAGCGACCCGTGTATATACCTAGACCATCGCCAGGCGCTGCTTGCGCGTCGGCGGCGGGAACGCGCGGTCGATCGCCCGCAGGTCCTCGCTGGTCAAGGTCAGCGAACCCGCCGCCGCATTCAGCCGCACATGCTCGGGCGCCACGGCCTTGGGGATGGCAATCACCCCGTCGTTGCGGGTCACCCAGGCCAGGCTGACCTGGGCCGCGGTGGCGCCGTGCCGTTCGCCGATTTGCGCCAGCACCGGGTGCTGCAACAAGCGCCCGGCCTGGGCCAGCGGGCAGTAGGCCATGGTCGGCAGGGCGCGCTGTTCGCACCATGGCAACAAGTCGAACTCGATGCCACGCTGCGCCGGGTTGTACAGCACCTGGTTGGTCGCGCAATCAGGGTTGTGCAATTCACGCAGGTCGTCGACGTCAAAATTGGAGACGCCCCAGCGCCTGATCTTGCCTTGCTCGCGCAAGCGCTCGAACGCGTCGACGGTTTCTTCCAGCGGGTGCTGGCCACGCCAGTGCAGCAGGTACAAATCGATGCAGTCGGTGCCCAGGCGCGCGAGGCTGCGCTCGCAGGCAGCCGCCATGCTGCGCCGGCTGGCATTGTGCGGGTAGACCTTGCTGACCAGGAACACCTGGTCACGGCGCCCGGCAATGGCCTGGCCAACGACTGCTTCCGCGCCGCCTTCGGCATACATCTCGGCAGTATCGACCAGGCTCAGGCCAAGCTCGATGCCTTGTTGCAGGGCTGCCACCTCGGCCGCCCGGCGGCCCGGATCTTCACCCATGTACCAAGTGCCCTGGCCGATCGCCGGAACGCTCGAACCTGCCAATGTCACGTAACGCATGTCACCTCCGGAATCCGGGTATTGGAAAGCAGCACCTCAAGCAGCGCCTGCGCCGCCGTGGAAAGCTTGTGTTCGCTGAGGGCAATCACGCCAATGCGGCGCTCGACCGTGGGCTCGACCAGGGCCACGCAGCGGGCGCCGAGCTCCTGCATCTGGTTGATGCAAAGCGCCGGTACGGCACTGACTCCCAGGCCACTGGCGACCATACGGCCGATGGTGGAAAGCTGGTGGCTCTCGAACGCCACCGCCAGCTTGCCGTGCCGTGCGGCGACGTTCTGCTCCATCAGCAGGCGCACCGCCGAAGGGCGCTGCAGGGCCACGAAGTCTTCGGCAAGCAACTGTGCCCAGCTGACCTGAGGCAGCTGCGCCAAGGGCGAATCGGCGGGCACCACGGCGACGAAACGGTCCATGTACAACGGGTGGAAGTCCAGGCCATCGATATTGTCCGGTTCGAAGCCAATGCCCAGTTCGACGCGCCGATGGCGCACCAGTTCCAGTACCTGCTCGTTGATCACATCGTGCACGGTGACGTTTACCTTCGGGTAGCGCTGGCGAAACACCTTGAGCGAATGCGGCAGCAGGTTGCCAGCAAAGGCCGGCATGGCCGCCACCGAAACCCGGCCCAGCTGCAGGGTGAAGCGCTGGCGCAGCATCTCTTCGGTATCGTCCCAGTCGGCCAGCAGGCGGCGTGCCAGCGGCAGCAGCACCTCACCCTCGGCGGTCAGGCTGACGCTGCGCGTAGTACGGCTGAGCAGGGCCCCCCCCAGGTTCTCTTCCAGGGCCTTGATGGTCAGGCTCAGGGCTGGTTGCGAGACATGCAGGTGTTCACCGGCCTGGGCGAAGCTCTGGTATTTGGCCACGGCGACAAAGGCACGCAGTTGCTTGACGTTCATGACGGGCCTGTTGGTTGTTTTGTAAAAATTATCAATCGATGACGAAAACAAAATTAACAAATCAGTCGCTTGCGGTGAAGATGTCTTCCACACGCTCACCGACAGCCTCGTCGGTTAAACAACTACAAAAGGCGGATCAGCATGGCCGGACTGGACAAGCGCGTTGCAACCTATGAACAGGCCCTCGAAGGCCTGACCGACAACATGACGGTACTGGCAGGCGGTTTTGGCCTGTGCGGCATCCCGGAAAACCTCATCAACGAAATCAAGCGGCGTGGCGTCAAGGGCCTGACCGTGGTTTCCAACAACTGCGGCGTCGATGGCTTCGGCCTTGGCGTGCTGCTGGAAGACCGGCAGATCCGCAAGATGGTGGCTTCGTACGTGGGCGAAAACGCCGAATTCGAGCGCCAGCTGCTCAGCGGCGAGCTGGAAGTGGAACTGACCCCGCAGGGCACCCTCGCCGAGAAGATGCGCGCTGGCGGTGCCGGCATCCCGGCCTTCTACACGGCCACCGGCTACGGCACCCCGGTAGCCGAAGGCAAGGAAGTGCGTGAATTCCACGGCCGCAAGTACATCCTCGAAGAATCCATCACCGGCGATTTCGCCATCGTCAAGGGCTGGAAGGCCGACCACTACGGCAACGTGGTGTACCGCAACACCGCGCAAAACTTCAACCCGCTGGCGGCCACCGCCGGCAAGATCACCGTGGTCGAAGTGGAAGAAATCGTCGAGCCCGGCGTACTGCTGCCCAGCGAAATCCATACCCCGGGCATCTACGTCGACCGCGTCATCGTCGGCACCTTCGAGAAGCGTATCGAAAAGCGCACCGTCAAGGCCTGAGCGCCATCCATCAGAACAACAAAGAGATCCTGACCATGGCACTGACCCGCGAACAGATGGCGCAACGCGTCGCCCGTGAATTGAAAGACGGCTACTACGTCAACCTGGGTATCGGCATTCCGACCCTGGTGGCCAACTATGTACCCGCCGACATGGATGTGATGCTGCAATCGGAAAACGGCCTGCTCGGCATGGGCGAATTCCCCACCGAAAGCACCCTGGATGCCGACATGATCAACGCCGGCAAGCAGACCGTCACTGCCCGGCGTGGCGCCTCGATCTTCGACTCGGCGCAATCGTTCGCCATGATCCGTGGCGGCCACGTCGACCTGACCGTGCTCGGTGCGTTCGAGGTGGACGTGCACGGCAACATCGCCTCGTGGATGATCCCGGGCAAGCTGGTGAAGGGCATGGGCGGCGCCATGGACCTGGTGGCCGGCGCCGAGAATATCATCGTCACCATGACCCATGCTTCCAAGGACGGCGAGTCCAAGCTGCTGCCGCAGTGCAGCTTGCCGCTGACCGGTGCCGGCTGCATCCGCAAGGTACTCACCGACCTGGCCTACCTGGAAATCGAAGACGGCGCCTTCATCCTGCGTGAAACTGCGCCCGGGGTGAGCGTTGAAGAAATCATCGAGAAGACCGCCGGCAAGCTGATCGTGCCGGATGACGTGAAGGAAATGACCTTCTAATCATTCGCCGCAAAGCGCCCCCGTAGGAACGCCCTTTTGCGACAGAAGGCCGTTCCTACGGGTTTTTTGCGTTGCTCATGTATCCAAAAAAACCAATAAAAGGAATTGAACCGTGGCCGCTGAAATCCAAGACAGCCGCTCCGCCCGCTTTGCCTTGCGCTGCTCCAACTGGGCCGAACGCTGGTTTCCTGACTCCTGGGTATTCGCTGCCCTGGCGGTGATGCTGGTGGGCATCGGCGCCCTGGCCATGGGCGCCAAGCCGACCGACACCGCCAAGGCGTTTGGCGATGGTTTCTGGAGCCTGATCCCGTTCACCATGCAAATGGCCTTTGTGGTCATCGGTGGCTACGTGGTGGCCAGTTCGCCGCCCGCCGCACGGCTGATCGACCGCCTGGCGCGCATTCCCGGCAATGGCCGCTCGGCGGTGTGCTGGGTGGCGCTGATCTCGATGCTGGCATCGTTGCTCAACTGGGGCCTGTCGCTGGTGTTCGGTGGCCTGCTGGTGCGCGCCCTGGCGCGGCGTACCGAACTGCAGATGGATTACCGCGCCGCCGGTGCCGCTGCCTATCTGGGCCTGGGCGCCGTCTGGGCGCTGGGCCTGTCGTCTTCGGCCGCGCAGCTGCAGGCCAACCCGGCCAGCCTGCCACCGTCGATCCTGTCCATTACCGGGGTGATTCCGTTCACCGAAACCATCTTCCTCTGGCAGTCCGGGGTGATGCTGGCCGCGTTGGTAGTGGTCTCGCTGGTGATCGCCTACGCCACGGCACCTGGCCCGAACAGCGCGCGCAGCGCCCAGGACTGCGGGGTCGACCCCAGCTTCAGTGCGCCACCGGCGCCCCAGCGCACCCGCCCGGGCGAGTGGCTGGAGCACAGCCCGATCCTGATCCTGTTGCTGGTGGCGCTGGCTGCCGGCTGGCTGTACCAGGAGTTCGCCACCAAGCCGGCGATTACCGCGATTTCCGGGCTGAACACCTACAACCTGCTGTTCATCATGCTCGGTGCCTTGTTGCACTGGCGCCCGCGCAGCTTCCTCGATGCAGTGGCCCGTGCGGTCCCGACCACCACCGGGGTGCTGATCCAGTTCCCGCTGTATGGTTCGATCGCCGCCATCCTCACCCAGGTGAAGGGGGTGGATGAACAGACCCTGGCCCATCACATTTCCTTGTTCTTCACCCAGATCGCCACGCATGACACCTACGCCGTACTGATGGGGGTGTATTCGGCGGTGCTGGGCTTCTTCATCCCCTCGGGGGGTGGCAAGTGGATCATCGAGGCCCCATACGTGATGCTGGTGGCCAACGATCTGCAGTACCACCTGGGTTGGGCGGTGCAGATCTACAATGCCGCCGAAGCCCTGCCGAACCTGATCAATCCGTTCTACATGCTGCCACTGCTGGGGGTGCTGGGGCTCAAGGCGCGTGACCTGATCGGTTTCTCGTTCGTGCAGTTGCTGGTGCATGTGCCGCTGGTGCTGGTGCTGCTGTGGGCCTTGGGTACCACGCTGCAGTATGTACCGCCAGTCATGCCATGAAAGCCGCGGGCTGCCTGGCAGCCCGCCGCCGCAAAGCGCCCCTGCACAGTTTGCCTGACGACATTTTGACGAATCGGTTGGGCAGCTATTGAATTTTATTATTGTGTCGGATCATTGACGCACTGCCATTGTGCTCATAAGCTCAATTCAACAGCGGACAACTCCTGCAACACCACGGCAATAACTTATTGATCTTCCTCTTAAAAGGAGGGGCGTATGCGCACGGCTCTGATAATCAAGTCGATGTCTTTGCTGGCGCTGTTAAGTGGCGCGGCGCGCGCAGCGGATTTATATATCAACCAGAACAGTGTCATGTCTGTGTCAACCGCAGGTTGGCTGTTTGCCTTTGCTGTCGTTGGTTTTGTAGCGGTCGCCAACAGAAGGAAGATCTGAGCTCGCTGCGGCCGACAGGGTTGCCCCCTGGATGCCGCGTGCCATTCCCTTCCTTGTCAATTTGCCAAGCGTTGCTATATTGCCAGTAGCCCTTGAAGGTCCACGGTTGCCGGCAACGCAGCCCAGGCTGCACAGCGTCAAGGTAAAGGCCTCCAGGAAGGTGAGGCGGTCGCGGCGAGTATATGCCGCAATGCGGAGCGAGAGTTGGTGGGCTGTTCTCATTCAGTGCTCTTCGTCGGGCCTTTTGGCCGGAGGGACCCTCATGGTGCGTTCAATGTTTGCCGCGTTCTGTCTGTTGATGCTGGGGGCCGGTGCCAGCAATGCCGAACCGAACAGTACCTACCTGCTAAGCCCCGGCGATGTGGTGATGGTCTCGGTGTGGCAGGAAGACAGCCTGCGTCAGGAAGCCACGGTGCTGCCCGATGGCAGTATTACCTTTCCCCTTGCCGGGCGTATCGAAGTTGCCGGGCTGGATGTAACGGCGGTTGAAAAACAAGTGGCCGCCAAACTCGAAAAATTCCTTCCTGACCCGAACGTCAGCGTGGTCGTCAAGAGCATCGCCGGTAACCTGGTCTATGTTCAGGGCAAAGTGATCAAGCCCGGGGCAGTACAGATGGCCGGCCCTACTGCAGTGCTGCAGGCCCTGAGCATGTCGGGTGGCCTGGACAAGTTTGCCGATGAAAGCGAAATCAAAGTAGTGCGCGGCACCGGCGCTTCCCAAAAAATCCTGCCTGTGCGATATAAAGACCTGGTGTCGGGCAGGGATATGTCCACCAACATCCAACTTCAGGCTGGCGATACGCTGGTCGTTCCTTGATCTTGCCTTTAATAAGAACACTTGATGCCTCTTCTTAGAACAACTCGCATTGCAACGGCAATCTTGGTCTTGCCATTCACGGACGCCGCCCTGGCGGCAAATTGGCAGTCAACGGTGGTAGTACCAACCTCCGTCGAATACGACAGCAACCCCTTGCTGCTGTCGTCGGATGAAAAGGGCATAACGCGCACGATCATCGCGCCCGATTACACCCTGATCGGCACTTTCGACCGTGATGAACTGCGCTTGGGGCTGGGCATGCATGTGATGCGTTCGTCCGACACGGCAGTGGTGGACAACCGTGAGGACCCGGATGTGAGCCTGGGCTGGCAACGCCAGACCGAACGTGGGCGTTTTGGCCTGCTGGCACGCTACAACGAGAGTTCGACGCTGTCGGGGACAGTGCTGGATACCGGTGTGGTCACCACCGATGGCACGCAGAAGCTCTATACCTTGACCGGCAACTGGAGCCAGGCAGTCACCGAACGCAGCACGTTGAGCAACGAAACCACCTACAACCGTGCCCGTTATGACATCAGTACGCTGACCGGTTACGACGAACTGGCCAACGTGTTCACCTGGACCTACGCCTGGAGCGAGCGGGCTGATGTGTACAGCCGCTTTGACGTCCGCCGTTACGAGCCCGAGCAGGACCAGACGGCGACGGCTTCGAACAGTTACAGCCCGGCGATAGGCGTCAAGTATCAGTTGTCCGAACGCCTCAGCGCTGATGTGTACGCAGGTGCCACTGAAGTTTCCGGTAACGAAGGTGGTGGGCGTGGCGAGGGCGGTGTGGCGCTGCTGTACACCGGGGCGCGTGCCCTTGCCAGTTTCACCGCCGAGCGTAGCACGGTGGCCAGCGCCGAAGGCGGCTTCGCCCAGCTGGACCAGGTGCGTGGTGTATGGAGCTACGCTGTCAGCGAGCTGACCCGGGTGGGTGCGGACGCCGCCTGGCAAGACAGCCAAGGGCAGACACCCAATACCCTGCAAACCTACAGCGTGTGGGCCAGCCGCCAGTTTTCGCCGTACTGGGACCTGCGCCTGTCGTTGATGTACAAGGAACGGCAGCAGGATCGCGAAGCCGATGCGAGCGCTACGATCGTGGGCTTGACGTTGACGTACAGGTACCCCGACATCTGAACTTCAGGCAGGTGGCCCGATGAAGTCTGACTACGAACTGTCCCTCAGAGATTACATCGCCATTATCAAGGACCGTGCCCTGATATTGGGGGTGAGCATCGTAGTCATTCTGGCGGCGACCGTCGCGGTCGCCGTCATGGTGCCGCCGATCTACCAGTCGGCCGGCACCATCCTGGTGGAGTCGCAGCAGATTTCACCCGAGCTGGTCTCGACCAACAACACCAGCTTTGCCGATGAGCGCATCGAGGTGATTCGCCAGCGGGTGATGACCCGCGAGAACCTGATGCGCATCATCGACAAGTACAACCTGTTCGCCGACGAGCGTTTCAGCGAAAGCGACAGGATCGACCAGATGCGCAGTGCCATCGTGGTGCAGAGCCTTACCACCTATGTGCGCGGGCGAGGTGAAGCGACCGTGGCGTTCAATGTGTCGTTCGAGCACAGGCAACCGCAAGTGACCAAGCAAGTTGCTGACGAACTGGTCACGCTGTTCCTCAACGAGAACCTCAAGCAACGTACCGAGCGAGCCAACGAAACCACCGAGTTCCTGACCCAGGAAGCGAACAAGCTGGGGGCCGAATTGGCCAGCCTGGAGAACCAGCTGGCGGATTTCAAGCAGGCCCATGCCAATGCCTTGCCCGAGCACCAGACCCTGCGCATGAACATGCTGTCGCGCTCGGAGCTGGAATTCCGTGAAGTCGACCGCGATTACAAGGCAGCCCAGGAAGAGCTGCGTTACCTGGAGCTGGAGTTGTCCGCGGCCAATGCCGGGCTGGCCACCAAGGTTGGCGAAGGCCCGCGGGCGCCCGCTGCCGACGAGGCCCTGGACCTGCCAGGCCTGAAAGCCGAATATGCCCGGCTGCTGAGCCGCTACAAGGAAGCCCACCCCGATGTGGTGGCGGTCAAGCGCAAGATCCAGGCACTCGAAGCCAGCGGCAACTCAACGGCTGCGGTTTCCACCGGCAACCTCGATGCCGCGCGTGTGCGCGCCAAGATCAGCGCGGCACAGGAACGCATCGCTTCGCTGGCCGAGCAGAAACGCGAACTGACCAGGAAGATGGAAGGCTACGAGGCCGAAATTCTCGAGGCGCCGCAGGTCGAGCGCGGCCTGGTGACCTTGATGCGCGACCATGACAACGCGCGCAAGAAGTACGAGGAAATTCGTGCCAAGGAAATGGGCGCGAAGATCACCGAGAGCCTTGAGCAGGAAAACAAGGCCGAGCGCTTTGTGCTGCTGGAGCCACCGCTGCTGCCCGAGAAGCCGATCAAGCCCAACCGCAAGAAGATCGCCGCCCTGGGCCTGGTGCTGGCACCGGCAGGTGGTGGTGCGCTGGTGATGCTGCTGGAGATGTTCAACCAGCGTATTCGCGGCGTTGGCGCCCTGGAAAACCTGTTGGGCAAACGCGTGCTGGTGGCGCTGCCGTACATCGATACCAAGGCCGACGTGGCCCGACGCAAGCGTTGGCGCAACTGGCTGTTGCTGGCGGCGCTGGTACTGGTGGCTATCCTGATGGTGCTGGTGCACGTGTTCTACCTGCCACTGGATGTGCTGTTGTTCAAAGTCATGTCTCGGTTTGCATAAGGAAAGCAGCGATGGACGGGACCAAGCCGGCTGTTGGCCACACGCTTCACCCGGTGACCCCGGGAACCCCTCAGGCATTGTCTCCAGCCCCCGGCACGGCGCTGAGGGAGGTGCCTGGCGAGTTCGATTACGTAAACACCAAGGTGGTGCCACTGCGCGCGGAGCACCTGGAGCGCCACCGCATCGTGGCGTACAACAAGAACTCCAACATGAACGGGCCGATCGACCTGCTGCGCACGCAAGTGCTCAGGGCCATGGACGAGAATGGCTGGCGTACCCTGGCCATCACCTCGCCAACGCCTGAAGCGGGCAAGACGGTGCTGGCCATCAACCTGGCCATGAGTATCGCCCACCACACCACCAGGACTGCGTTGCTGGTGGACTTCGACCTGCGTCGGCCCAAGGTCGGCAGCAGCCTGGGCCTGCCCATGGAGCAATCATTGAACGAGTTCCTGAGCGACCAGGCCGAGTTGCAGGATTGCCTGGTCAACCCGACCCTGCCGCGGTTCGTGGTGCTGCCGACACGGGTACCGGTGCCGATGTCTACCGAAATGCTGTCGTCGCCCAAGGTGAGCAACCTGATCAGCGACCTGCGCAACCGCTATGAGTCGCGCATCTGCATTTTCGATTTGCCACCGTTGCTCAGCTCTGACGATGCGATTACCGTCATACCCAAGTTCGACTGTGTGTTGCTGGTGGTGGCCAACGGCATGAACAACAGGAAGGAAATCGAGGACTGCCTGCACCACCTGGCCAGGGTGAACCTGGTCGGAACGGTGTTGAACAAGGCCGATGAGCAACCGCGAACCTATTATTGAGGCATTTGCCTGCCAGCCCACGGGGGCGCAGCGCGCGCCCTAGCGCTGGCGCTTCAGCCACGGATACTGCAACTCCCACTGCCACGCATGCCGCACGATCTGTTCCAGCTCGGCAAATTGCGGGCGCCAGCCCAGCACACGCATGGCCTTGCCAGCATCCGCCACCAGTCGCGGCGGGTCACCCGCGCGGCGCGGGGCATCGAGGCTGCGTATCTGTCGCCCGGTCACTACCCCGGCGGTATCGATAACCTGCTGCACCGAGAAGCCCAGCCCATTGCCCAGGTTGAACGCGGTGCGTTCTCCGCCAGCCAACAGATAATCCACCGCCAGCGCATGGGCCGTCGCCAGGTCGGCCACATGCACGTAGTCGCGTATGCAGGTGCCATCCGGCGTGTCGTAATCACGGCCAAACACCGTGATCGCCTCACGCCTTCCCGAAGCGGCCTGCAGGATCAGCGGGATCAGGTGGGTTTCCGGGTCATGGCATTCCCCCAACTGGCCTTGCGGGTCAGCGCCGGCGGCGTTGAAATAGCGCAGGCAGACCGACTTCAGGCCGTAGGCGCGATCGAAATCCTCGAGAATCTGTTCGACCATCCATTTGCTCAGCCCATACGGGTTGATCGGCCCCTTGGCATGCGCTTCGTCGATCGGTACATACTGCGGGTTACCATAAACGGCAGCGCTGGAAGAAAACACCAGGTACCGAATGCCGGCATTGACCATGGCCTGCAGCAGGGCAAGGGTCGCCGCGACATTGTTCTGGTAGTACTTGCCGGGCACGCTGACCGACTCGCCCACCTGGATGTACGAGGCAAAGTGGAACACGGCATCGAAGCGGCAAACGGCGAACAGCACATCCAGGGCGGGTTCGTCGGCGATGTCCAGTTTCGCCCACTGCACACCGGGGCCAGGTGAGACCAGGTCGGCCACTACCACCTCATGGCCAGTACCGAGCAGGTGCTTGACCATGTGCGAGCCAATGTAGCCTGCGCCACCGACAACCAGAAACTTCATCCAAGCCTCCTGGACTCTGCTGTTGTTCAGCCGCAGTGAATCATCCCTGGTCAAGACCGGGCGGGCGCTTCAGCTACAGGTCTGTTTGAGGGTAGATGGCCATATGCCCTATTTCAAGAACAGCCAATTGGACATGTATTGGCCATCGAAGGTGATGCGGTAATGCCCATCCTGGTACGCCACGGGCAAGGCTTTCAGCTGTGCCGCTGCCTCTCGGGCGTACAGTTTCAGGCCAGCGGGCGCCTTGATGCTCAAGGTGCCTGCAAGCGGCTCGACGTTGAACGGTGTGTTGGCATCGGCCCTGGGCACGGCCCGGGTGCCCAGCGACACCAGCAGTTCGCGCGACTGGCCCAGAGGGCGGCCGTCCAGGCTTTGCACCACGACGCTGGCATAGGGTGTCTGTGCCTGCACCTGGATGGCGCCGAGGCTGATCGAGCGGCCACCCAGCCAACCGGTGGCGGCTTGCGTCAGCGCGGTATCGATGGTGTAGAGGCCTTGTTGCCAGTTGCGTCTGAGTTCGCCCGTGTCGGTAACCGCTTCGCTGGCATTGGCCGCCAGCAAGGCTTGCCCCGGATCCTTCAGCACCTGCGCATCGGCCGGGATGGTGGCGGGTTTCAGCCAGGGTAGTTCCGGTGTTTGCGGCAGGGCGATCTGCAACTGGCCCTTTTCCATGGCCGTGCGCAGCAGCGCTGAATTGCGCGGGGTGATCTCCTGGCCGTACAGCATGCCAGGCGTCGGCGCGAACACGTAACGGGTCGTGGCCGGATGCACGTCCGCACGGCGGTAGAGCAGGGCGGCAGCGGGCAGGGTGGCGAGCATCGCCGGGTCGTTGTAAGCGTGCCAGTTGTCCGCCGTGCGCCAGCCCGGATTGAAGGCTTGCTGGCTGTAGGCATACTGCAGCATCGCGTCCCAGCCCTGGTGGCTGGCGGTAGCGGCCACATACAACGGCAACGAATGGCGGTCGGGCAGCGGGAAGGGCTCGGCATTCCATTCGCTGACGGTCATCGGCTTGCCGACCACCTGGGCGGCGGCGAGCCAGTCGATCATGCCGTCGCTGCTCAGTGGGTTCTTCTCCAGCTGGCCATTGGCGCCGTAGCTGTGGGCATCGATCACATCGCCTGTGGTCAGCGCCGGCAGCGCACTCAAACCATTGCCGCCCCAGGTGCTGGTGGTGGCGATCGGTACCTTCACGCCGAGATGGCGCAGGTACGCAATCATCTCGGTATTGAAGCGCTGCTCCAGGTCGTTGAGGAACAACTTCGACGGACCATGCTCCCAGGCACGCCAGGCAAGGTCGCCCGGCAGGTCATGCTGGCGGGCGAACGCCTTGGCTGCCTCCATGTAGCGTGCGCTGTGGCGGGGCACGTCCTTGTCTGGCAGCAAGGCGTTGCCGTAATGCTGGGTAAGGTCGTCCTCGTTGGTGATCAGCACGGCTGCAATGGCCGGGTCGTCCTTGTAGGCCAGGCCGGTGTACCGGTTAACATGGCCCAGGTACTGTTCGGCGAAGCGCTTCATGGCCTGCTGGATGCTGCGGTTCACATAGACATAACCCTTCAGGTCGACGTGGTCCTGGCCCTTGGCGATCTCCTTGAAGTCGTCAATGTCGTCGTTGGCGGTGAGCGCCCGCTGTACGTGCAGGTCCAGCCACACATAGATGCCTTCGTCCTTGAGCGCCTTGATCCATACATCGAGCTTGCGCAGCGACTCGGCATCGAGTTGGCGAGTATCGCGCACCAAGGTAACGTCGCCGAACACGTTCGGGCTGACCCACGGCGAGTCGTGATGGTGCAGGCGCACCAGGTTGAAGCCAAGGGCTGACAGGCGCTTGGCCTGGAGGCGGATTTTTTCGTCCGGGCTTTTGAACAATGAATAGGCGGACAGGTTGGTACCCCAGAAGCGCGCCGGGGTGTTGTCCTCGAACATCAGCTGTTCGCCGACGGCCTTGACGAAGCCGCGCTTGCCGGCGGGCTTTTCCGTGACGTTGAGGAACGACAGGTCCACCGGCGAGGTACGCCAGTCCAGCTGGTCATCCGGCCAGCGGGTGGGGTCGGCCAGGCCGAAGCGTTCACTGGGCGTAGGCCCCAGCTCGATGTCGCCGGTGATGTTCAGTAGCGCCTTGATCTGCTGCTGGCCGGCGTTGATCGGGTCGCTGTAGAGAAACGCTCGCAATTCGGACGGGTTGCCGCGTTCGAAATACACCTTGGCCAGCGGCGGGTCGAAGCGCATCTCGATACCTCGGCCCTGCTCAGCCTTGCCCCAGGACCAGCCACGGTTGCCGGGCAGCAACTGCGGCGCGCCCATGTCCCCGGCGATTTGCCCGGGGTCGAACTGGAACACCATGCCGCCTCCCATCACCCCGGCCTGGCGGCTGTGAGCGTCAAGGTCGAAAACCCAGCTCAGGGTTTGCGCCTGCTCCTTGCGAATGTCCGCCGTCAGGTCGAAATCCAGCGCCTTGTTGTTGCCTTGCAGCGTGTAGTGGTAAGGGCCATTGACCTTGACCGCGGTGTCGAAACCGGTCCAGCTCCAGTTGGCCGCCCAGAAGTCGAACCTGGCTTTCATCACCGGCCCGCCGCCGAGGGTCACCATGGGCAGGCCATCCTGTTCATCGATACTGACTTGCCACGCCGATGCCCACCCGGCGCATGGCAGCAAGGCCAAGCCGGCCAGGACCGAAACGCGCAGGGTGTGCAGGGCTGAGCGGCGCAGCAAGAGCAGGTTCATAGGCATTACCCGGTTTGAAGGCTCGTGTTGGCCAGCTCGCTGACCTGGCTGTCGTGAAGCCGGCGCACCATCTGGCTGTAGCCCACGCCCAGCCCGGCGATCGTCCAGTACACCACCGGGATGAAGGTGATGCTGCTGACGGTGAAGATGATCACCAGGATGCCGACCAGCGTCGCCAGCAATGCCCGGCCGAGCTGGCGACGCTCATCGTCCTTGTCGGGGAAGCTGCGCATGGCCTTGCGGATGCCGAGCAGCACGCTGGCGAAGAACGCCAGGAACAGGCCGAGCCCGACCAGCCCGACCCGCAACGCCACATTGATGTAGGTGTTGACGATGTCGATGATGCCTTCACCCTGGATCATTGATTGCATTTCCGGGGTATTGCGGAAATCGAACGAACCGAACAGCGGGTTGCGCTGGATGACGATCCACGCATTGTCCATCAACCGCTCGCGGTAGGTGATGTTCTCCTTGTCCACGTTGCCGATGTAGGGCAGCAGGTCCAGTACCTTGTCGCCACCGGGTATGACGGTCAACAGCGGCAAGGCCAGCATGCCGGCCGCAGCCAGCAGTGCCAGGCGCCTGACCGCGCCTTTGCCCAGGGCGACGAACATCACCACGATGACCATGGCCCCGATCCACGGGCCGCGCGACAGCGGTGCGAACAGCCCGGCGGCCAACAGCAGGGCCCCCATCAGACGCTGCCAGGGGCGGCGCACGTAACCCTGGACGAACAGGAACAGGCCAATCGCCACGCTCATCACATAGCCCAGGACAATGGCCTGCCCGGTGGTGACACTGGCGCGTAGCGAACCACCGCGGTCCAGGTAGCCGGACATGCTCCATGGCACGCCCATGGCGTCGACCAGGGCGCTGTACAGCAGCCAGTGGCGCACGTACTCGGCAACACCGATCAGGGCCAGCAGGAAGGCTGCGAGCACGAAGGCCAGCAGGGTGTCCTTGAAATCGCTGATCTGGCGCAGGCCACGGCTGGCCACGTAATACGGCAGGAGCACGTCGATATACAGGTACAACGTCTGGCGCAGGGTGTCGGTCAGGGTGGTTTCGCGCAGGTACAGCATGCTCATCAGCAGCAGCGCCGCCGCCAGTAGCCTGTCGGGCCAGATGCGGCCGAAGCGCAGGGTGTCGCCTTGGCGGCGCAGGGCCAGTGCTGCCGGCAACAGCACGCACACGGTCAGCAGGCGGATATGGTTGAGGTCGACCAGGTAATTGACCAGGCCGAATCCCGGCAACTGTAGCGAAGCCGGCGGGATCAGGAACAGCAGCAGGTAGAACAGCGCCATGGGGTTGTGCTCGCGGCGCCCGGCGATGTACAGGATGACCGCGCCTGCGCCCAGGTACAGCCAGAAACTGTGCGAGAAGAAGGCCAGCAGGGTCAGCAGGAACCACAGGTTGCGCCTGCGCTTGAAGTCGCGCAGCGGGATCAGGTCGCTGGCAGGCCGCCGGGCCAGCAGGAAGACCACGCTAGCCAGGAACAGGATGACGATCAACGCACGCAAATGTTCAGGCATTGGCTATGTGCACCTTTCCCTCGGTGGGCAACGGCTAGCATCGTGGCTAATTGAAACTATAGTGACTTTTTAGTCAGTCAGAGATTGAAGTCATGCCGTCGATTGATGTGTCAGCCGCCGCGAGCCTGCGCAAGCGGGCCCTCAAGGCCGGGTCGTGGAACCTGGTCTCGCAGGTGGCGTCACAAGCGATGCGCCTTGGCGGCAACCTGCTCATGGCCCGCCTGCTGGTGCCGGAAATGTTCGGGGTGATGGTCATTGCCAACACCATTTCGGTACTCCTGCACCTGTTGTCCGACGTCGGCCTGCGGCAGAACATCGTGCAGAGCCAGCGCGGCGACGACCCGCATTTTCTCAATACCGCCTGGACGGTGCAGATCATCCGCGGCTTCGTGCTGTTCATCCTGACCCTGCTGCTGGCCCTGGGGGCCTGGCTTGCCCAGCACGCCGAGTTGTGGCCGGCAGACTCCACCTATGCCGAACCCGTATTGCCGATGGTGCTGGCGGCCACTGGGCTGTCGGCAGTGATCTGGGGCTTTCAGTCCACCAAGATAGACGTGGCTGTACGCACTTTCCAACAGAAGCGCGTGGCACTGGTCGACCTGGCCTCGCAGGTGGTCGGCCTGGTGGTGATGCTGGTACTGGGTTACCTGACCCACTCGGTCTGGGCGCTGGTCATCGCCGGCCTGGTGTCGGCCCTGGCCTGGACCCTGCTCGGCCATACCGCCCTCGAGGGGCCGCGCAACCGCCTGCAGTGGGACCGCAGTGCGTTGAACGAACTGATCGTGTTTGGCCGCTGGATCCTGTTGTCGTCGATGGTTGGCGTGCTGGCCATGTACGGGGACCGCATCTGGTTCGGAGCCAGCATGACGACAGCGCAACTGGGGGTCTATTCGATAGCCGTACTCATCCTGGGGGCCGTACAGACCGCACTGATGAAAATTTTCGGGGCGGTGGCGCTACCCGCCTTCAGCGAAGCAGCCCGAGCCGACGACAAGGAGCGCCTGAAGGCGTTGTATCACCGCTTCCGCCTGCTGGTCGACCTGCTGGTGTTGTTCATCTGTGGGGGGTTCCTCACTGCCAGCCCGTTGCTGATCGGCTGGCTGTACGACGACCGCTACCGTGAAGCTGGCCCGATGCTGGCGATTCTTTCGCTGTCGTTCCTGACATTGCGCTATACCTTGGCACACCAGGTGTGGATTGCCCTGGGCCTGACCAAGTATCAAGCCATCGACAACATCATCCGCCTGGTCTCGCTGTGGGGGCTGCTGCCGTTGTTGCTGACGCTTGGCGGAGCGGAGTGGGCGATCTGGGGGGTGGCCCTGCACACCCTGCCGACGCTGGTGCTGATCGTGTACGTGAATTGCAAGCTGGATATCTTCAGCCTCAAACGTGAGCTGATGGTGCTGCCGATGCTACTGCTCGGGGCGCTTTGCGGGGCGCTGCTGACAGCCTTTTTCAATTGGCTGTGATGCAGCTTGCCGAGAGAGACTTTCAAGGGCACAGGCCACCGGACCATGGGCAAGTTTACTTTCTGTGCTGCGCAGTTGGGGCGCAGGAGCTTTATCCAGAGTTGTGTCTTGCTGGGCGTCGGCGGGGCAGTGTTCGGTACTGCAACGGCCATTGCCAGCGAACGTGGCGCCAAGCGCGGGCACGTGTTGATCAATGGCTGGGTGTTGCCGTCCCGTTACTTCCGGAACGAGCAGGCATGATCAACGATTACCAACTGCAGAAGACCCTGCGCGACAATTATGACGTCTGCATCATCGGCGCCGGCCCGGCCGGCATCACCCTGGCGCTGCGCCTGGCCGCCGCTGGCTGGCGGGTGCTGCTTGCCGAAGGTGGCGGGCGCGAGTACTCATCACTCTCGCAAGACTTGTATGCCTGCAAGTCCACCGGCCTGGAACTGTATGCCAAGGAGTCCCGCCTGCGTTACCTGGGTGGCACATCGAACCACTGGGCTGGCCGTTGCCGGCCGTTCACTGCTTCGGATTTCGCCCTCCCTCCCATCGGCGGCTTGCCTGGTTGGCCGATTCCCTATTCGGAAATTGCCGGCTACCTGCCTGCCGCCATGGAAATCGTCGACTTGCCGCCTGGGTCGGACTTCGAGGCAATCAACAGCGGGCTCGGTGGCGACGAGTTCGAGCCAGACCGCTTTCTGCTCAGCCCGCCAACGCGGTTTGCGCAGAAATACGCCACCGCCCTGGAGCAGACCGAAGGCCTGGACGTGTTCATCAACTGCAACTGCGTGGACCTGGAGTTCGACGAGGCCACCGGCAACCTGGCCGCAGTGGTTCTGTCCGATTACCAGCGCAATCGCCAGCGCCTGGTGGCGAGAACCTTCGTGCTGGCCACCGGCGGCATCGAGAATGCCAGGCAACTGCTCAACAGCGAATCGTTGCTGAGGGCGGGTATCGTGAGCAAGGACGGGTTGGTCGGGAGCTGTTTCATGGAGCACCTGAACATCGACCTTGGCAGCTTCATCCTCAAGTCGGGGCTCGCTCCTGCACCGCGCGAGTACTTCACCACCGATGCCTTCATTGACGAATACAAGGCCGGCAAGGGCAATGTCAGGGCTGCCTTGCTGGCCGAAGTACAGACCTACGGGCGCACCGCCGAGGTCAAGCACTTTCTGGAGAACCTGGCCTGCGACATGGGTGTCGCCAGCAAGATCGCCTTCGTGGCCCGGTTCAGTTGCCCCGGCGACGGTCTCATCAGCACCCTGATCGAACAGTTCCCCAACCTGTATAGCCGTATTTCGCTGCTGGATGAGAAGGACGCACTCGGTGTGGCCAAGGTCAACGTCAATTGGGCCCTGAGTGCTGATGACCGCCACACCATCAAGTGCATTGGCAGTGAGCTGGCCAAGCAGTGGGCCGACATGGACCTGGGGTTCATCAAGCTCAATGATTATGTCTATGACACTTCGATACCGTTGAGGTTGTCACCCCATGCCCACCACATGGGGACTACGCGCATGGCGTCCTCTGCCCAAACCGGTGTCGTCGACAGCAACTGCAAGGTATTCGGTATTGGCAACCTCTACATCGCCGGCAGCAGCATCTTTGCTACCGGCGGGGCCTCCAATCCGACCCTGCCGTTGTTGCAATTTGCCCTGCGCCTGGCCGACCACCTCGATGCCAGGATGAGCGCGGCCAGGGATGCGCTGGGGTGATAAATGTTGTGAACGGGTTGAGTGCGTTGCGGTCAGCACCTACAAGAACGAGACCGAATGCGCCTCAGGAACAGTCCAGATTGCTTTGATTGCGAGGCTGGCAGCATGAAAGGATGGATACGCAAGGCAGTGGCGCAGTATGTTCATGCAACCGGGCGTGGCAGCTCGTTCTACCGCAGGTTCTGCAGGCCCACGGCACTCGAGTGGGGCGCGTACCTCAGCCGCTGGGGCAACTTTCATTCGGTGGGCAGCCACTTCCACGCCAACCCAGGCAGCAAGTTTCTCGACCCTTCATTGGTGCGTATCGGCAACAGTGTGGGCCTGGCCGACTGCACACTGATCGGTCATGACGGGGTGGTATTGCTGATCGAGCACCGCTTCGGCAAACACCTGGACTCGGTCGGCTATATCGACATCAGGGACAACTGCTTCATCGGCCATGGCGCGATCATCATGCCCCGCGTGACCATCGGGCCAGAGTCGATCGTCGCGGCAGGCGCGGTAGTGACCAAGGACGTGCCACCAGGCACGGTATTCGGTGGCAACCCGGCAGAATTCATCTGCACCACCGAGGAGTTGATCAAACGGGTCGAGGCACGTTGCGAAGCCTACCCGTGGATCGACCTGGTCAAGCAGCGCAACGGCGCCTATGACCCCGAGCTGGAGCCGCTGCTGATGGCGCAAAGGCGCCAGTACTTCTTTGGGGACGGCAGCAATGGCTAGCAAACCGGTCGATGTCCTGGTGGTCAATTTCAACACCGCCGGGCTGCTGCAGCCGATGTTCGATGCACTGCGCCGGGCCGACAGCGAACGGCTGGCCAACTACCTGGTGGTGGACAACGCCTCGGTGGATGACTCGCTGCAGCGCATGGCCGAGGTGTGCCCGCAGGCGCTGCTGCTGAGCAACAAGCACAACGTGGGTTTCGGCCGGGCCAACAACCAGTTGCTGGCGCACCTGCAGGGCAAATACGCCTTGCTGCTGAACACCGACGCTTTCGTGGCTGCCGATGCCCTGCAGAAAACCCTCGATTACATGGAGGCGCACCCGGATTGCGGCGTGCTGGGTGTGCGCCTGGAGGGCCGCGACGGCGATCTGCAGCCGAGCTGCCGCTACTTTCCGACACCGCTCAATGTGTTTGCCGGGCGCACCGGGCTGGGGCGTTTCTTGCCGGGCCTGAAGATGGTCGATGACATGGACTGGGACCACGCGTCAGTGCGCGAATGCGACTGGCTGCCGGGTTGCTTCTACCTGGTGCGCCGCGAAGTGCTCGACCAGGTAGGCCTGTTCGACCCGCGCTACTTTCTCTATTACGAAGAGGTCGACCACTGCAAGCGGGTGAAGGCGGCGGGCTGGAAGGTGGTGTTCTACCCGCATACCACAGTGGTGCACATCGGCGGGGAGAGTTCACGCTCGGTAGCCGAACTGGAGGCAGCCAGCCGACAGATTTCGGCGTATCAGATCGAAAGCGAGCTGCTGTACTTTCGCAAGCATCACGGCTTGGCGGGGCTTGCCCTGCACATGCTGCTGGTGACCCTCGGCGATCTGGTGCTGGCACTCAAGGCGCTGTTGAAACGACGCGGCTGGGGCGCTATACGCGCCTGCTGGCGTCACTGCCGGACGACCTGGTCACTGTTGTTCAAGACCCGGTACGCCAGCCAAGCGACAAGGTAGGTGGAGCCATGTTCGAGAATATACGTGCCGACCTGCGGGCCCATGGTGGCGACTGGGGTGCCCAGGGCTTCTGGGTATTGCTGGTGTACCGCTTCGGCCGCTGGCGCTATGGCGTGCGCCCGGCATTGCTGCGCAAGCTGTTTTCGCTGCTGTACAAGGTGTTGTTCAAATGCGTGCAGATCATCACCGGCGTGGAGTTACCGTGCGAAGTGGTGATCGGCCGCAACTTCGTCATCGACCATTTTGGCGGCATCGTGATCAGCGGCTATGCCCGGTTTGGCGATGACTGTCGTATTCGCAACGGCGTGGTGGTGGGCCTGAAGAACGTCAGCGAGCCGATTGCACCGGTGTTCGGCAACAACGTCGATATCGGCAGCGGGGCCAAGGTGCTGGGCAGCATCCGCATTGGCAACAACGTGGTGATTGGTGCCAATGCCGTGGTGCTGGTGGATGTGCCGGACAACTCGCTGGCGGTGGGGGTGCCGGCGACCATCAAGGCCCGGCAAGCGGCCAGTACGGTGCCGGTCGAGTGAAACCCATGGCGAGCGGAACCGGCGTGGTGGTGATTGGCCGCAACGAAGGCCAGCGCCTCGAGCGTTGCTTGCGTTCGTTGGTGCATGGCGCGGACAAGGTGCTGTACGTCGACTCGGGGTCTTCCGATGGTTCACCGCACCTGGCCCGCAGCCTGGGGGTGGAGGTGCTGGCGCTGGACATGGGCCAACCGTTCACCGCCGCGCGCGCGCGCAATGAAGGCTTTGCCGCCTTGCAGCGGCTGCTGCCGTCGCTGCGCCTGGTGCAGTTCGTCGACGGCGATTGTGAGGTCGACGCTGGCTGGCTGGCGGTGGCGCGGGCGTTCCTCGACAGCCACCCCGACGTGGCGGTGGTGTGTGGCCGGCGACGTGAGCGTTTCCCCCAGCGTTCGGTTTACAACCTGTTGTGCGACCTGGAGTGGGATACCCCGGTCGGCGAGGCCAAGGCGTGCGGTGGCGATGCGCTGATGCGGGCAGATGCCTTTGCCGCCGTCGGCGGCTTCCGCGCCGGGTTGATCGCCGGCGAAGAGCCTGAACTGTGCGTACGCCTGCGGGCACAGGGCTGGAAAATCTGGCGCCTGGACGCCGAGATGACACTGCACGACGCCGCCATGACTCGTTTCGGTCAATGGTGGCGGCGCAGCCTGCGCGCCGGACATGCCTATGCAGAGGGGGCTTACCTGCATGGCCAGGCCCCCGAGCGGCACTGGCTGCGTGAATCGCGCCGGGCCTGGGCCTGGGGCTTGGGCATCCCGATGGCGATTGTGCTGGCCTGCCTGGCGTTGGGCGGCTGGGGCCTGCTGTTGCTGCTGATCTACCCGCTGCAGGCCTTGCGCCTGGCCCGCCGTGGTGGCAGATCGACGCGGGAGAACAGGCTCCAGGCGTTGTTCCTGGTGTTGGGCAAGTTCCCGGAAATGCTCGGGCAACTGAGGTTCTTGCAGCAGCGCTTCGTGGCCGGCAAGCCGGCCTTGATCGAATACAAGCAAGAGGGGCCGTGGATGCTTGGCACGATGGTGAAAAGCGTGTTCACCCTGCAACCGGGCTACTCGTTGCGCGCGCTGAACAACAAGTACCGGCTGATGCGGCAGATTGCCAGGCAATGGCCGGAATTGAACGCCTTCCTGCAGCGCATGACGTTGGCCCTGGGCGAGGCGCGCTGGCGCCGGCTGGGTGTGGATTGTATCGGCGTGGTGCAATGGCCCTACATCAGCAAATGCTGGGAAGCGCCGCAGCGCCTGGAGGTGGTGGCCTCGCATTTTGAGGTGGTGGCCGGGCAGTTTCCGGCACTGTTGCTGCTGGAGCGGACAGCCAGCCAGGTAGTGTGTGAGCTGTCCAGCCATTCGCCCGGTTGCCGCCTGGTCCTCGACCGGCCGATCTGGTTCAAGCGGGAAGGGGAGCTGGTGTTGAACCTGTTCCAAAACGACCTGCGCGTTGCCTCCCTGGCATTCACCATGTGCCGCAGCCAGGGCGAGCTGTGCCTGTTCATCGGTGCCGTGCAAGGCATTCACAAGGGGGTCGACAGCGAAACCTCGCTGGCCATCTACCGCGACCTGACCAAGGACTTCGAGGGGCTGCGACCGCGCAGCCTGCTGCTCGAAGCGCTGAAGTGCCTGGCCAGGACGTTGCGCGTGGTGCATCTGTATGCCGTGCGTGATGCCTGCCGCCACCACCGGCATGCGTATTTCGGCCATGACAAAGGCGAGGAACTGGTCGGCAATTATGACGCGATCTGGCAGGAGCATGGCGCCATTGCCTGCGAGCGTACGGATTTTTTTGCCCTGCCAATGGCTCCGGCACAACGGGCGAACGAGGACATCCCGTCCAGGAAACGGGCGATGTACCGCCGTCGCCAGTTACTGCTCGACGATGTTTTCGCTCGCTTGCAGGCTGCTTTGGCAGGCAGCGGTCACAACCTTGGGCTACAAGAGAAGCAGGGGGATGCACCTGACCAAGGGGCATCGGCGGGACACCAGCCACCGGTAGTCGACAGCTTGAAGTGATAGCTGACACTACTGCGGCGGGTCAGAAGGTTCATCATGCGGGTCTTGATCTGGATTCCTATGCGCATTGCCTATTTCATCAACCAGTACCCGAAAGTCAGCCACAGTTTCATCCGTCGCGAGATCCTCGCGCTGGAGCGCCAGGGGCTTACGGTGCAGCGTATTGCCTTGCGTGGGTGGGACGCCGAGCTGCAGGACGCTGAAGACGCGACTGAACGTGGCAACACCCGCTATGTGTTGCAAAGCGGCATGAGGGGCTTGCTGAAACCCACCTGGCAAGTGCTGTGCAGGCAGCCACGGCAGTTCTTCCGCGCACTGTGGCTGGCCATGCGCCTGGGCCTGCGGGCCGATCGCCCCTGGCCCTACCACATGATCTACCTGGCCGAGGCCTGCCAGGTGCTGCAATGGTTGCAGGCAGGTGAGGCGCAACATGTGCATGCACACTTCGGTACCAACTCCACCGAGGTGGTGATGCTGGCCCACGTACTGGGCGGGCCAGCCTACAGCTTTACCGTGCACGGGCCGGAGGAATTCGACAAACCACAGTTCCTGCACCTCGGCGAGAAAGTGCGGCGCGCCGCTTTTGTCGTGGCGGTCAGTTCGTACGGGCGCAGCCAGCTGTACCGCTGGGTGGCACACGACCACTGGGCCAAGGTGAAGGTGGTGCATTGTGGCCTCGAGCGCAGTTTCCACGAAGTAGCACCGGCCAGCGTACCCGCGGCGCTACGCCTGGTGTGCGTAGGGCGCTTGTGTGAACAGAAAGGCCAACTGCTGCTGCTTGAAGCAGCACGAATACTGGCTGCACGGCCCATCTGCTTCGAGCTGGTGCTGGCTGGTGACGGCGACATGCGCGGGCAGATCGAGGCGTTGATTGCTCGTTACGGCTTGCAGCAGTACGTGCGTATCACCGGCTGGATCAGCGGCGCGCAGGTGCGCGGAGAAATCCTTGCCGCCCGCGCGTTGGTGCTGCCCAGCTTCGCCGAGGGCTTGCCGGTGGTGATCATGGAGGCCATGGCGTTGCGCCGGCCGGTGCTGACCACCTATGTGGCCGGCATTCCCGAGCTGGTACAGCCGGGCGAGAACGGCTGGTTGTTTCCCGCCGGCGCCGTGGACGAACTGGCGACAGCCATGGCCGAATGCCTGGCGCAACCTGTCGAAGTGCTGCAGCGAATGGGCGAGGCGGCCCGCCAACGTGTGCTGCAACGGCATGATATCGACACCGAGGCGGCCCGGCTGGCCAGCTATTTCAAGGCATCCGCATGATAACTGTATTGGCTTGGTTTCTCGGCCTGCTGGCGATCATCGTCCTGCTACCGGTGCTGCTGCTGTTGCTGCAAGTGCTGATGGCTTGCCTGCCCAGGCCTGCGCAGCCCGTCGGCGGCAGCAGGCGTCCGCAGGTGGCTGTGCTGGTACCGGCTCATGACGAAGCTTCGATCATTCGTGCCACGCTGGCGAGCATCACCCCGCAGTTGCAGCCTGGCGACCGTTTGCTGGTGGTGGCCGACAACTGCACCGACGATACGGCGCAACTGGCGCGTGAGGCCGGCGCGGAGGTGGTGGAGCGGCACGATGTGCGCTTGCGTGGCAAGGGTTACGCCTTGGACTTTGGTGTGCGTCACCTGGCTGGCCAGCCGCCCGAGGTGGTGATCGTGGTGGATGCCGACTGCCGGGTAGGCGAGGCTGCAATCGAACGCCTGGCGCTTCGCTGCCAGCAAGTCGCCCGCCCGGTCCAGGCGTTGTACTTGACCCATGCACCGGCGGGGGCCGGGCCGAAAGTGCAAGTCGCCGAATTCGCCTGGCGGGTCAAGAACCTGGTCCGCCCGCGTGGCTGGGCCCGGTTGGGCCTGCCTTGCCAGCTGATGGGGGCAGGCATGGCGTTCGCCTGGCGTGACCTGGCCCTGGTCGACCTGGCCAATGGTCACCTGGTGGAGGATGTGAAGCTGGGCCTGGACCTGTGCCAGCAAGGCAAGCCCCCGATCTTCTGCCCCGAGGCCTTGGTCACCAGCCAGTTCCCGGCCAACGAGCAGGGCCTGAACAGCCAACGCACCCGCTGGGAGCATGGCCACCTGGGCCTGATGCTGAGCGATGCGCCCAGGCGCGCGCTGGCCGCCATCACGCAGGGTAACGGCAGCTTGCTGGCCATGACCCTGGACCTGCTGGTGCCGCCCTTGGCATTGCTGGTGCTGGCCCTGGTCGCGCTCAACCTGCTGGCCTGGCTGGCATACCTGCTGTTCGGCGTGGCGACACCGGCATGGATCGCCCTGTGCGGGTTGGCCTTGCTGGGCCTGGCAGTGGTGCTGGCGTGGGCGCGTTTCTGTCGCGAACTGGTCCCGTTTTCCGTGCTGCTGTACGCGCCGTTCTACGCGGCAAGGAAAGTCCCCATGTACCTGGGGTTCCTGATCAAGCGCCAGGTTGACTGGGTGCGTTCGAAACGGGATGACGATTGATGGCCCACTGGCAGAAGCGCTGGGACAGCATCATCGGCAAGCTCGAAACGGTGGCCGACGACGCTGCTACACAGCGCCTGCTCGACCGCATGGCCGCTGCACAAGCACCAACGGTGCTGGGCTTCGTCAATGCCCATGCGATGAACCTGGTCGTACGTGATCGCGCCTACAGCCAGGCATTGTCGGCGGCCGACGTGCTGCTGCGCGACGGCGCCGGCATGGCGATCCTCTACCGTCACCTCGGCCTGGAGCCCGGCCGCAACATGAATGGCACCGACTTCATTCCTCGGCTGATGGCCGCCTACCGGGGGCGGCGGGTGGCCTTCTGGGGGACACGGCAACCGTTTCTGGACCAGGCCGTGCAGCGCTGCGCGGCGTTGTTCGGGGTGGTGCCAGTGTCGGTTCACGATGGCTTTGCCAGCATCGAAACCTACCTGCAACTGGCCAGGGAGCGGCAACCGGAGTTGATCGTGCTGGGCATGGGCATGCCCAGGCAGGAGGCAGTGGCGGCGAGACTGGTGGCCACTGGCGGGCCGTGCCTGATCGTGTGCGGTGGGGCAATCCTGGACTTTCTCGGTGGTAAGGTCAGCCGGGCACCGAAGTGGCTGCGACGCTTGGGCGGGGAGTGGCTGTACCGGCTGTCGCGCGAGCCCAAGCGCCTGTTCACGCGCTATGTGGTGGGCAACCCGCTGTTCTTGCTGCGTACCCTGCTGTACCGCCGCAGCGGAGCGGCTGGCAGACTCGCCCGGTAAGCCAATTGGAAGGCGCGCGGGCGGCGTTGTCGGCACGCTGATGGCGTCTGGCTGCTACAGTGAGAGCAAGGATCGTCGGCTGCATGATCCTGATTCGCAGGCTTCGCATGGGCCGTTTTCAAGGCTTGCGGTTGGATCAAAGGCACTTGCTGCGCTCGAATTGAAGAGGTCTGAAATGGTTTTCGAACCCAGGAGCAGTCGTTCCCTACTTCAAAGAAGAAGCAGCGTCAGCAACGCCATCCAGGCCGGCCTCGATGGCATAGCAGTCACCGGTATCGCCTGGTATCTGATCTACGACCAGTTTGGCCATATCACCTCCGATTATGTGATCATGCTGCTGCTGCTGATTGGCGCCCTGGCGGTCATCTACGACCACTATGCGATCTACCGCAGCAACGTCGGGCTTTCCATCAAGGCTTTCCGGCTGTTCAAGGCGTGGTCGGCCACCTTTTGCTTCCTGGTGGTCATGGCCTTCCTGACCAAACAGAGCGAAACCTATTCGCGGCTGCTGATCGTGCAGCTGTTCATCATCGGCTACATCGCCCAGCTGTTTCTGCACTTTGCCGTGCGTGAACTGCAAAAGCGCTTCAGCGCGCATGCGCGCCTGGACAATGCCCTGATCATTGGCGCCGGTGACCTGGCCAATTTTCTCTATCAGAAAATCAGTAACAACCCCTGGTTCGGCGAACGTGTGCTGGGTTGCGTGCTGATCGACAAGCGCGACGAGCCGGGGCGGGACGCTGCCGAGGGCAAGCAACGCCTGCCGGTACTGGGGCACATTGCCGAGCTGGACGAGATCGTGGCCCGGCACGGCATCCGCACGGTATACCTGGTGACACCCCTGGGTGGTTCCGAGGTCATCAACGATGTGTACTTCAAGTTGCTCGACAAGTGCATTGCGGTGAACTGGGTGCCGGATATCTTCTCCTTGCGCCTGATCAACCACAGCGTGCGGGAAATCGCCGGCATTCCGGTGCTGACCTTGTCGGAAACCCCCTTGACCGGCATGAGCCTGTTCCTGAAGAACCTCGAGGACCGGGTGTTGGCGGCGCTGATCCTGCTGCTGGCATCGCCGGTGCTGCTGGCCGTGGCGCTGGCGATCAAGCTCGATAGCCGCGGCCCGGTGTTCTTCCGCCAGGAACGCACCGGCTGGACCGGGGAAGCGTTCCGTATCTGGAAGTTCAGAAGCATGCACGTGCACCAGCCGGAGCAGGGCGTGATCCGCCAGGCGCAGCGGAATGACCCGCGGCTGACGCGGGTCGGTGCCTTTATCCGCCGCACCAGCCTGGATGAGCTGCCGCAGTTGTTCAATGTACTGACCGGCGAAATGTCGCTGGTCGGGCCACGGCCGCATGCCTTGCAACATGACACGCTGTATTCGCAGGACATCGTCGATTACTTTGCCCGCCACAACATCAAGCCAGGCATGACCGGCCTGGCCCAGGTGCGCGGGTTCCGCGGCGAGACCAAGGATATCGAGCAGATGATCCAGCGGGTCGACTCGGACATCGAATACATCAACAACTGGTCGTTGTGGCTGGATTTCGTGATCCTGGTCCGCACACTGAACGCGTTTACCGGCAAGCAGGCTTATTGAGCTGGCTGGTCCTTGCTTAGCGGGTGCAACTCCCGGAAGCCTCGCGCTTCTTCCACCAGCCAGTCATGCACCGCTCGCGCACCAGGCTGGTTCAAGCCGCCCGGCGGGTAATGCACCACGTAGCGTTTGTGGTTGGCAATCGGCACGCCGAACGGCACGATCAGTGCCCCGCGTTCCAGCTCGTCGTTGAGCAGTGTGCGCCGCGCAATCGCCACGCCAATGCCGGCAATCGCTGCCTCGATGGTCAGGTGGTTACGATTGAACGTGTGCCCGCGTCGCACATCCAGGCCAGCGGCGCCGATGCCCTCCAGGTAGAACTCCCATTCGGCATATTCCGAACTGCCGCGCCAGGCGGTGATGTCATGCAGCAGCGGGTAATGCGCCAGGTCTGCCGGCCCGTGCAGCGGCGGGCGGCCGCGCAGCAGGGTGGGGGAACACACCGGGAAAATCTGCTCGTCCAGCAGTGGCGTCGAGAGCATGCCGGGGTAGCTGCCATCGTTCAGGTCGATGGCCAGGTCGAAATCACCCAGGGTCAATGCCTGGGCACTGTCCTCGGCCACCAGGCGCAGTTCGATGTCCGGGTAACGCTGCTGGAAACGCGGCAGGCGGGGCGTGAGCCATTTGGCCAGGAACGACGGGATCGAACGCAGGCGCAAGGTCCCACGGATTTCGCCGGCATCCAGGCGCAACAGTTCGGCCTCGATACTGCCGTAGGCTTCGGCCACCGTCTGCGCCAGGCGCTGCCCTTCGGCGCTCAGTTCCACGCCGCGCGCCCGACGCAGGAACAACCGATAGCCCAGGCGTTCTTCCAGCTGGCGCATCTGTTGGCTGACCGCACCGGGGGTGATGTGCAGTTCTTCGGCGCAGCGGGTGAAGGACAAGTGCCGGGCCGCACAGGCAAATACATGCAGCCAGACGAACATCTGGCCATTGAGTTGTCGACGCATCGTTTAGTACCGCTAAAGCCATGCTTAGGAAGTTTCGTTGGTCATCCATGAGCCAGCGCGGCAGTATCGCGCAACTTCGCAATACCGCTCAATTTTTTCAGATCACCGTGCTACGGCTACATACCCGGACACGGTCAGGCATTAGCATGGCTATCAGTGTTTTCGACCTTTTCAAAATCGGCATCGGCCCGTCCAGCTCCCATACCGTCGGCCCGATGCGGGCAGCAGCGACCTTTGCCCAGGCCCTGCGTGAGCAAGGGCTGCTCGACCGGGTGCGCCGTGTCGAGGTGCGCCTGTATGGCTCACTGTCGGCCACCGGCGTTGGCCACGCCACCGACCGCGCCTGCCTGCTCGGCCTGATGGGGCAGTGGCCGGACCGTATCGACCCGGCCACCATCGAGTCGCGCATCGCCCAGGTCATGCAGGCGCAATGCCTGATGCTCGATGGCAGCCACCCGCTGCCGTTCGAGTACAGCCGTGACCTGCTGCTGCTCGACGAAAACCTGCCTTACCACCCCAACGCCATGAGCCTGGAAGCCCTGGACGGGCAGGCCAGCCTGTTGCGCCAGACCTACTACTCGGTGGGCGGTGGCTTTATCGTCGAACAAGCCGATATCGATGCGCCACCAGGCGCAGCGAACGCGGTGCAGCTGCCGTACGAGTTCGATAGCGCAGCGCAGTTGCTGGCCTTGTGCAAAGCCCATGGTATGAGCGTGGCGCAATTGATGATGGCCAATGAGTGTGCCTGGCGCCCGGAGGGCGAAGTCCGCGAGGGCCTGCTGCGGATCTGGGCGGCCATGCGTGAATGCGTCGACAACGGCCTGCGCAACGAAGGCATCTTGCCCGGTGGCCTGCAGGTCAAGCGGCGCGCAGCGCGGTTGCATCGCAGCCTGCAGGAGCTGGGCAAACCCAACGTGATCGGCTCCACCCTCAGTGCCATGGAGTGGGTCAACCTGTTCGCCCTGGCGGTGAACGAAGAGAACGCCGCCGGCGGGCGCATGGTGACCGCGCCGACCAATGGCGCGGCCGGCATCATCCCGGCGGTATTGCACTATTACATGAAGTTCAACCCCGCCGCTGGCGATGCGGATGTGGTGGACTTCCTGCTGGGCGCAGCGGCAGTCGGCATCCTGTGCAAGAAGAACGCGTCGATTTCCGGGGCCGAGGTCGGTTGCCAGGGCGAGGTGGGCTCAGCCTGTTCGATGGCCGCTGCCGGCCTGGCCCAGGTGCTTGGCGCGACGCCACCGCAACTGGAAAACGCCGCCGAAATTGCCCTGGAGCACAACCTTGGCCTGACCTGCGACCCGGTCGGCGGCCTGGTGCAGGTGCCCTGCATCGAGCGCAACGCGATCGCCGCCGTGAAAGCGATCAACGCCGTACAGATGGCCTTGCGCGGGGATGGCGAGCATTTCATCTCGCTCGATCGGGTGATCCGCACCATGCGCGATACCGGGGCAGACATGCATGCCAACTACAAGGAAACCTCGCGCGGCGGTCTGGCTGTTGCGTTCGTGGAGTGTTGACGCATTCAACGGCAAGAGCGGCCTGGTGTCGCGATAGGGCTGCCGGGCAGCCCCGAGATGGTTCTGGACACTTGGATCCGGGGCGCTCGCGCCCCTTCGCGACGCAAGGCCGCCCCTACTTCATCAAGCGCCTAGCGGGCTTTCTGTTTCGCTGCCAGGAAGCTCGCGCGCATGTCCTTGGCCCAGCCATCCAGCACCGGCTTCACATCGTTCAGGGTCAGCTTGGTGCTCTTGTTTTCCAGTTCCTGTCCTGCCCCCTTGCGCACCACCTGGGCCAGCACCTTCTGGCTGGCACCATCGAGGAATGCCGCCTCGACGCCAACATCCACCTGCTGGTCGCGGCCGCCCATGGCCGTGTTCACACCGGCCGAGATCAACGCGATGGGAATGATCTCGTAGGGCTTGAGGCCTTCGTTGCTGGTGGACACCGCAGTGATCGCAGGACGCACCACGATGACCCCCGGGCCGGGGCCCTTGGCCAGGGGCACTACGCTGCCCATTTCACGACGCAGGGCCTCATTGAAGTAGCGGGTGATTTCCTGCAGCGTCTGCGCCGAAATGACCTCCGTCGGCTGTGGCTTGGGGTAGAACTGGCTAGGTTCGATGTACACCTGGCTGTACTGGTTGACGTTGACCTTGGGGTCGATCCAGCGCATCACCGGGTCTCCCGACGGGCTCTTGGCTTCTGCCAGGCGGCTGTAGTCCTTGAGGAAGCCGGAGTAGTCCTTGGGGTCCACGCGATTGCTGGAGCAGGCAGCAACGGCGAGCAATGCGGCGCACAACAGGGTAATGCGAGGCAGTGATTTCATGATGAACATGCATCCATGTGGAGTCGGCCAGAACAACGCTAGCAGGTGCGCGACAGATGGCCAGTGGCGGAGTTCAATCGGAATGAAAATGGCACACCTGTCGCCGCCGTTCAGCCCAGCGCCTCGCGCAAGCGGTACCACAACATCCCCAGTGCCAGCAGCGGCGAGCGCAGTGCCTTGCCGCCAGGGAAGGTCAGGTGCGGCACCGCACTGAACACATCCAGCCCGCGGCTATGGCCGAGCGCAATGCTTTCGGCGAGCAGTCTGGCGGTCCAGTGCGTCACGTTCAGCCCATGCCCGGAATAGCCCTGGGCGTAGTACACGTTGCGCTGCTGGCTGAGGCGGCCGACCTGGGGAAAGCGGTTGGCGGTGATGCCGATCATGCCGCCCCACTGGTAGTCGATCTGCACGTTGCCCAATTGCGGGAACACCTTGATTACCTTGGGCCGCATGTAGGCAGCGATGTCTTTGGGGTCGCGACCGGAATAATGGCAGGCACCGCCGAACAGCAGGCGCCGGTCCGCTGTGAGGCGGTAGTAGTCCAGGCCGACCTTCTGGTCGCACAACGCCATGTTCTGCGGGATCAGGCGACTGGCCAGCGACTCGGGCAAAGGCTCGGTGGCCACCACGTAACTGCCGGCGGGTAGCACCTTGCCGCTCAGGCGCGGTTCCAGTTCGTCGAGGTGGGCGTTGCAGCCCAGCACCAGGCTACTCGCCCGCACCTTGCCATGCGGCGTGTGCAGAACCACCTGGGGGCCGTGCTCGATGCGCAGCACCGGGCTCTGCTCGAAGATGCGCACGCCCAGGCCGTGGGCAGCACGTGCTTCGCCCTGGACCAGGTCGAGCGGGTGCAGGTGGCCCGAGCCCATGTCGACCAGGCCGCCGGCGTACTGGTCGCTGGCGACGATCTCGTGCAGCTGATCGGCACCGACCAGGCGGGTTTCCGGGCGGTAGCCGAGGGCGGCCAGGTCCTCCAGCTCATCCTTGAATGCGGCGAACTGGGTGGGTGTATTGGCCAGTTCGCAAAAGCCCCAGCGCAGGTCGCAGGCAATCCCGTACTGCGCGATGCGGCTGGCCACCAGCGCTACCGAATCGATGCCGGCCTGCTTGAGATAACGCACACCGTCCTGGCCGACATGCCGGGCAAAGCCGCTGACATCATGGCCGATGCCGCGGATCAGCTGGCCGCCATTGCGCCCGCTGGCGCCCCAGCCGATGCGCCGGGCTTCCAGCAGTACCACCGACAGGCCGCGCTCGGCCAGCTCCAGGGCCGTGTTGACCCCGGTCAGCCCGCCGCCGACCACGCACACGTCGGCTATCAGTTCGCCGTCCAGGCTAGGGTAGGGCGCCGCATCGCGTGCCGTGGCGGCGTAGTACGAGGCGGCGTGTTGGGTCGTGAAGGACATGGGGTTCTCGGCTCAGCGGTTGGACTTTATCTTGCTCCAGGAGCGGGTCATGACGCGCATTATCTTCGGGCTCGGGGTACTGGAGATGTACAGCTTGTCCAGCACTTCCTGGGGTGGGTAGACCTCGGGGTTGTTGACCAGCGATGCATCCATGTAGGCCTGGGCATCAGGGTTGGCGTTGGCATAGCCGACCGTGGCACTGACCTTGGCGATCACCTTGGGGTCGAGCAGGTAGTTGATGAAGGCCAGGGCCTGTTCAGGGTTGTTGGCGTCCTTGGGGATGGCCAGCAGGTCGAACCAGAGGTTGCTGCCTTCCCTGGGAATGCTATAGGCGACTTTCACGCCGTTGTTCGCCTCCACGGCGCGGTTGGCGGCCTGGAACACATCGCCGGAATAGCCGAAGGCGACGCAGACATCGCCATTGGCCAGGTCGGCAACGTACTTGGAGGAGTGGAAGTAGGTGATGTAGGGGCGCAGTTCGAGCAGGCGGGCTTCGGCCCTGGCGTAATCGGCCGGTTTCTCGCTGCGCGGGTTCATGCCCAGGTAGTTGAGCACGGCCGGGAACAGTTCGTCGGGCGAGTCCATGAACGCCACGCCGCACTGCTTGAGCTTTTTCAGGTTTTCCGGCTCGAACAGCACCGCCCACGAGTCGATATGGTCGACGCCGAGGGCCGCCTTGACCTTGTCGACGTTATAGCCGATGCCGTTGGTGCCCCACAGGTAGGGCACGGCATAGCGGTTGCCGGGGTCGTTCTGTTCAAGCTGCTTGAGCAGCTTGGGGTCCAGGTGCGGCCAGTTGGGCAGCTTGCTGCGGTCCAGCGGCAGGAAGGCACCGGCCTGGGCCTGGCGCGCGAGGAAGTGGTTGGAGGGTACCACCACGTCATAACCCGTGCGCCCGGCCAGCAGCTTGCCTTCCAGGGTTTCGTTGGAGTCGAACACGTCATAGACCACCCTGATCCCGCTACTGGCCTGGAAGTCGGCCAAGGTGGTGTCGCCGATGTAGTCGGTCCAGTTGTACACGCTGACCGAGGGGGTGGCGTGGCCGGTGCTGGCGAACAGCAGGGTGAACGCGGCGGGGATCAGGGCTTGCAGATGACGCATGGGGACACCTCGTTGATCTTGTTTTTCGAGTGCGCTGGAGGCCGCGTCCACAAACCCCGTAGAGCGGCCAGATGAAGGCGAACGGGCCGGCTCAGACGCTGAGCATCAGGAACTCACGCTCCCACGAGCTGATCACGCGCTTGTAGTTCTCGTGCTCGGCACGCTTGACCGCCACATAGCCCTGGACGAACTGCTTGCCCAGGTACTGCTGCACGGTCTCGCAGTCTTCCATGTGCTGCAGGGCGTCTTCGATGGTGATCGGCAGGCGCAGGTTGCGTCGTTCGTAGGCGCGGCCTTGCACGGGTGCGCTGGGCTCGATGCGCTCGACCATGCCCAGGTAGCCGCACAGCAGGCTGGCGGCGATGGCCAGGTACGGGTTGGCATCGGCGCCGGGCAGGCGGTTCTCCACACGCATCGACTCGGGGCTGGAGGTGGGTACGCGCAGGCCGGCGGTGCGGTTTTCTTCACCCCATTCGACGTTGACCGGTGCCGAGGTGTCCGGCAGGAAGCGGCGGAACGAATTGACGTTGGGGGCGAACATCGGCAGCAGCTTGGGGATGTACTTCTGCAGGCCACCGATGTGGTACAGGAACAGCTGGCTCATGCTGCCGTCATCATTGGCGAAGATCGGTTTGCCGGTGGCGATGTCGACCACGCTCTGGTGCAGGTGCATGGCGCTGCCCGGCTCGTCGGTGATCGGTTTGGCCATGAACGTGGCAGCGACATTGTGCTTGAGCGCCGCCTCGCGCATGGTGCGCTTGAACACGGTGATCTGGTCGGCCAGGTCCAGCGCGTCGCCGTGACGGAAGTTGATCTCCATCTGCGCCGGGCCGTCTTCGTGAATCAGCGTATCCAGGTCCAGGCCCTGGATCTCGCACCAGTCGTAGACATCTTCGAACAGCGGGTCGAATTCGTTGGCGGCATCGATCGAGAACGACTGGCGACCGCTTTCGGCACGGCCCGAACGCCCCAGTGGTACTTGCAGCGGCAGGTCCGGGTCTTCGCAGCGCTGGGTCAGGTAGAACTCCATCTCGGGTGCCACGATCGGCTGCCAGCCTTTGTCGGCATACAGCTTGAGCACCTTCTTCAGTACGTTGCGTGGCGACAGTTCGATGGGGTTGCCCTGCTTGTCGAAGGTGTCGTGGATCACGATCGCGGTGGGCTCGATCGCCCATGGGATCTGGTAAACCGCAGTCGGGTCAGGGCGGCAGACCATGTCGATGTCGGCTGCGTCGAGCAGGTTGTAGTAGATGTCATCGTCAACGTAGTCGCCGGTGACCGTCTGCAGCAGCACGCTCTCGGGCAGGCGCATGCCGCGCTCGTGAAGAAACTTGGCGGTAGGCGCGATCTTGCCGCGGGCGATGCCGGTCAGGTCGCTGATCACGCATTCGACTTCGGTGATGCGGTGTTCTTTCAGCCAGGTGGACAGCTGATCGAAGGGGGCGTTCATACAGACCTCTTGGTTGGGTTTCAGTGGGGGAGCGGGTTTGCGGCAAAACCCGTTACCAGGTTTCGAAGGCGTTGCGCTTCCCAGTTGACGCACTGGAGACTATCTTGGTCGCAGCCCTGTGGCCGATCTATCCACTTTACTCCGGCAATGAATGCACCAGAAGAGTGCACTAGGACCGCGCGTGACAACCGCCAATGCCCTGCAAGTCCAGGCCTTCCATACCACCGACGTCACCGAACAAGTGCGTGCCACCCCGGCATGGCAGCAGCAGTACCGGCAGATGTCCCCCGGGCATTTCAGCGGTGAGCTGCGTTGCCTGGGGCTGGAGGGGGTGGAGGTGTACGAGGAGCGCTTGAATACCCGGGTAGAGCAATTCTTCCGTGCACCAAGCGGTTCGCTGGCGTTCTGCTTCGACCGCAGCGAGAACAGCCTCTATCTGCTGAACGAACAGAGCCGCAACATCTGGATCACGCCGGAGAACTACGAGGAAGTGGCGGTGGTGTTCGACCAGGCGTTCCTGGCCGGTCATGGCCTGGACCCGCAGCGCCTCGAAGGGTTGTTCATGGTGCCGTTGGGCAGCGGCCAGAATGCGCTGTTCGGCAGTTGGCTGAGTGCCACGCTGACCCGCCTGGGCGAGGCCGATTGCCCACTGCAGGGGCAGGCCCTGGCGGAACAGCTGCTGGATGACTGCCTGTTCATCCTCGACAACGCCTGCCAACGCTTGCAGGGCGTGGCCCTGGGGCGGCGAGACGAGGAACGGGCGATCATGCGGCGGGTCAGTGAGTGGGCGGCCGACTGCCCGGAAGAGACCCTGAACCTGGTGGAGCTTGCGGCGGTTGCCGGGGTTTCCCTACGTCAGTTGCAGCAAGCGTTCAAGGCATTTACCGGCATGCCACCGGCGCACTGGTTGCGCTTGCGTCGGCTCAACGGTGCGCGGCGCGATCTGTTGCGCAACGGTAGAGTGACGGTGGCCGAGGTGGCGATGCGCTGGTCATTCTGGCATTTGGGAAGGTTTTCAGAGAGTTACCGGCAGTTGTTCAAGGAGTTTCCCAGCGAGACATTGAGGCGGGGCAGGGGTTGAGCAGGCGCTAGCGGCCTCGTCGCAGGCTGGCCCAGGCAACACTGAAGCCAGCATTTCAGCTAAAAAATTGTTATCGTGCCGCCCTGATTTCCCCCGAGGTGCCGATGTTCTACCTGCCTTTGTCCAGCGACCAGGCCGACCGCCTCGCCAGCGAGCCCCATCCCGGGTTCTTCAGCACCGCCAGCCTGCTCGAAGCCGCGACGGTGCTTTTCGTGCAGAACCTGCCACGCCAGCCCAACAACGCCTCGGCGGATGCGCAGGAGCGCCGTTTCGCTGAAATCGTGCGTATTGCCAACGAGGTCGAGAATGCCGCGCCCGGGCGTTTCCAGGGCCAGGTAGCGCAACACTTCGACCGTGAAGCCTTCGCGATGGGCCTGGGCATGCTCGGCGAGAACGGTATCGCACTGTTGTCCAGCGAGGTGCCGTACCAGGCCGACGAACTGCTGGATGCCGAAGGCCAGTGGAACTTCCAGTTCGCCGACAGCTACCGCCAGCGCGCAACGCCGCTGCACCCGGTGTCCCTGCCGTCGCTGGCCAGCGACCTGATGCTCAGCGACCAGCAGAACCGGCTGTTGCGCGAGTTTCTCAGTGGGATCGACGAATCGGTGGCCGTGCAGGGCTTCGCCGGTACCGGCAAGACCTTCCTGATTCATCAGTTCGCCCGCCTGCTCGACCCCCAGCGCACGCTGTTGCTGGCATTGACCGAAGGCCAGTTGCGGGCCTTGCAGGCGCGCGTCAAGGACGCCGCGGCCTATAAGGCGCTGACCTTCGGCCAGTTGGCTGACGAACTGCTCAACCGTGACCTCACCAGCAACGGTTGGCGCCTGCGCGACCCGTATCGCACCAAACTGTCGTGGCGCCCGCAGGATGCGCAGGTGGTCCGCTGGCTGGGCATCCCCGACATCGGCCCGCTGGCTGCCCGTGAGGTGGTGGCCTTGTGCATTCGTGCCGTGCGCAGCTTCTGCCACAGCGCCGATAGCCAACTGCAACTGCACCATCTGCCGTGGGCCGGGCCGGGGACCACGCCGCTGGATCAGGAGGTGCTGCTGGAAAAGGCACGGTTGTACTGGCAGGAGCTGATTCGCCCGTCAGCCCGGGAAATCCAGTTGCCGGTACGCGACTATCACCGGGTCAAACTGCTGTCACTGACCACTGACGTGATCGACAGCCGCTACACCCATGTCATCGTCGACGAGGCCCACGAGCTGTCGGCACCGATGCTCGCCGTGCTCGACCGTAGCCCGCAGTCGATCATTGCCCTGGGTGACGAGCTGCAGAACCTCAACGGCCTCAGTCCGCACCATGGCAGTTTCATTCGCCAGCGCTGCATCGACCGCTCACTGCGGGCCGGACCGGCCATGGACAACGTGCTCAACCCATTGATCCAGGCCCACCCGGCGGCGATCCAGGGGGCGTTCAGTGGCAGCGCCGAGCATTACACCCGGGTCAGCTTTTTCGATACGGTCAGCGTGCCTGAACAGCCCACCGCGCTGATCGTCGACGACGAATGGGGCTTGTTCGGCTGGTTCCAGCGCCTGACTCACCTGGGCGTGCCGTTCGTGCTGCTGAAAAGCGCGCGCAAGGACTTCGAACTGTTCGTCGAGGACTGCATCGAGCTGTATCGCCATGGTACCCGGCCACGTCACCCGATGCTGTTCCGTTATGCCAGTTGGCAGGCGCTGGAGCAGGACAAGGGCGATGACAAGGCGTTCGTTGCCGTGGCCAACATGCTGCGCAAGGGCTACACGCCGGAACACTTTGCCAGGGCCAAGAGCCGTTACCGCTGGGACAAGGCGCCCAAGCTGTTCCTCGGGCGGGTGCGGGATGTGAAGAACATGGAGTTCGCCCGGGTGATGGTGTCGCCGGAGCTGATGGTAGCGCCGCAGGTGGCCGGTAACCGCAACGAGCGCGCGCGGATGCTGGCAGGGTTGTACACCGCCTGTTCGCGGGCGCGGCATGAACTGATCGTGCCGGGGGGCATGCTGGACTGGGTCAAGGACCAGGTTCGGGATTGAAGCCGATGGGGGCTGCGCTGCAGCCCCATGCTCATGAATCAGTTACGATCCAGCCAAACCGTCTGCGCATTGGTGAACTCACGCACACCAAAGTGCGACAGCTCGCGCCCGAAACCGCTCTTCTTCACCCCGCCGAACGCCACCCGGGGGTCAGAGGCGCAATAGCCGTTGATGAACACGCCACCGGTATCCAGCGCTGCAGTCATGCGCTCGGCCAGCGCGTAGTCGGCAGTGTAGATGGTCGAGGCCAGGCCGAATTCGCTGTCGTTGGCCAGTTCCACCGCATGCTCCGCGTCACGTGCACTGATGATCGCCGCCACCGGCCCGAACAGCTCCTGCTTGAATGCGGTCATGTCAGGGGTGACGTTGGCGAGCACAGTCGGCGCATAGAAGTTGGCCACGCCATCGACCTTATGGCCGCCCAGCAACAGGGTGGCGCCTTCGGCGAGGGTCGCCTGAACCTGGCCATCCAGCTCGTCACGCAGGTCGTAGCGTGCCATCGGGCCGATGTAGGTGTCGTCTTCGAGCGGGTTGCCGACTTTCAGCGCGCGGGTGGCCTCGACGAACTTGCGGGTAAATGCCTCGACAATGCTTTCTTCCACGATCAGGCGCTTGGCCGCCGCGCAGACCTGGCCGGTGTTCTGGTAGCGGCCGATCACAGCCGCCTTCACGGCGGCATCCAGGTCGGCGTCGGCCAACACGATGAACGGGTCGGAGCCGCCCAGTTCCAGCACGCACTTCTTCAGCGCCGCGCCGGCCTGCGCACCGATCGCCATGCCGGCCCGCACGCTGCCGGTGAGGGTGACGGCGGCGATGCGCGGGTCGTTGATGGCGCGGGTGACGCCGTCCGGAGTCACGTTCAACACCTCGAACACGCCTGCCGGCAAGCCGGCGTCCTTGAACAGCTCGCCCAGCAGGTAAGCGCTGCCCATCACGTTCGGGGCGTGTTTGAGCACGTAGGTATTGCCGGCCAGGATCGCCGGCACGGCGCCGCGCAGTACCTGCCATACCGGGAAGTTCCACGGCATCACCGCCAGGATCGGGCCCAGCGGACGGTATTCGATGCGGGCCTTTTCCACCTGGGTCGGCTCGGCAGCGAGCATTGCCGGGCCGTGTTCGGCATACCAGCGGCACAGGCCGACGCATTTGCTGACCTCGCCACGGGCCTGGGCGACCGGCTTGCCGATTTCGCGGCTGATCATCTGCGCGAAGGCTTCAGCCTTGGCTTCGAGGGTGCTGGCCAAGGCCAGCAAGTACTCGCTGCGCTGACCCAGCGACACCTGGCGCCACTGGCGGAAGCCAACCTTGGCACGTTGCAACGCCGCTTCCAGTGCGGCGTCGCTATCGAACGGATAGGCGCCGATCTGCTCGCCGCTGTAAGGGTCGAGGGAGATGGCGTGGGTCAGGCTGCTGATCGCGCTCATGGCGGGACACTCTCGTTGTCATTGATCCGAGACGCCAGACTAGTGGGCTAGGGCTTTAATGAAAACTGAATAATAATGAGCGAAACATTCACGTTTGGAGAAAGGCTGTGGACCTGGTGCAACTGGAAATCTTCAAGGCCGTGGCAGAGCAGGGCAGCATCAGTGCCGCCGCGCAGCACATCCATCGGGTGCCGTCGAACCTGACCACGCGCATCAAGCAACTTGAGGAAGACCTTGGTGTGGCACTGTTCATTCGCGAGAAGAGCCGCCTGCGGCTGTCACCGGCAGGCTGGAACTTCCTCGAATACACCCGGCGTATCCTCGATCTGGTCCACGAGGCGCGACTGACGGTGGCCGGTGAAGATCCGCAAGGCACCTTCTCCCTGGGGTCGCTGGAAAGCACGGCGGCGGTGCGCATCCCGGCCTTGCTGGCGGCGTACAACCAACGCTATCCCAAGGTCGACCTGGACCTGTCTACCGGGCCATCCGGGACCATGCTCGAGGGCGTGCTGTCCGGGCGCCTGGTGGCGGCGTTCGTCGATGGGCCGGTACTGCACCCGACGCTGGAAGGTATACCGGTATTCGAGGAAGAGATGATGGTCATCGCGCCACTCAACCATGCTCCGGTGACCCGTGCCCAGGACGTCAACGGGGAAAATATCTACGCTTTCCGCGCCAACTGTTCGTACCGCCACCACTTCGAGAACTGGTTCGTCCAGGACCAGGCAGTGCCGGGCAAGATCCACGAAATGGAGTCGTACCACGGCATGTTGGCCTGTGTCAGTGCTGGTGCCGGCCTGGCCATGATGCCGCGCAGCATGCTCGACAACATGCCCGGTTGCAGCACAGTCAGCGCCTTCCCGATGTCGGAGGACTTCCGCTACCTGAAAACCTGGCTGGTGTGGCGACGGGGCACGGTGTCGCGCAGCTTGAGCATGTTCGTGAAATTGCTCGAAGAACGACGCGCAAGCTGATGTTCAGGCTGACAAAGCTGGTTTGTTAAAGCGAATTTCATCCAGGCGACCATGCGTCTGCACGAACACTGTTCCGCCGGAAGGATCAGATAATAGGTAAGCCATCCTCGAACGGAGGGTCGTACCATGCGTAATCATCACTATGCCCTGGGCGCCGCGCTGCTGGTCGCCTTGGCGCTGCCCTGGACCCTGGCGGCCGCCGCCGACCTCAATGCCCCGATCGACATGCAGGCGGTGCAGCTGCAGCAGCAGGAACAGAACGGCATCCGTTTCCTGCAAGGTGGTATTGGCCAGGACGAGGCCAATGCCCTGCGCAAGACCCCAGGCTATGACCTGCACGTCGAGCTCTCGACCGGCCCGGAAGGCAAGTTCCAGAGCGGTGCCAGTGTGGATATCCAGAATGCCCAGGGTCAGCCCGTACTAAGCGTCCCGGATGCCGGGCCGCTGCTGTACGTGCAGCTGCCTCCGGGCAAATACAAAGTTACCGGCAACGCCCAGGGCGAGACGGTGCAACAAATGGTGACCGTCAACGGCAAAACGCCTGCGACCGTGAATCTGAACTGGCGTTGATAGAGAAATATGGCAGGAGTACAGTTGTACTCCTGCCTGCACAAGGCCTGTCGTCATGAGCCTGGACCTGCAACTACAAAGCTTGGATGAGCAGGGCTATGTGCTGCTCCCCGCTGTCCTCGAGCCCTTGCGTATCGCCTTGTTGCGCTGCGCCATCGATGACCTGCAGCCCATCCACTGGGACTATCAGGGGCTGCTGGAACACTACAAGTGCGTGTTCAATCGCGATCCGCTATGGCTACCCTTTCTCGACCTGCCCGCGCCGATTGCCCTGGCCGAAGCGGCACTGGGCGCCGACTGCCATGTAATCGGGCAAACTGCCTGGCGCAGCCACCCTGGCTACCCCGGCATGGCCCTGCACCTGGACCACCTGCCCATGCAATTGCCCGATTGGCTCAGCGAACGCGGCGACTTCGTCCAACCCGCGCAGATCCTCACGGCGCAGTTGTACCTCAGCGACATCGACCAGGACATCGGGCCGACCTGGATCGTGCCCGGCAGCCATCGTGCCGGGCGGCCTCCGCTGCCTGGTGAAGACCAGTGGCAGGGCCGCCAGGCGCTGCCGGTGCTGTGCCAGGCAGGGGATGCGCTGGTGTTTCGCAGCGATGTCTGGCACAGCGGCGGAGCCAACAACAGCCAGGCACGTGTGCGCGACATGCTGCAAGTGCACTATGGCCGGCGCATGGTGGCGCAAAAGTTTTCCCCTTACCTGAACTGGCGCTTCAACCCGCAGGTGCTGGAGGCAGCCACGCCCAGGCAACGGCGTTTGCTGGGCGAGCATGCAGAAACGGAATATGACTGATGGATGTACTGACAAGGTCGATGCCAATCGAAGGGACTAGCCAATAGTGGCAATTCACTTCCAACTTTCTGATTATCTGGACAATAATCAGAAAAGTATTACTTGATGTGACCGGTCTGGATGGCCCGGTCACCATAAATCGAGGGGCATGAGCCCCCGCTTGCCGTATCGACCATCAGGAGTAGTCATTGATGAAAACCCGTCTAGCAGCTTCGCTGGCTGCAGCAGTGCTGGCCTTTGCCGCGGCCAACGTGGCCCATGCGGCGCAGGTGTCCGGTGCCGTTGGCGCAACTGGCCAAGGCGACATGACCTACCGTATCGGCCTGTCGTTCGACTGGGACAAGAAGTGGCTGGAAAGCAGCACCGGCCATGTGAGCGGATACTGGGACGCGGCCTATACCTATTGGGAAGGTGGTGAGGCCAGTGGCGCCCATTCGCTGTCGTTCAGCCCAGTGTTCACGTATGAGTTCAGCGGTTTTCGCTACACCCCCTACATCGAGGCTGGCATTGGCCTGGCGGCGTTTTCCAAGACCGACGTGGGCGACCAGCGCCTGGGGTCGGCACTGAACTTCGAGGACCGCATCGGCTTTGGCCTGAAGTTGCCGGGGGAGCAGAAGGTGGGGATCCGCGCGATGCATTATTCCAATGCAGGGCTCAAGCAGCCTAATGACGGGATCGAGTCGTACTCGCTGTTCTACAGCAAAGGGTTCTGAGGCCGGGGGTCGCTTTGCGGCCCATCGCCGGGCAAGCCCATCTGCCCCTGTTGGAGCTGGCTTGCCGGCGGTCGGCTGCAAGGCAGCCGCGGCGATTCAGAAGGTATAGGAAATGCCAGCCTGCACCGTCCGTGGCGCTCCCGGGTAGACGTAGTTGTTGAACGCCCCCTCGTCATAACCTTTGTTGAACAGGTTCTTCACGTCCAGATTCAGCCGCACGTGTTCGTTGACCTTGTAGAAGCCCAGCAGGTCGACCACGCTGTAGCTTTCCATGGTGTAGGTGCTGGCCGCCGTCTGCCCGGCCCGGTCATCCACATACTTGACGCCAACGCCCAACCCCAGTCCCTTGGCCAGGCCCTCCTGGAATTCATAGGTGTTCAGCAGGCTGAAGCTGTTGCGTGGGATGTTGGCCAAGTGGGTGCCCTTGGGCAGGGTCGTGTCCTTGGTCACCTCGGCATCCACGTAGGCATAGCCACCAATCACGCGCCATTGCGGGGTGAGGTTGCCGGCGATGTTGATATCCAGGCCCCGGCTGCGTACTTCGCCGGCTGCAATGCTGTAGGTGTTGGTCGGGTCGTTCGGGTCACGCGCCAGGACGTTCTCCTTGGTGATCTGATAGACCGCCGCATCGATGCTCAGCTGACGGTCCAGCGCCTCCCATTTCAGCCCCAGTTCATAGGACCTGCCTTTCTCCGGGTCGAAACCACCACCGCTGGCTGGCGTGCCGGTGTTGGGCTTGAACGAGCGCGCGGTATTGGCATAGACCGCCACCGTGTCAGTCAGGTCGTAGATCAGGCCAAAGCGCGGCGTGACGCCATTCTCGCTCTTGCTGAAGTCGCGATTGGCCGGCCGTTTATCGTCGTAATCGTGCTCGAAGCGCTCGAAGCGTACACCGACCAATGCCTTCAGACGCTCGGTCAGCGCCACCTGGTCCTGGATGAAGTAGGCCCAGGTCTGCAGGTTCTCACTGTCCCAGGTCGTTGGTAGCGCATCCAGCGCCGGCCTCGGCTGGCCCAGTACCGGCTCGTAGATGTCGATCGAGTAGGGCGCGGAGGAACGGCGGATGATCGAACTGTAATGGTAGTTTTCGTACTCGATGCCGGTCAGCAGGGTATGGCTGAGCGTACCGGTATCGAAATGCCCGGTCAGGTTCAACTGCCAGTCGCGATCGGTCCATTCCAGCTTGCGATAGTTGAAATTGCGATTCAGGGTACGGCCGTCTGCCTGCAATTTCGTACCTTCGACAGCATTCCCCTTGAGCGAGCCATCGAGGTACTGGAAGCCACCACCCAGCGTCCAGTCTTCGTTGAGCAGGTGCTCGAAGCGCAGTTGGGTCATGTTGTTGTCGTTGTGCAGCAGGTTGTCACTGCCTTTCTCCCAGATGTAGGTATCCCGCGAAGCGCTGCCGGTCTGGGTGGGATAGCGGGTCAGACCGCGATCCAGTGGGTGGTTGTTGCGCATGAAGTCGCCCTCGAAGACGACCTTGGTGCTGTCATTGACCTGCCAGCTGACCACCGGCGCCACATCGTAGCGCTCGCTTTGCACATCGTCGCGGAAGCTTTCGCCGCCTTCACCGAGCAGGTTGAGGCGGTAGGCCAGCGAGCCGTCCTGGTTGAGTGGCCCGCTAGCGTCCAGGGTCGCGCGGTGCATGCCCTGGTCATCGAACTGGCTGCCCAGGGTAACCTTCGCTTCCGGCAACGGCTGCTTGCTGACCACGTTGAAGGTACCGCCGGGGTCGCCTCGGCCATACAGGCTGCTGGCCGGGCCACGGATCACCTCCAGGCGTTCGACCGTGTTGGCGTCCGGGGCGTTGGGGTAACCGCGGTTGATCGGGAAGCCGTTGCGGTAGAACTCGCCGGTGGTGAAGCCACGCACGGTGAAGGTGGTCAGGCCCTGGCCGCCGAAATTGTTGGCGCGCCCGACACCGCCGGCGTAGTCCAGGCCGTCCTGCAGGCGGGTCGCACCAGTGTCTTGCAGGACGTCCTTGGGCACCACGCTGACCGATTGCGGGGTTTCATGCAGCGCGGTGTCAGTACGAGTGGCACTGGCCGAACGGGTGGCCTTGTAGCCGTCGACGGGGCCATCGGCACGCTCGCTGTCGGCATTGCCGGTAATGCTCAGGGCCTGCAGTTCGATCTGGGCGGGGGCGCCGAGCGGCTCGGGCTCGGCAAAGGCCAACGGGGAGACGGCATGAAGCACACAAAGTGAAACGAACGTACGGCGCATCGACGGGACGATCCTGGAGTAGGGCGCTGAAGGAAAGGGGCGAAAGCGGCGCAAAACTACTACGAATCATTATCAGATGCATTATTTTTATGTGGCACTGCTGTGCCAGATACCGGGCAGGCCGATCGGTGCTGGCGCCTTCGCGGGCACGCCCGCTCCCACAGGTGCGTCTCGGGTTCTGGCAACTTCGATGAGCTGTGGGAGCGGGCGTGTCCGCGAATAGCCCGGATCAGCTAACCAGCACTCAGCGGACCGCCTTGATTGCCAATACATTGCACAGCGGGTGCTCCAGTACATGCGCCGTGGTCCCGCCCAGGAAGGTCTGCAGGGCGTCATGCCGGTGGCTGCCCATCACGATCACATCTGCCCGGCTATGGCCGACGAACTGGGCAATGGCCTTGATCGCAGGGCCCTCCAAGAAGTGCCTACGCTCCAGCGGGATCTGGTGGTGGTCGCCCAGGCGGTTGAATGCCGCCCGCTGCGCGGTCCGCAGGTTGCCATCGAAGCCGGGCATGGTGACCGTCCCCGCACCGAAGTCGGCAATGTGGGTCTTCGCCGCGTCGCACACATGCAGCAGGTGCAGCTCGGCGTTGCACTGCAGGGCCAGGGCATGGGCGCAGTGGATCACCTGTTCGTCCAGATGCTCGCCAGCGCCGTGGCTGTTCAGGTCCACTGCGGCAGCGATCTGCCGGGGCAGGGGCAGCCGGATATCGCTGACCAGGTGCACGGCGACCGGGCTGTCCTTGAGCAACTGCCAGTCCAGTGGCGTCACCAGCAGGCGCTTGAGCACGGGTTCGTGCTGCACGTCCTTGATCAGCAGGTCGCACCCCAGGCGTTCGACCCGTTCCAGCACACTGCCCAGCGGGTCCCGGGTCAGCAGCAGCTCGGTGGACACATCCAGGCCAGCGTTGGCCAGTTGTTCGGCCTCGTCCGCCAGCCATTGGCGGTTGTCACTGAGCAGCCGTTCGCGTTCGCGGCTGTCGCTCATCAGGCCGAAGGTGTCGACATCGTCGACGAACACATTGATGTCCAGCAAGGCCCCGTTGGATTCCGCCAACGCCGCCGCGCGCTGCAGCGCCGGCGTGTGACGCATCTGCGGGCCGAGCATGACGAACAGACGCTTGAACTGGCTCATCGCACACCTCCACGTGTGGCAGGCCCCCCGGGTGATCTGGTCATCTTCAGTCTAGACCGGTGCAGCGTACAGCGGGGCGAAGTGTCGGGTATGATGCGTGCCCCATCTTTGTCACGAGGCCCGTCCCATGTCCCTGAGTGCTGCACAGATCGGCGAGTACCGCGCCTTTGCCGAGCAGTTGGCCGATGCTGCCGCTGAAGCGATCAAGCCCTACTTTCGCGCCAGCCTGGCTGTCGAGGACAAGGGCGGGCGCCTGTACGACCCGGTGACCGTGGCCGACAAGGCGGCCGAAGACGCCATGCGCACGCTGATCCAGGCCCGTTACCCCGAGCATGGCATTCTCGGCGAAGAAGCCGGGGTGGCTGTCGGCAGCAGCCCGCTGACCTGGGTGCTCGACCCGATCGACGGTACCCGCGCCTTCATCACCGGCCTGCCGCTGTGGGGCACGCTGATCGCCCTCAACGACGGCACGCAGCCGGTGGTAGGGGTGATGAACCAGCCATTCACCGGTGAGCGCTTCGTCGGCACGCCGGAAGGCGCCTGGCGCAACGGTACGCCGTTGAAGACTCGCGCCTGCGGCGACCTGGCGTCGGCCACGCTGATGTGCACCACCCCGGACATGTTCGACACCGCAGCACGCAAGGCTGCATTCGAGGCCGTTGCCGGCAAGGCGCGGCTGATGCGCTATGGCGGCGACTGCTATGCCTATTGCATGCTGGCCTCGGGTTTTGTCGATGTGATCGTCGAGGCCAGCCTGCAGCCTTACGACGTACAGGCGTTGATGCCGATCATCGAAGGGGCGGGCGGGGTGATCACCGCGTGGGATGGCAGCAGCGCGCAGAATGGTGGGTGCGTGGTGGCCTGCGGTGACCCAGTGCTGCATGCGCAAATGGTGGAGATGTTGCGCCACGCCATGTAAACGATGTGTTGCCTGTGCAGGCCTCGTCGCGTTACTGCCCATTGTCCACGGTTTGTCGGGATGGAGGCGCGCTAGCTCCCCGATCACTGCACTTTTTCCCGTTTCCGGGCTCTATGCTTGGCCAGGCTGCGCCGATTCCCGGTGCAGCCGCCGAATACCGACCCGGTGCCGATGGTTGCAAGCAAAACCAAAGTCCTCTCGCGTCTGCTGCTGGTTGGCGCCTTCAGCTGCCTGTGCGCCTGCACCCAGGAGCAGGGGCGCGACATGCTCGATCAGCTAGGCAACGGCAAGCCCAGCGAGCTGTTCCAGACCAGCGTCGACCGCATGGCCACGCTGTCCATGCGCGACAACCTGCAGAGCCTGTACCTGCTGATGAACAAGCTGTACCTGCGCAATCCCAGCCAGTGGAAGCTGTCCGGCTATGTCGACGCTGCCACTGCCGAGCGGCAGATCCGCATCGCCATCGAACAACGCCTGCCGCTGCCACAACTGGGCGAGCGCCGTGACCTGGCGGCCCTGAGCTTTGCCCTGAGCCCGGAGTTTCGCGGCGATCGGGTAGGGGCGTTCATCTACGCCATCGGCAGTATGCTGATCACCGCGCATGGCGGACGGACCGAGTTCTACATGACCGATACCATCGACCCGTTGTTCGTCAACAATGCTGCGCGCAACATCGAAAAAGCCACCTGGATGCTGGGCCAGCGACAAGATGCCAACGGGGAGCTGTTGCTGTTCTCCAATGAAATCTCCGAGGAAGGCAGCAACCTCAGCTTTGCCGTGGAGTTCGGCAAGATCGTGGCGCGCCTGGATTTGCTGGCCGAGTTGCTTGACGAACGCTATCGGCGGATTGGCCTGAATTACGCGCAAAGCCTGTTGTTGATGAACTTCCTGCCGGTACAGTGAAGGTGCCCGCACTGGAACAGCGTTCGATAACCGAACGCCCACGGCCGCCAGCTGTCCGCTATCCGCCCAGCCATTCCCTCCCGCGCATTGCCCAACCCCCGCGGTTTTGCTTAAGTGTGCCCATTCACCGGTTGTCGCCTGCCACCTGCGTCCCCCAGCCGGCTCGATAGAATGACCGTGATGACCGCAACCACCGCCTGCCTGGCCGTAGGACGCGGCGACCAGAACAACAACGATACCGAGTGCCTTGCCTATGGAAAGCCGCCTGCTGAGCGAGCGCAGTAGCGTGTTTCATCACGCCGACCCTTATGCCGTGTCCGATTATGTGAACCAGCATGTAGGCCAGCATTGCATCGGTCTGTCCCGCACCACCCATCCCCAGGCCAGCCTCAACCACCGCAAGTTTGCCGAACTGGACCTGTGCCGCATCAGCTATGGCGGCAGCGTACGCGTCACCTCACCGGCACTGGAAAGCATCTACCACCTGCAGGTGTTGCTCAACGGCAACTGCTTGTGGCGCGGGCCCAGGCGCGAACAACACCTGGTACCGGGCGAGCTGTTGCTGATCAACCCTGATGACCCGGTCGACCTGACCTATTCGGAAGACTGCGAGAAGTTCATCCTCAAGGTGCCGACCCGGCTGCTGGACTCGATCTGCGACGAACAACGCTGGCACCGGCCCGATGGCGGCGTGCGCTTCCTGCGCAACCACTATCGGCTGGATGAGCTGGACGGTTTCGTCAACCTGCTGGCGATGGTTTGCCATGAAGCGGAAGTGAGTGATTCGCTGCCAAGGGTACAGGGCCATTACAGCCAGATCGTCGCCAGCAAGTTGCTGACGCTGATGACCACCAATATCCGTCGCGAGAGCCTGGGTTCGCCAGGTGCAAGCCTGGAACGGATCCTCGAGCACATCGAACGCAACCTGAAGCTTGAGCTTACCGCCGAGGCACTGGCAGAGCAGGCGTGCATGAGCCTGCGCTCGTTGTATGCACTGTTCGACCGGCACCTGGGCACCACGCCCAAGCAGTATGTGCGCCAACGCAAGCTGGCCCAGGTGCATGCCTGCCTGGGCGATGCCAGTTGCAGCGTGCGCAGCGTGACCGAATTGGCCATGGACTATGGCTTCCTGCACCTGGGGCGGTTTTCCGAGGTGTATCGGCAGCAGTTTGGCGAGCTGCCGTCGGAAACCTTGCGCAACCGGCGCTGAACCAGGCCCACACCCTGCACAAAACGGATAGCACCACGCACAAACCGGATATTGCCGCCGCCTGCCAATCCCTAACCTGACCAGGTCTAAACAATAACAAGGGAGACCCTGGCCATGTCCCTGGGATTCGACTACCTCAATGCCTTGCTCGAGGACGACCGTGAAAAGGGCATCTACCGCTGCAAGCGCGAGATGTTCACCGACCCACGGCTGTTCGACCTGGAGATGAAACACATCTTCGAGGGCAACTGGATCTACCTGGCCCACGAAAGCCAGATCCCCGAGAACAACGACTTCCTCACCCTGACCATGGGGCGCCAGCCAATCTTCATCGCGCGCAACAAGGAGGGTGAGCTGAATGCCTTCCTCAACGCCTGCAGCCACCGTGGCGCCATGCTCTGCCGGCACAAGCGCGGCAACCGCTCCAGCTACACCTGCCCGTTCCACGGCTGGACGTTCAATAACAGCGGCAAGCTGCTGAAAGTGAAGGACCCAGCCAACGCCGGCTACCCTGGCAGCTTCAACTGCGACGGCTCCCACGACCTGACCAGGGTGGCGCGCTTCGAGTCGTACCGGGGCTTTCTGTTCGGCAGCCTGAAGGCCGACGTCAAGCCGCTGGTCGAACACCTGGGCGAGTCGGCGAAGATCATCGACATGATCGTCGACCAGTCGCCGGAAGGCCTGGAAGTGCTGCGAGGGGCCAGTTCGTATATCTACGAAGGCAACTGGAAGCTCACCGCCGAAAACGGTGCCGACGGATACCACGTCAGTTCCGTGCACTGGAACTACGCCGCCACCCAGAACCAGCGCAAGCAGCGCGAGGCGGGTGAGGAAATCAAGACCATGAGCGCCGGTGCCTGGGCCAAGCAGGGCGGTGGCTTCTACTCCTTCGACCACGGCCACCTGCTGCTGTGGACCCGCTGGGCCAACCCGGAAGACCGCCCGGCCTACGAGCGCCGTGAACAGCTGGCGGCCGACTTCGGCCAGGCGCGTGCCGACTGGATGATCGAGAACTCGCGCAACCTGTGCCTGTACCCGAACGTGTACCTGATGGACCAGTTCAGCTCGCAGATCCGCATCGCCCGGCCGATTTCGGTGAACAAGACCGAAATCACCATCTATTGCATCGCGCCGAAAGGCGAGAGCGCCGATGCCCGCGCCAAGCGCATTCGCCAGTATGAAGACTTCTTCAACGTCAGCGGCATGGCCACCCCGGACGACCTCGAAGAGTTCCGCTCGTGCCAGACCGGCTACGGCGGCGGCATCGGCTGGAATGACATGTCCCGTGGGGCTCAGCACTGGGTGCAAGGCGCCGACGAGGCGGCCAGGGAGATCGAGCTCAAGCCGCTGTTGTCAGGCGTGCGCACCGAGGACGAAGGCCTGTTCGTGCTGCAGCACAAGTACTGGCAGGACACCATGATCCAGGCCCTGAAGGACGAACAGCAACTGATCCCAGTGGAGGCCGTGCAATGAGCCTGTATGACACCGTGCGCGACTTCCTCTACCGCGAGGCGCGCTACCTGGATGATGCCCAGTGGGACCAGTGGCTGGAACTGTACGCCAGCGATGCCACCTTCTGGATGCCGAGCTGGGACGATGACGACACCCTCACCGAAGACCCGCAAAGCGAAATCTCGCTGATCTGGTACGGCAACCGTGGCGGCCTGGAAGACCGGGTATTCCGGATCAAGACCGAGCGTTCGAGCGCGACCGTACCCGACACCCGCACCTCGCACAACATCAGCAACATCGAGATCGTCGGGCAGGCTGACGGGCAGTGCCAGGTGCGCTTCAACTGGCACACCCTGAGCTTCCGCTACAAGACCACCGACAGTTACTTCGGCAGCAGTTTCTACACCCTCGACCTGCGCGGCGAGCAGCCGCTGATCAAGGCCAAGAAGGTGGTGCTGAAGAACGACTACGTGCGCCAGGTCATCGACATCTACCACATCTGATCCAGGGTTTTGCGAGTGCTGCCCCGGTGCGTCCTGCGACGCGCCGTGGCCCGGCTCGCCCGTGAGGTGCAACATGAGCTACCAGATCGCACTGAATTTCGAAGACGGGGTAACCCGCTTCATCGAGGCCGCCGGCCATGAAACCGTGGCCGACGCTGCCTACCGCCAGGGCATCAATATCCCGCTGGACTGCCGCGACGGCGCCTGCGGTACCTGCAAGTGCAAGGCCGAATCCGGCCGTTACGAGCTGGGCGACAACTTCATCGAAGACGCCCTGAGCGAAGACGAAATCGCCGATGGCTACGTGCTGACCTGCCAGATGCGTGCCGCAAGCGACTGCGTGATCCGCATTCCGGCCTCGTCGCAACTGTGCAAGACCGAACAGGCCTGTTTCGAGGCCGCGATCAGCGATGTGCGCCAGCTGTCGGCCAGCACCATTGCCTTGTCGATCAAGGGTGAGGCCCTCAGCCGCCTGGCGTTCCTGCCGGGGCAATACGTCAACCTCAAGGTGCCGGGCAGCGAGCAGAGCCGCGCCTATTCGTTCAGCTCGCTGCAGAAGGACGGCGAAGTCAGCTTCCTGATCCGCAACGTGCCGGGCGGGCTGATGAGCAGCTTCCTGACCAACCTGGCCAAGGCCGGCGACAGCATGACCCTGGCCGGGCCGCTGGGCAGCTTCTACCTGCGGCCGATCCAGCGTCCGCTGTTGCTGCTGGCCGGTGGCACCGGCCTGGCGCCGTTCACGGCGATGCTGGAGAAGATCGCCGAACAGGGCAGCGCGTACCCGTTGCACCTGATCTACGGCGTGACCAACGACTTCGACCTGGTCGAGCTCGACCGCCTGCAGGCCTTGGCGGCGCGCATACCCAACTTCACCTTCAGCGCCTGCGTGGCCAACCCGGACAGCCAGTACCCGCAGAAGGGCTACGTGACCCAGCACATCGAACCGCGCCACCTCAACGATGGCGATGTGGATGTGTACCTGTGCGGCCCGCCACCGATGGTCGAGGCGGTGAGCCAGTACGTGCGCGAGCAGGGCATTACACCGGCGAACTTCTACTACGAGAAGTTCGCGGCGGCGGCCTGATTCCTTTTATTCCAAGCAATACGCCGACCCTGTGGGAGCGGGCGTGCCCGCGAAGAGGCCAGCAGGTTCAACAACTTTGTCTGGTCGGACGCATTCGCGGGCATGCCCGCTCCCACAGGAACCGTGGCGAACCGGAGAGATGGATATGAACAACCGATTCCTAGGCAAGGTCGCCCTGGTCACCGGTGCCGCCCAGGGCATCGGCCGTGGCGTGTGCTGGCGGCTCAAGGCCGAAGGCGCGCAAGTGGTGGCGGTAGACCGCTCCGAACTGGTCCACGAACTGGCCGGCGACGGCATGCTCACCCTCACTGCCGATCTCGAACAGCATGCCGACTGCGCGCGCGTCATGGCCAGCGCGGTGGCCGCCTTCGGCCGCCTCGACATCCTGGTCAACAACGTCGGCGGCACCATCTGGGCCAAGCCTTTCGAGCACTACCGGGTAGAGCAGATCGAAGCCGAAGTGCGCCGCTCGCTGTTCCCCACGCTGTGGTGCTGCCATGCCGCCTTGCCCTACATGCTCGAACGCGGCAGCGGCGCCATCGTCAATGTCTCGTCCATTGCCACCCGTGGCATCAACCGCGTGCCGTACGGGGCGGCCAAGGGCGGCGTCAACGCGCTTACTGCCTGCCTGGCATTCGAAACGGCCGGCCGCGGTATCCGGGTCAACGCCACCGCGCCCGGCGGCACTGAAGCGCCACCCCGGCGCGTGCCGCGCAACAGTGCTGAACAGACCGAGCAGGAAAAGCACTGGTACCAGCAGATCGTCGATCAGACCCTCGACAGCAGCCTGATGCACCGCTACGGCAGCATCGACGAGCAGGTGGGCGCAATTCTGTTTCTCGCTTCCGACGAGGCCTCGTACATCACCGGCGTGACCTTGCCGGTGGGGGGCGGCGACCTCGGTTGAGCAGTGCCCTAGGCAAGAAAGCTTTCTTTCACAACAAAAACAAGAGTGATGGCTGCCATGCGAACCCTGGACGTACACCCGATCATCGATAATGCGCGTTTTGCCCCCTTCCACTGGATGGTCATGGCCTGGTGCGGCCTGCTGCTGATCTTCGACGGCTATGACCTGTTCATCTACGGCGTGGTACTGCCGGTGATCATGAAGGCGTGGGGCCTGACCCCATTGCAGGCCGGAGCACTGGGCAGCTATGCGCTGTTCGGCATGATGTTCGGCGCCCTGGCCTTCGGCAGCCTGGCTGACCGTATCGGGCGCAAAAAGGGGATTGCCATCTGTTTTGCCCTGTTCTCCGGGGCAACCATTCTCAATGGCTTCGCCAGCAGCCCCAGCGAGTTCGGCATCTACCGTTTCATTGCCGGCCTGGGTTGCGGTGGGCTGATGCCCAACGCCGTGGCACTGATGAACGAATACGCGCCCAAGCGCCTGCGCAGCACACTGGTGGCGATCATGTTCAGTGGCTACTCGCTGGGCGGCATGCTCTCGGCGGGCGTCGGTATCTTCATGCTGCCGCGTTTCGGCTGGGAATCGATGTTCTTTGCCGCCGCTGTGCCACTGCTGCTGTTGCCGGTGATTCTCTACTACCTGCCCGAATCGATCGGCTTCCTGGTACGCCAAGGCCGTAGCGAAGAAGCGCGCACGCTGCTCAAGCGGCTGGACCCGGCTTGCGACGTGCAGGCCGATGACCTGTTGCAGGCGGCCGACCGCAAAGGCAACGGAGCGTCGGTGCTGGAGCTGTTCCGCAATGGCCTGGCGACCCGCACCCTGGCGCTGTGGCTGGCGTTCTTCTGCTGCCTGCTGATGGTCTACGCGCTCGGTTCCTGGTTGCCGAAACTGATGGCCAATGCCGGTTACAGCCTGGGCTCGAGCCTTTCATTCCTGCTGGCACTGAACTTCGGCGGCATGGCCGGGGCGATTCTCGGCGGTTGGCTGGGCGATCGCTACAACCTGGTCAAGGTCAAGGTGGCGTTCTTCCTGGCCGCTGCATTGTCGATCAGCCTGCTCGGCGTCAACAGCCCGATGCCGGTGCTGTACCTGCTGATCTTCGTCGCCGGCGCCACCACCATCGGCACGCAGATCCTGCTGTATGCCGGCGCCGCGCAGATGTACGGGTTGTCGGTGCGCTCAACCGGGCTGGGCTGGGCCTCGGGGATCGGCCGCAACGGCGCCATCGTCGGCCCGCTGCTGGGCGGTGCACTGATGGGCATCAATTTGCCCCTGCAACTCAATTTCATCGCTTTCGCCATCCCTGGTGCGATCGCCGCATTGGCCATGGCCGTGCACCGGCCAGCGGCCGGCGGCATGCCCAGGCCGTTGCGCAGGCATAACCGGAAAAACAAGACGAGGTAAACCATCATGACCGTGAAAATTTCCCACACCGCCGCGGTACAGCAGTTCTTCGAAGAAGCCGCAGGCCTGGGTAACGAGGCCGGCCGCACGCGCCTGAAGCGTATTATGCAGCGCGTGCTGCAGGACACCGCGCGGCTGATCGAAGACCTGGAGATCAGCGAGGACGAGTTCTGGCACGCCATCGACTACCTCAACCGCCTGGGCGGGCGCGGGGAGGCTGGGCTGTTGGTGGCCGGGCTGGGCATCGAGCACTTCCTCGACCTGTTGCAGGATGCCAAGGACCAGCAGGCCGGCCTTGTCGGCGGCACCCCACGCACTATCGAGGGTCCGCTGTACGTCGCCGGCGCGCCGATTGCCGAAGGTGAAGTACGCATGGACGATGGCAGCGAGGAGGGCGTGGCTACGGTCATGTACCTGGAGGGCCGGGTGCTCGACCCGCAGGGCCGACCGCTGCCAGGCGCCACGGTTGACCTTTGGCATGCCAATACCCGCGGCACCTATTCGTTCTTCGACCAGAGCCAGTCCGGATACAACCTGCGTCGACGCATCGTTACCGATGCCGAAGGGCGCTATCGGGCCCGCTCCATCGTGCCATCGGGCTACGGCTGCGACCCGCAGGGGCCGACCCAGGAATGCCTGGACTTGCTTGGCCGCCATGGCCAGCGCCCGGCACACGTGCACTTCTTCATCTCGGCGCCGGGGCACCGCCACCTGACCACGCAGATCAACCTGGCCGGCGACCAGTACCTGTGGGACGACTTTGCCTATGCCACGCGGGACGGGCTGGTGGGGGAGGTGGTGTTCGTCGAAGGGCCGGCCGGGCGGCATGGCGAATTGCAGTTCGACTTCCAGCTGCAGCAGGCCCAGGACGGCGCAGATGAGCAGCGCAGTGGGCGGCCGCGGGCTTTGCAGGAGGCCTGATCGACCGAGACGGTATTTCCGCGGGCTTGCTCGCTCCCATAGGTCCGGCACCGGCCTCGAACCTGGATGGTCCGGTGGGGCGGGCGAGCCCGCAAAGATGCCATTACAAAACAAGGCCCGGTCATCAAGGCTGGCCGCCGCCTTGCGAGAAGCTTCATGAAAGCCCTGATCAAGGACAGCTCGCTGTCCGCCATGGTCGCCGGCTGCCTCCCCATAAATCGCAATGTTTCCAACGCTTTATCCATAAAAACAAGATCAAGAGAGCTTCGGAATGAACCACACCCCTTGCGTCGCCCTAGGCCTGACGTTGCTCAGCCAACCCTTGCTGGCCGCTGAAGGCGGCTTCTTCGAGGATGCGAAGGCCAGCCTGAGTGCCCGAAACTACTACTTCAGCCGCGACTTCTCGGACATTGTCGGGGCCAACCGGCAATCCAAGGCCGAAGAGTGGGCCCAGGGTTTCATCCTCGACTTCAAGTCGGGGTACACGCCCGGCACCGTCGGTTTTGGTGTGGATGCCCTGGGCCTGCTGGGCATCAAGCTCGACAGCAGCCCCGAGCGCACCAACACCGGCCTGCTGCCGGTGCATGGCGACGGCCGTGCCGCCGACGAGTACAGCCGCCTGGCGCCGACCTTCAAGGCTCGCGTGTCGAAAACCGAACTGCGCGTCGGCGAACTGCAACCGAACCTGCCCGTGCTGACCTTCAGTGACATCCGCCTGCTTCCCCCGACCTACCAGGGCGCCAGCCTGAGCTCGGCGGATATCGACGGGCTGACCCTGCAGGCCGGCCACCTGCACAGCACCCACCTGCGCAACGAAGGCGGGGACGGCAAGATGAACGCCATGCTCGGCCATGTGCCGATGCGCCAGGCTGCCAGTGATGCCTTCAACTACCTGGGCGGGGATTATGCGTTCAATGCCAACCAGAGCAGTGTCAGCCTCTGGTATGGGCAGCTGGAGGACATCTACGAGCAGGGCTTTGTCGGCTTCAAGCACAGCAAACCTCTGGGCGACTGGGTGCTCGCGGCCAACCTGGGGTACTTCACGGCCCGCGAGGATGGCGATGCGTTGCTGGGCAATATCGACAACCAGGCGTTCTTTTCGCTGTTCACGGCCCGTCATGGCGGGCACAGTTTCCATGCTGGCTACCAGGGTATCTATGGTGACAGCCCGTTCCCACGGGTATTCGCCAACATCTCGCCGCTGGGTAACGAGGTACCGACCTACGAGTTCGCCTACACCGACGAACGCTCTTACCAGGTGCGCTATGACTACAACTTTGCGGCCATGGGTGTGCCGGGGCTGACTGCGACCGTGCGCTATATCAGCGGTAACAACGTCGACACCGGGCACGGATATGAAGGACGTGACCGCGAGCGCGACCTGGACATCGGCTATGCGGTACAGAGTGGGGTGCTGAAGGGGCTGGGCATCCGGGTGCGCAATGCCATGGCACGGTCCAACTACCGTAGCGATATCGACGAAAATCGCCTGACGCTGGTTTACACCTGGCAATTGTTCTAGATCCGGGAATTGCGCCTCGCGGCGGGATGAGGGTAGCTTTCGGAAACCTACCCATTCAGGAATGCCACCCGTGGACTCGATTACCCAAGCCGTACTCGGCGCCGCCTTGCAAGGCACCGTGCTTGGCCGCATCCAGGGCCGCCGTTCGCTGCTGTATGGTGCGGCGCTGGCTACGCTTCCCGACCTTGACGTGATCATCCGCTACGCCGATCCGGTCTCGCAGATGACCTATCACCGCGGCTTCTCCCACTCGCTGTTCGTGCTGACCGGGCTGGCCTGGCTGCTGGCCTGGCTGGTCAACACCCGCTGGCCAGGCAAGGGCTACACCTTGCCCAGGTTGTTCCTGGCGTTCTGGCTGGTACTGGTCACCCACCCGTTGCTCGATGCCTTCACGGTGTATGGCACGCAGTTGTTCTGGCCTTTGCAGACCACCCCGCTGAGCTGGGCAGCGGTCTTCATCATCGACCCGGTCTACACCCTGCCACTGCTGGCGGCGGTGCTCTATGCAAGCTGCCAAGGGCTGACCCGCAGGGCCATGCAGCTGCTGACCCTGGCCCTGCTATTCGGCGCGGCCTACCTGGGTTTCGGCCTGGCCGGGCGCATGGCGGCCGAGCAGCGCTTCCAGGCGGCGCTCGACCAGCAAGGCCTTGTCGCCAGCGAGGTACGTGCCGTGCCGATCGCCTTCAACAGCCTGGTCTGGCGGGTACTGGCCAAGACCCCGGATGGCGATTACTACGAAGGCATCAGCAGCGGGTTTGACCGGCGAGCGCCAGAAATGCAGCGCTTGCCACGTAACCTTGAACTGGCCAAGGTGCTTGCCGACCAGCCATTGCACGCGCGCTTGCGCTGGTTTACCGATGACTGGTTGCGCTATGACCAGATCGGCGATGCGCTGGTGGTCACCGACCTGCGCATGGGTATTCCGGGAAACTATACGTTCCGTTTCACCATGGCCCATCGCGACGGCCAGGGCCGCTGGAGGGTCGATGTCCCCTCGATGTGGCAGGGCGCCGGGCCTGGGTCGATGTTCAATGGCGATGACCTGGTGCTGATCTGGCGACGTATCGTCGACCAGCAGCCGCCGTTACCGTTGGCTGCGTGGACCGACCGTTACCTGGGCGTCAGCACCGCTGAGCGTGGGCGCTGAGCTGCCAATGGCTGATGCCTGAGCGGGCTCACCTGCGAAAGGGGCAGAACAGTACGGCAGTCAGCTGCGCGCGAGCCGCCCGCTCACATAATGAGCCACATCATTGAAGCCCGGCGTCGACGCATGCCCCGGCGTCACCAGCGAATCGATGAATGCCTCGTCCTCGGCGGTGATCTCCACTGCCAGTGCGCCACCATAGGTGGCCCACTGCTCCTCGGTGCGCGGCCCGACAATCGCCGAGCTGACCAGCTGGTTGTTCAGCACCCAGGCAATCGCGAACTCGACGATGCCGACGCCCTTGGCCTGCACGTAGGCCTGGATCTGCCGGGCAATGGCCAGCGACTCCTGGCGCCACTCCACCTCCATGATGCGTTTGTCCTGGCGCCCGGCCCGGCTACCTGAATCCGGCGTGGCACCCGGTGCATACTTGCCGCTGAGCACGCCGCGCGCCAGCGGGCTGTAGGGCACCACACCCAGGCCGTGGGCACCGGCAGCCGTCAGTTGCTCGGCTTCTGCCTGACGGTTGACGATGTTGTACAGTGGCTGGCTGATCACCGGCTTGGGAACGCCCAGGCGCTCGGCAATGTGGCAAACCTCGGCGATACGCCAGCCGCGGAAGTTGGATACACCCCAATAACGGATCTTGCCCTGACGCAGCAGGTCGCCGATCGCTTGCACGCTTTCTTCCAGCGGCACCTTGTGGTCTTCGCGGTGCAGGTAGTAGATGTCCAGGTAGTCCATGTCCATGCGTGTCAAGGTGGCATGCAGGGCGTTGAAGATGTGCTTGCGCGACAACCCACTGCGGTTGGGCAGGCCGTCTGCCGGGCCGAAACCGACCTTGCTGGCGACGATCCAGTCCTGACGATGGCGCGCTACCGCTTCGCCGACGATTTCTTCCGAGCGCCCGGCGTTGTACACATCGGCGGTGTCGATGAAGTTGATGCCCTGGTCCCAGGCCTTGTCGATGATGCGCAGGGCGTCTTCGGTGCTGGTCTGCTCGCCGAACATCATGCTGCCCAGGGTCAGGGCGGAAACCTGCAGGCCACTGTGGCCAAGGGGGCGGTAAATCATGCGCGTGGTTCCTTTTGCAGTCGGCTGAGCTGCCTGTTTTACACACAACCGGGGCGCATTGAAAGGCGCACCTCAGCCGATCAGCGGCCATGCCTCCTGCAGGCTCAACGGGCGCTTCATGCGTTGCGACAGCGTTGCCATGGCGTCCGAGTAGCCCTTGGCGATAACCGCTTCGACCCGCTCGCCCACGCATTGCAAGGCAATGAAGTCACCTTGCTCCGGCGCGCCGACGAACTCGATACGGTTCCAGTCCTGCGCATGGCCCAATACCTCATAGGTGCGGCCGTGCTGGTAGGTCCAGAAGAACGGCACGTCGGCGTAGCGGCGCTGTTCGCCGAGCATGTTCGCGGCGGCGATCACCCCATGTTGCTGGGCCAGGCGCCAGTGTTCGATGCGTACCGGGCGCCCGGTGAGCGGGAAGGTGGCAATATCGCCCGCGGCCCACAGGCCATCAGCAGCACGCATTTCGGCATCGACTTGCACCGACTTGTCTTCCCGCAGCTGCAGGCCCTGAATGAACGCGGTGGCCGGTTTGACCCCGGTGCCGAGCAAGACCAGGGGCGTCTGCAGCCGTTCGCCGTTCGCCAGCAGCACGGCTTCGACCTTGCCATGGCCGTCGATGCGCTCGACCTCGGTGGGGCCATGGAAGACAACCCCTTTGCGTTCGTGCAGCTCGCGGATACTGCGGCCGATGCGCTCACCCAATTGGCGGACCAGGGGCACTTCATGGCGGCTGACCAGGTGCACCTGCACGCCGTATTTACGCAAGGCCGAGGCGGCCTCCAGGCCGATGAAACCGTCGCCGACGATCACCACCGGCTGGCCGGGTTCGGCAGCGTCGAGCAACTGCGCGGCATCCTCCCGTGAGCGCAGGGTAAACACCCCGGGCAGGTCGACACCCGGGATCTCGGGCCGCAGCGCCTTGCCACCGGTGGCCAGCAGGCAGGCGTCATAATCGATCTGCTGGCCGTCGCCCAGAGTAACCTGGCGTTTCTGGCTGTTCAGTGAGCGGACCTTGCCATGCTTGCGCTCCAGCCGGCCCTTGCGCAGGGTGTCGGCATCAAGCAGCGCAGGTACTTCATCGGGCGACATCTGCCCGGCGATCACGAATTTGCTGAGGGCCGTGCGGTCGTAGGCTGACTGGCGTTCCTGGTCGACCCAGACCAGGCGCCCGGCGAAACCGTGGGCCAGCAGCGTGGCGACCGCGGCGCTGCCGGCTGCACCGGCGCCGACCACCACGAAGCATCGGGCATCGCTGTGCCGGGGCGGCTCGATGGCCGGCAAGGCCTGGTCATCGACCCACACCTGGTCGCCTTCGACCCAGGCCTTGTAGCGGCGCAGGTCGGTCAAGGCCGGCGGCTCGCACAGCGCGCCTTCGTCAACGGCGAACGCGGCCTTGTGCCACGGGCAGACCAGCAGGCCGCCACACACCACGCCTTCATCGAGCGGGGCGCCTTCATGGGGGCACGTGGCCTGGTAGGCGTGCACCTGGTCGCCCTGGCGGATCAGGATGAGTTCTTCGCTGCCGGCCTGGACGCGCAGGGGGCGGTGTTCGTCAAGCTGGGCCAGGCGGGCCACGGCGTGCTGGGTCATCGGCGTTCTCCAAAGGGCCTTTGCCACCATTTGACGCCTGGGCTGGGGCGAGGATGCGTCGAGCCGACAATCGGAGAGGGCGCGCCACCGCTGGCGTGACTGCAGGAGCGGATTTATCCGCGATGCAGACGACGCGGTGGCTGGCACCGGCTGTGCCGGTGATCGCGGCTGAAGCCGCTTGTATCCTGCCGATCGGTGAGTGCCTGCCCTGACGAGGGGCAGGCTATCAACAATCAGATCATCCAGTTGTGAATGATTATGGCCCAGGGGTGCCGATAGTCACTACAAACGATGCTGTTTCTTTATCAGACTGGGCAATCACAATTGAATTATTTCCCAGCCCCTGCGCTCTGGAAAATTTTGCATGCCATGTATTATTTTTATCCGCAGTGACCTCTTTGCTCTCGCTGTGATTGCCGATCAGGTATTGAACGTTAACATTGGCACCTGCCTTGGCACTGCCGAAAACGACGAAACTGTTCTTTGTCGTTACATCCTTGCCTTGCTCAAGTGCAAACTGCAACGTATTGCCAGGGCTTTCGGCGACTTCGATGATGAGACCACGAATGTTAAGTGCGGACATATTCAATCTCCCAAGTGTGTTTGTTCATGCAGCGGTGCCGATTAAAAGACTTACGTACTAACCGCACAACTAGCAGAATTATCAGGTGATTTTTTCTGTCCTGCCCTCTAACTTGCCTTGGTGGCGACTGATTTCTTTTGTGTATCGGCCCAAGGCCGGCATGCGTTACTGTCTGTCATCGAGGGAATGCACCTGGGCCTGGCTGGCCGGGAGTACGGCCAGCTCGCCAAAGCGCTGTGCCGCGTCGATGTAGCGCAAGGCTGACTTGGCGTCCTTCCAGCCCACGTAGCTCATCAATGCCTTCAGTTCCCAGCCGTTGGCCGTAGCCCAGGTGGCGAAACCACGGCGCAGCGAATGACCGGTGTACAGCGCAGCCGGCACCCCGGCGCGTTCCAGCATGCGCCGCAGCAGGCCGACCAGGCTGTTGCTGTTGAGTGCGGTTTCGCTCAGGTTGCCCCAGCGGTCGAGCTTGCGGAACACCGGCCCGTGGGCGATGCCGGCCACCTCCAGCCATTGCAGGTAGGCCGTGACCGGGCACAGCGCCTTCAGCGCCGGGGTGCGGTGTTGTACGCCCAGCGCTTCCCGGTCGCCCTTGCTGCGCGGCAGGAACAGAGTGATGCCGACACCTGCCTCGGCCTGGATGTGCTCGACGCGCAGCCGCGCCAGTTCATCGCCACGAAAACCGCGCCAGAAGCCCAGCAACAGCAAGGCCGCGTCGCGGCGGGCCCGACGCAGGGCAGCCAGGTCATGCCGTTCCCGGGCGTGGCAGGCCTCCGCTTCGAAGCACTGCACGGCGGTTTGCAGGTGCTGCAGCAACAACGGCGCGGCCTGCCGGGGCGGGTTCGGGTGCAAGGTGCGGATGCCGCGCAGCACCTGGCGCACCAACGGGGCCTTGGTCGGGTCGGGGAAGCCTTGGGCAAGGTGCCATTGGCTGAGTGCAGCCAGCCGTTGGCGCAGGGTACTGACGGCGTGCTGGTCGGCGTGGTCGGCCAGATAGCGGGCGATGTGCTCGGCCGTGGCCGGGAGGAAGCCGCCCCAGTGGGTTTCGAAGTGCTCGATGGCGGCCTGGTAGCTGCGCCGGGTGTTGTCACGGGTGGCGGCGCGCAGGTAGCGCTGGATGTCGGTCATGGTGCGAGGGGCGGTTGGCGATGGACACCACAATAAACCGAAATGCCGTGCCTGTCCTGCGCTGCGGGCGCCGCCATCACACGCAGGCCTTGGCCCCGCTGCGCTTGAACGGTGGGTAGTCACGCAGCTGCGTCGGCGACAACGGCCGGCTGAAATGGTAGCCCTGGGCAATATCGCAGCCGGCGAGCTTCAGGCATACCAACTGTTCGCGGGTTTCCACGCCCTCGGCTACCACTTCCAGGCCCAGGCGTTTGGCCAGGATGATGGTGGAGGACACGATCGGGCTGTCGTCATGGCTGTTGGACAACGGCGCGATCAGCGAGCGGTCGATCTTCAGCTTGCTCAGTGGCAGTGTATGCAGGTGGGCGAAGCCGGCGTAGCCGCGGCCGAAGTCGTCCAGGCTGATGCCGAGGCCCGCACGGCGCAAGCTGTGGAGGTGCGTCAGCGCCGTGCCTTCGGCGTCAAGAATGGTGGTTTCGGTGATTTCCAGCTCCAGCCGCTGTGGGGCGATGCCGTACTGCTGCAGGGCGTCCAATAGCCGCGCGGCGAAGCCGGCCTGGCGTAGCTGCAGGACCGATACATTGACTGCCAGTCGTGTCTCGCGGCCCTGGCCGGCCCAGGCCGCCAACGCCTCGCAGGCCAGGCGCAGCACCTCCCAACCCAGCTCGATGATGAAGCCGCTGCGCTCGGCAAGGCTGATGAAGCGGTCCGGGTACAGCAAGCCGAATTCGGGGTGGTCCCAGCGTACCAAGGCTTCATAGCCCAGCACCTGCAGGGTGTCGAGGCGGATCTGCGGCTGGTAATGCAGTATGAACTGGCGTTCGGCCAAGGCGCTGCCGAAGGCCTGTTCAAGGGTGAAGGCCTGGATATCGGCCAGGTTCAGCGACGGGTCGAAGAAGCGGTACTGGGCACGCCCGGCCTGCTTGGCCGAGTACATCGCGGCATCGGCGCTGCGGATCAGGCTGTCGATGTCCTGGCCATCGCGCGGGCAGATGCTCACGCCGACACTGGGGCTGGTGTTCACCTCCTGGCCGTCCAGGGCGTAGGTGGCCGAGAGTTTCTGCACCAGTTCGCGGACCCAGGCATTGATCTGTTCCTCGCTGCGTTCACCAGCCAGCAGCACCACGAACTCGTCGCCACCAAAGCGCGAGGCCTCGTCGCCGGGCGCCAGCAGGCGCTGGATACGCCCGGCCACGGCCTGCAACAGCAGGTCGCCGACCTTGTGCCCCAGCGAATCGTTGATCGATTTGAAGCGGTCCATGTCGATGAACAGAATCGCCATCAGGCGCCGTTTGCCGCGCTGGCGGGTCAGCGCCTGGCCGGCCACCTCGACGAACTGGCGGCGGTTGTGCAGGCCGCTGAGGTGGTCGGTGGCGGCGGCATGGCTGCTGCGCCGGTGTTCGTCCTCGAGGCGCTCGATCAGTTGCTGGTTGACCTGCTGAGCCTGCTCCAGCGCGCGGAACGCCTCCTGGTGCTTGCGCAACAGGCGCAAGGCCCATAGCAGGCTGGCAAGGATCATCACGGTCATGCTCAGGTTCAGCCAGAATTGGCAGTTGTAAGCCAGGGTAGAAGGCGCCAGGATCTCATCCTGGCGCTGGCTGACCACCACGCTGAAACCACGCTCGGGCACGCGCCGGTACAGGCTCTGGTAAGGGGTGCCAGCTGCGTACTGGGTCAGCGTGCCTGTGTCACTGGCCTTGCCGGGCAGCCCTGGCTGCAGTGCGCCGGCGGTAACAACCACCCCGCGGGTGGCGATGCGCAGGCGTTCCTGCCCATCCTCCTGCAGCAGCCGCACCAGCCCGCTGTGGCCCAGGTCGATGTGCTGCAGCAGCATCGCCAGATAGCCGATGTCCAACTGCACCACCAGAATAGTGTCGATGTCATGGCCGGGCAGATCGCTCAGCGGCAACACGAAGGGCAGCCTCCAGTCGGGCAGGGTGGCCGGCTGGCCGGCTGGCTGCACGCTGGGCAGAAAAGGCTTGAAACCGTAGCGGGACACGTGCCGTTGCAGCTGGTGTAACCAGGCTTCGGGCAGCTCGACAGCCTCGTCGGCATGGCTGGCCGACAGCAGCCTGCCTTGCCGGTCGTACAGGCTCATCCGCTTGAACAGCGGGTCTGCGGCGAGCAGCCTTGCCAGGATGACGTTGCCCTGGCGCAGCCTCGTCATGTCATCCTGGGCGACCCGGCCTACCGCCTGTGCGCGGTCGACCAGCTGGCGCAGGCTTTCACCGACGAGGCTGGCCAGGTTCAAGTGTTCGATAGCCTTGGCGGCCAACGCATCCTGCCTTGCGGTAATCCTTTGCGAGAGGTGCAGCCCCCAGAGGAAGACCAGGGTCGCTGCGCACAGCAGCAGGATCAACAGCCGCAGAAGGCTGGCGGATGAAAGCGAACGGCGAATCACTGCTGATAGATCCCGACCCTGGGTAATGGTCAAAAAATACGACAGTAAGGTGACAGCCTCATGACTGATGGCTAATTGCCTTTAAGGATTTCCCTTCTACGATGGCCATCAAGCGCCTGGCGACAGGCTGCTGCTTCACGTCAAGTCTTCCTGGGAACCAACTACCCAACACCGACCTGCTTTGGTGCGCCCGCGCCTCGAATAAAGTCATCGAGCACACTTTCGATTGGTGTTTTCTGCGCTTGAATGTTCAATATGCACATAGCCCGTTGTGCCATGCGCCCGTTACGAGCGTCTTCTCCCACTGGGTGAAAGTCGGCCTGCATCTTGCTCTCCCTGTTCCCGACCTACAACCTGGAGCCCCGTGCAATGAGCTCATCCAGCGAATTCCCGCTCAGCGAAGCCCCGCAGTCCGCCCGCAAGGGCTTGCTGCCGATCGCGATGGTCCTGTTCAGCTTCACCTTCTTTACCGGCACGATGTTCGCCGGCGGCAAGCTGGGCATGGCCTTCAACTTTGTCGACATGTTGTGGGTGGCGGCCATCGGCAACAGCCTGCTGGCCCTGTATGCCGCAGCGCTCGCGTTCATCGCCTCGCGCAGCGGGTTGAACACCGTGTTGATGGGGCGTTTCTGTTTCGGTGAAGCCGGTAGCCGGCTCTCCGATTTCCTGCTGGGGTTCGCCGAACTGGGCTGGTACGCCTGGGGCACGGCCACGGTAGCCATCGTGCTGGTCAGGCTGCTGGGGCTGGCGGAAGGCTTCGGCATGCCGTTGATGGTACTGTTCGGCCTGGGCTTCAGCCTGACAGCCATCATTGGTTTCAAGGGGCTGGATGTACTGTCCCGGGTGTCGGTGCCGTTGATGTTCGCGCTGCTGCTGGTGTCGATGTACATCGCTACCCGCGATGCCGGGGGGGTTGCCGGCCTGGCCGCCGTGGTGCCGCATGAGGCGATGACCTTTTCAGCTGCGGTAACCATGGTCTTCGGTACCTTCGCCAGTGGTGCCACCCAGGCGACCAATTGGACACGGCTGGCGCGTAGCGGCCGGGTGGCGGTGATTGCCAGCGTGGTGGCCTTCCTGCTCGGCAACGGCCTGATGGTGGTGGCCGGGGCCTGGTGCGCAATGGTTTACCAGCAGGCCGATATCGTCGAGGTAATGATGCTGCAAGGGCTGTCGTTCGCGGCGGTGGTCATGCTCTGCCTGAACCTGTGGACGATCCAGGGGCCGACCATCTACAACGTGTCGGCGGCCGCCTGTCACCTGCTGCGCAGCGAGCGCCGACGTACCGCAACGCTGGTGGCCGCCGGCGTCGGGATTGTGCTGGCGATCGGCGGCATGTACGAGTTGCTGATCCCGTTCCTGGTGTTGCTGGGCTCGATCATTCCGCCGCTGGGTGGGGTAATCATGGCCGACTTCTGGTACCGCCACCGCGGCAGGTTCCCGCTACTGGGCACGGCACGCCTGCCACGCTACAACCTGACCGGGCTGTTTGCCTATGCCGTGGGCGCGCTGCTGGCCTGCGCCTCGCCGTGGATCGCCCCGCTGGTAGGCATCGGCGCTTCGGCGCTGTGCTACATCGCCTGCGTCGAACTGGGCGCACGGCGCCGCGCGCCTGGCCAGGCAGGCGTCGAGCCGTGAGCCTGGCGCTGGAGGAGATCCTGCAGTTGCCCGGCCTGCACGAACTGAGCGTGCGGGCCGGGGCACGCAGCCTGCACCGCCGGGTGCGCTGGCCGTACGTGGCAGAAAACGAAGGCATCGCCGAATGGGTGATGGGTGGCGAGCTGGTGTTTGTGACCGGCATAAACCACCCACGCGGCGAGGCCAACCTGCTGAGCCTGATAGAGGATGGCGCTGCCGTGGGTATTGCCGGCATGGTGATCCTCACCGGCGACAGCTTCATCCAGGTCATCCCGCCAGCCGTTATCGCCCGTGCCGAGCAACTGGGCCTGCCGCTGATCGAGCAACCGTATGCGCTGAAGATGGTGGTGGTTACCCACCTGATCGGCACGGCGCTGGTGCAGACGAGCCAGGCCCGCCGCTCGCGCAACGACATACTGGGCCAGCTCCTTACCGGGGACTATCCGAGCCTGGCGATTGCCCGACAGCGGGCTGCGCACCTGCAATTGGTCCTGGATGAGCCACGGCGCCTGCTGGCTTTGCGCCTGACAGGTGTGGATGACGTGTTCGAGCAACACGGCCTGGTAGTGGGTGAGCGTACCTGGCAGGCTACCCGCCAGGCCTTGGAAGACCAGCTCGAAGCATGGTGCCGTCAACATCCGGGCAGTGTCACCGCGCAATTGCCCGGCGACCTGTTCGTGGTGCTACTGACCGACACCCGCGATCTGCACGAGGCATTGGCTGCCCTGTACCGGCAGTTGCAGGCCGCAACCGGCGAACTGCAGCTGTACATGGGCCTGTCGGGCCTTGCCGACGACTGCGCGCACTACCGCCAGGCCCTCAACGAGGCGCGGCAGGCGCTGGATGTAGCGCGGCACTTGCGTCCGGCCAACGGCTACTGCAACTTCAGCGAACTGGGTGTCCTGCGCCTGCTACAAGGTATTTTCGACCGCACGCTGATCGACGATTTCGTCAGCCGCACCCTCGGCCCGCTGCTCAGCCCCGGGCGCAAGCACGCCCATGCGCTGGTGCACACCCTGGATGCGCTGCTCATGGAAAACGGCAACGGCTTCAAGGCCGCACAGCGCCTGGGGCTGCACCGCAATACCGTCAATCAGCGCATCCTGCGCATCGAACAACTCAGCGGGCAGTCTCTCGACGACCCGCTTTTTCGCATGAATGCTTCCGTCGCCCTGTTGATATGGCGCATGAGCGAAGACCACGGCAAGGAGTAACAAGATGAACATTATCAACGCACGCCTGCGCGGCAAGCCTGGGCTGTTCCGCATCGAACTGAACGGCGAGCGCATTGCCGCCATCGTGCCCCAGGCCCAGGTGATGGCGCCCAGCGCCGTGGGAGACCTGGATGCCGGGCAGAACCTGGTGGTAGCACCTTTCGTCGAACCGCACATTCATCTCGATGCCACGCTGACCGCTGGCGAACCGAAGTGGAACATGAGCGGCACCCTGTTCGAAGGCATCGAGCGCTGGGCCGAGCGCAAGGAGATCACCACCCACGCCGACATCAAGACCCGTGCGAAAAAGACCATCGACATGCTGGTGGAGCATGGCATCCAGCATGTACGCACCCACGTCGATGTTACCGACCCGACCCTCACCGCGCTCAAGGCCATGGTCGAGGTGCGCGACGAAGTGCGTCACCTGATCGACCTGCAGATCGTCGCGTTCCCCCAGGAAGGCATCGAGTCGTATGCCAACGGCCGGGCGCTGATGACCGAGGCGGTGGCCATCGGCGCCGACGTGGTTGGCGGCATTCCGCATTTCGAGAACACCCGCGACCAGGGCGTTGCATCGGTGAAGTTCCTGATGGACCTGGCCGAGCGCACCGGTTGCCTGGTGGACGTGCATTGCGACGAAACCGACGACCCACTGTCGCGCTTCCTTGAAGTGCTGGCCGAAGAGGCCCGGGTGCGCGGCATGGGCCCCCGGGTTACCGCCAGCCACACGGTGGCCATGGGCTCCTACGACAATGCCTACTGCTACAAGCTGTTTCGCCTGCTGAAACTGTCGGGTATCAACTTCGTGTCCTGCCCGACCGAGAGCATTCACCTGCAAGGGCGTTTCGACAACTATCCGAAACGCCGTGGTGTCACCCGCGTGGCCGAGATCGACCGTGCGGGGATGAACGTGTGCTTTGGCCAGGACTCGATCGTCGACCCTTGGTACCCACTGGGCAATGGCAACATTCTGCGCATTCTCGAAGCCGGCCTGCACATCTGCCACATGCTCGGTTATGAGGACTTGCAGCGCTGCCTGGACCTGATCACCGACAACAGCGCCCGGACCCTGAACCTGGGGGAGGGCTACGGCATCGAGGTGGGGCGGCCGGCGAACCTGTTGCTGCTGTCGGCGCCGGATGATTACGAGTTGGTGCGCAGCCAGGGGCATGCGCTGGTGTCTGTACGGCACGGCAAGGTGCTGATGCAGCGGACACCGGCGCAAGTACAGCGCTTTACCTGAGGTGGCATGGCCTCAGGCGGTCATCGCAGCCAGGGCACAGCTTGAGATCTGCGCATCCTGTACCGCCACACCGGTGAGGTCGGCCAGGGTGATCTGTGCGGCGTGCTCCCGCCCATGGGCACCGCTGGCCAGCAACGTACCCAGTTCGATCAGTTGCTTCGTGTCGATCTGGCCGCTGCTCAAGGCGTGGGCAACCTCGCCGTACTGGCTGCACTGGGCGACCGAATCGACGATGATGCGGTCGGCCCTGGCCACCAGCGCCGGGTCCAGCTCCTGCTTGCCGGGCGCATCGGCACCGACAGCGGTAATGTGCGTGCCAGGCCGGACCCACTCGCTGAGCAACAGCGGCTGGCGGGAAGGGGTCGTACAGACAATCAGGTTGGCCGCCGCCGCGACCTCGGCGGCGTCATGCGTGATGCGCACCTCATAACCCAATGCGCGGGCAAACGCACGGTAGGCAGCCAGCTCGCTGTCCTGGCGGCCCCAGACCATGACCTGACGGCAATCGGTGATGGCGCCCAGCTGTTCAAGCTGCATCCTGGCCTGCATGCCCGTGCCCAGTATGCCGATCGCACTGACCCGCGGCGGTGCCAGCAACCGTGCGGCAATACGCCCCGCAAGGGCCGTGCGCATGCCGGTCAGCCAACCCTCGTCATGCAGCAGCGCCAAGGGCTGCCCGGTGTGCGCAGACAGCACCAGCATCAAGCCATCGTTGCTCGGCAGGCCTTTGCCTGGGTTGTCATAGAAACCGGTCGAGAGTTTGACAGTGAAGGTGGCGCTGCCCTCTATATAGGCCGACTTGATGCAGCAGTCGCCGTTGGCCCCGGGGAAGGCAAAGCCCTGGACCGGTGGTACTTGTGCCTTGCCTGCGGAGAAGGCGATGAAGCCTTGTTCCAGGCAACGCAGCGCAACCTCGGGGTCGAGGCTGGCAACGATCTGCGCTTTGCTGAAGAGCCTCACTTGACTGCCCCCAGGAACTCGTCCAGCAGGATATTGCGGCCACACAGGATTACCGCGACGCGCTTGCCGCAGTAGCGCGCGGCCAGCTTTTGCATACCGGCGACCGCAACAGCTGCGGCGCCTTCGATGATCCAGCGTTCACTGCTGGCGACATCGCGCATGCCGGCCTTGATTTCCTCTTCGCTGACCAGCACGGTGTCGGTCAGCAACGCTTGGCACAGCGGGAAGGTGATGCTGCCAGGCTCGACACCACCGGCAGTGCCATCGGACAGTGTGTCGGTGGCATCCACGTTGATGATCTTGCCAGCTTTGAGCGACTGCTGCAGCGCTGGGTCATTGGCAGGCCAGCAACCGATGATATCGGTACCCGGCTTGAGCACCCGCAGGGCCGCGGCAATACCGGAAATCATTCCACCACCGCCGACCGCAACGAAAACGGCGTCCAGATCCGGCGCCTGTTCGAACAGTTCGAAGCCGATGGTGCCTTGTCCTGCGATGACCTGCGGGTCGTTGTAGGGTGATACGAATGGCTTGCCCTGGAGCTGAGCCTGCCTGGCAGCCTCCAGTTCGGCACCCAACGGGTCGGTAGGCAAGCCGATCACCTCCGCGCCGAGCGCGCGCATGGCCTGTACTTTGTAGGCAGAAGCGCCATTGCTGGTGTACACGGTGACCGGCACCCCAGCGCCTTTACCTGCCAGTGCCAGCGCCTGCCCGTGGTTGCCGGAAGAAGCGGCAATCACCCCTTGGGAACGCTGCTCGGCCGGCAACAGGCGAATCTTGTTGCTGGCCCCACGGAACTTGAACGAGCCCGTGTGTTGCAAATGCTCGCACTTGAGCAGCACCTGACAGCCAGTCATTGCCGACAGCCGGGCACTGTAGGTCAGCGGCGTGATGCTGACGGCTGGACGTAGCGCCACATGGGCATCCTCGATCGCCTGGTACAACGTGTCGAGGTAAGCGGCGTCGACGCCGGTGGGCGAACCTGTGGCGGTGGACATGACTGCACTCCTGAGTGAATGTAGAAACCACGTCCACGATAGACATTTAGTCCACGCATGACAAGAGGGCGAGCGTGAACGGGCGCGCCACTGCCTGGCTCACCAACGTTCTGGAACAAAAGGGAAGGGGTTGCCTGCCGCCTAGGCGCGCAGCTCTTTCAGGTATTTGTACACCGTGGCCCGGCCCATGTTGAGCACTTTGGCGATGTAGTCGGCAGCACTACGCCCTTCAAACGCGCCCTCGGCATGCAACGCCTGCACCAGGCTGCGCTTGTCTTTTGCCTGCAGCGTTTGCAGGGACAGGTTGCGCTCCCGAAGCCAGGCATGCAGGAAAGTGTTGATGCGTTCCTGCCAGTCGTTGCGGAACAGCGAATCGGGCTGCGGCACCAGGCGGCTCATCTGGAAGAACGCATCCAGTGCCGCGCGAGCCTGTTCCAGTACCGATACATTCAGGTTGATGCACATCAGGTGTTCGGCTTCACCGGCCTGGTTGCGCAGCACAGTACTGATGGAACGGATCTTCTGGCCGTTCCAGTTGAGCTTTTCGTAGGGGCCCAGGTTGACCCCGTTCAGCAGGTCCGCCAACTCGTGGTCGATCGCCGAATCATCGCCCAGTTCGCGCTGGGAGAAATTGTTGGCGATGTGAACGACGGTCTGGCTGCGCAGTTCGTGAACGATGACTTCAGCATGCGGGTATAGCAGCAGGGCGATGCTGTCGGCGATTGCCTTGTAATTTTCCAGGGTCATTTTCTGTCGATGATCGAAGGCCAGGCACCATGGTGGCGGCAAAGCGTAACCGGCACAAGGCACCTTGCCGGCCAGCTTCGTACGCATGCCTCACCACAAGACAGCCAGTTTTTTCCTGTCACATGCGATAAGCCGTGATTATTCGTTGTTAGTAACGCTTTGCACAGGCGTCTGCAGAGCGGCATAATTGGTACGTAATTACATGATACATAACACAGTACGAAATCGTAGGAGCAGGCATGGCCCGGGGCGGTATAAACAAGGTCGTAGTGCAGCAAGCGCGGCAGGCACTGATTGCCCGGGGGGAAAACCCCAGCATCGATGCCATTCGTATCGAGCTGGGCAACACCGGTTCCAAGACCACGATCCACCGCTACCTGAAGGAGCTGAACGGCCAACAGCCTGTCGCCGCCGAGGGCGGCATGGCATTGAGTGACGTGCTCAGCCGTATGGTCGGGCAGTTGGCAACCCAGCTGCAGGACGAGGCTGACCTGAAGATCGAGCAGGCCGAAAGCCGCTTCACCGAACAGCGCGAGCAGCTCGAAGCGCAGCTGGCGATCGCTCGGCAGGCATTGGCGGCCGCGCACCAACAGCATCAGATCGACGCGGCCGCCTTGGCCGCCGAAGCGGAAAAGCTGCGCTCCACGCAAAGCACCCTGCAAGCCGAACAGCTGCGCAGTGCCAGCCTCAACCAGGCGCTGGGCGAGCTGCAGGTGCGCCTGGCGGACAAGGACGAGCAGGTGAAGTCCCTGGAAGACAAGCACCGCCATGCCCGCGATGCGCTCGAACACTACCGCAACGCCAGTCGCGAACAGCGCGAACAGGAGCAGCGCCGCCACGAAGCGCAACTGCAGCAGCTGCAGGTGGAAGTGCGCCAGTTGCAGCAGGGCATGATCGTCAAGCAGGACGAGCTGACCCGCCTGCACCGCGATAACGAGCGGTTGCTGGGTGAACACCGCCAGGCCAGCAGCGCCTGCCGGGCCCAGGAAGAACTGCTGGAGCAACGTGATGCGCAGATCCAGGGCCTGCGCACGATCCTGGCCCAGGCGCAGGGCGCCAGCGAGGAGATGCGCCGGCAGCTGGATGCTCAGGCGCAGAACCTGGAGCAGCGCCGCGACCTGTGCGCCGAACAGGCGCGGCAGTTGCAGCGGCTTGATGAACAGTTGAAGGAACGTGATGAAGCATTGGCGCAGTGCAAGGCGCAACTGGCCCAGGCTGCAGATTGATCAAACTTTTCCGGGCGGGCGCTTTCTTCCCTATACATCCACTGGAGATAGTGCCATGCCCGAATCGCAACCCGTACGCAAAGAGGGGCCTCACTCGTCCGAGCAGGCCGACAAGAAGGTTGACCTGGGTTTTGACCCGGACTCACCCGATGCTGACGACCCACAGGTCGACCCGCAAGGGCCGGCCAAGCCCCCCAGAGACGTAGAGAAGAAACGATAGCCACTGGTTTGCAGCCCATCGCCGGCAAGCCAGCCACCCCATCTGCCGCACTGACCTGATGCCAGGCGCGGCCTTTGTGGCGCTGGTTCACCGACGATGAGGCGGGCCAGGCTGGCAACACTCAAGTGTCGGCTTGCCTGGCAGCCTCCACGCCCGCCGCCGACAGCTTGATCGGGTAGTTGACACTGATCTGATGGTCGCTGCCGACCGCCACACTGCCGTCCTGGATCAAACCGGCCTCTTGCAAGGTCTTGAGCATACCGGCCACCGCTTTCTCGCCGCGGTAGTTGTCCAGCACCTCCTTGCCAAGCCCTTGAGGGTGGGCGTGCAGCAGGCGGGTCAGTACTTCGGCCTTCAAAGCATCGTTACTCATGGCGGGCCTCACTTGCCGTGCTTGGCCTGAAGTGCCTTGGCGTGCTCCAGATGCTGTTCGAGCTTGGGCAGGGTTTCGCTGGCAAAGGCCTTCAGCTCGGCCTTGTCAGACGAAGCGGCCTCTTTCTTGAACAGTTCCACCGCCTTTTCGTGAGCGTCCACCTGGTTGTTGATGTAGGCCTTGTCGAAGGACTCCTCGCGCCATTCCAGGATCATTTTCTTGACCTTGTCGGTGATCGCCGCCTCATCGGGTACGGAGATGTCCAGCTTGCGGGCGATGTCGCCGAGTTTCTGGTTGGCCTGGGTGTGGTCAGTGACCATTTGCTGGGCGAATGTCTTGATTTCGGTGTTCTGGCTTTTCTCCTGGGCCAGCTTACCGGTAACCACTTCGGCAATGCCGGCCTCGGTGGCGGCCTCGACAAAGTCATCGGAACTCGCCGCCAGGGCCTGTACCGATGCCAGGCCCAGCACCATGGACAAACCGACGCGCTTGATGAAGAGATTGCTCATGCCTCACTCCTTAAACCGTGACGCGACCTCAGTGTCGCGTACGGTTGAGGGTGAAAGCAGGGCAAAGGTTTAATCTTTTTCCTCGCCGAGGTGTCCACATGCTGGTCAACTATAGTGAACAGCGGCAAACGCGGGGTGGCCAGGGATTTCAATGTACGCAGCCAGGAATAAGGACGAAGAGGGGCTTTTCGCCATAACCGGTGAGGGCCGTGCCGTGGCGCTGTTCCGCATGGTTCTGGCATTCATGCTGATGGTGATGCTGGCCTTCGTCGTGGTCGAAGGCTGGCGCATCTGGCGCGACTACCGGCATGCCTTTGCCAATGCCGAGAACATGGTCACCAACCTGGCCAGGGCCACGGCGCAACACGCCGAAGATGCCATCCGCCAGGTGGATGCCATCACCGCAGCCCTGTCCGAGCGCCTGGAGGGTGATGGGTTCGACCATATCGACCGGCCACGCTTGCATGCCTTGCTGGTACAGCAAAAAAATATCATGCCGCAGCTACATGGATTGTTCGTGTATGACGCCGAGGGCAACTGGGTCGTTACCGATCAGGCAGCAATACCGCCCAAGGCCAACAATGCCGACCGCGACTACTTCATCTACCACCGTACCCACAGCGACCGTGGCGTACACATCGGCTCGGTGGTGCGCAGCCGCTCCACGGATGATTTGATCATTCCTATTTCCCGGCGCCTTGAGCATGCCGACGGCAGCTTCGCCGGGGTGTTGCTGGGCACGATCAAGGTGGACTGGTTCGTGCATTACTACGGCAACTTCAAGATCGACGAACGTGGCGCGCTGGTACTGGCCATGCGCGACGGCACTATCCTGGTTCGGCGGCCCTTCGTCGAGAAGGTAGTGGGGCGCAGCCTGGCCAACAGCGAGATTTTCCGCAACCATCTGCCCTACGCTGCAGAAGGGCTGGTAGAAGCGGTTGCGGTGGTAGACGGCACGCCACGGCTGTATGCGTATCGCGCGCTGTCGAGCTACCCATTGGTGGTGGAGGCGGGCTTGTCGCGAGAGTCGATCGTCGCCCCCTGGCGGCACGATGCGATCAAATCAATGGCCGTGTTGCTGCTTTTGCTGCTAGGGCTGGCGGCATTTGGTGGCGTGGTACTGCGCCAGTTGCGCGAGCGCATCTTCATCGAACGGGCGCTGCACCAGGCGCACCAGACGCTAAAGTCCCTGGCCTTGACCGATAGCCTGACCGGGCTGGGCAACCGCCGGCGGCTGGATGCGGTGTTCGAACCGGAACTGCGTCGGGCGCGGCGCCAGGGCTATCCGCTGACGCTGGTGATGCTCGACCTGGACTATTTCAAGGCCTACAACGACCGCTATGGCCACCCGGCGGGCGACCAATGCCTGCGGCGCTTTGGCGAAGTGCTGCAACAGGCGCTGAAACGGCCGGCCGACCTGGCGGTGCGCTATGGCGGCGAAGAGTTCACCCTATTGCTGCCCGACACCGATGCCCGTGGCGCGGAGCTGCTGGTGCAGGAGGTACAGCAGCTGTTGCGCCGGCAAATACTGGAACATGCAGGCAGCCCACTTGGGCGGGTATCGTGCAGTGCCGGCATAGCCACGGGGGATCCGGCGCGGGAGGAGGTGACCGCCGAGCGGCTGATGGCGGCAGCGGATGGGGCGTTGTACCAGGCCAAACGTCAAGGCCGGGACAGGTACTGCGTGGCGGAGAACAGCCGGGCAAGTGCGGATTCCTGAGCCTGCTGGCGGCCGGCAGGGGCGCGATGTGCCAAGGCTCAGCGCCTTAAACCCAGGCGCATCGCGCAGCGCCCGACGAGGCCATGGGCAAGTTCATCGGCAAGAATGTCGCGCAGGCGCGTATCCAACCGTTCCTCATCAACCCTTTCGAAGCCGAAACGCGCATAGAACGGCGCATTCCACGGCACATCGGCAAACGTGGTCAAGGTCAGCTCCTGGGCACCCGCCTGGCGCGCCGTATCCACCACCTGCCGCAGCAAGGCGCGCCCGAGGCCTTGCCCCTGGGCCTGTCGATGCACCGAAATCTCGCACAGGTGCAGCGCCTGTCGCTCGAACCGGGCACAGGCGAAACCGAGCACGCGCCCTTGCAGGTCTTCGGCAACCCAGCTGGCGCCCGTGGCGACGAATGCCCGGTGCGTATCAATGTCCAGTACATCGGCCTGCGCCAGCCACGCCAGTGCCGGCCAGTCGGTGAAAGCCTGGGCGGCCGAGCGTTCCACCGCGGGCAGCCATTGGATATCGCGCTCGAGGGTAGGGCGGATGCGCATGGACTCACTCCTTTGAAAGCGCTACGTCTTAATCTGTAGCGGGCAGCCGGTCAAGGGTCGTAGCGTGACAATGGCTTCATCAGCAAGCGCCTGCAACCGGTCACGCCTGCATGGAAAAAATGCCAGGCAATCGGTACCCTTGCGCCTTCCTTTGCCATCCACCGGACTGTTCCATGCTGTTCAATCTCGCCGTGCTGTTCGCCACCCTGGTGGCCATGGAGGGTGTTGGCACGCTGGCCCACAAGTACATCATGCACGGCTGGGGTTGGTGGCTGCATCGCTCGCACCATGAGCCGCAGTTGGGCATGCTCGAAACCAACGACCTGTACCTGCTGGCGCTGGGGCTGATCGCCACGGCGCTGGTTGCCCTGGGCAAGAGCGGTTATGCGCCATTGCAGTGGGTCGGCGGTGGCGTGGCGGGCTACGGGCTGCTGTATGTCGTGGCCCATGACGGGTTCTTTCATCGGCACTGGCCAGCCAAGCCACGCCCGGTCAACCGCTACCTCAAGCGCCTGTACCGGGCGCACCGGTTGCACCATGCGGTGAAGGGGCGCACCGGCAGTGTATCGTTCGGCTTCTTCTATGCACCGCCGTTGCAGGTGTTGAAACAGCAGTTGCGCAGCAAGCGCAGCCAGCCGTGACAACTGCGCCTGGCCTCGCCTGCGGCATTGCCTTCAATTCACTGCCTCACCCTTGGCCTGCAGCGCCACATGCCCGCGGCTGACCCACCAGCCAAACCCGGCCGCCGTGAAGAACATGATCAGGCTGTACAGCGCCGCCGGTACAGCCATGGTGGCGTTGTTCAACAGCGAAGGGCTCAATGCCAGGGCAATCGCCAAGGTGCCGTTGTGAATGCCGATCTCCATGCCGATGGCAATCGCCTGGCGCTTGGGAATCGCCAGCAGGCGCGGCACCCAGTAGCCCGTGGCCAGGCTCAGCAGGTTGAACAGCAATGCCGCCAGGCCCACCAGCGGAGCGTACTCGAGTACGGTCTGCCAGTCCTTGGCCAGGGCCAATACGATGGTGAAGGCCAGGAACAGCGCCGCTACCAGCTTCATCGGCTTCTCCATGCGTGCAGCAAATGCGGGCGCGAAATGACGAACCAGCATGCCCAGCGCCACAGGTAGCAGCACGATGGCAAACACCTGCATGACCTTGGCGAACTGCAGCGGGATGGCCTGATCCGACGCCATGAACCAACTCAGCGAGAGGTTTACCAGCAAGGGCATGGTCAGGATCGCGATCAACGAATTGACCGCCGTCAGGGTGATGTTCAATGCCACATCGCCGTGGGCCAGGTGGCTGAACAGGTTGGCCGTGGTGCCTCCGGGCGAGGCAGCGAGCAACATCAGCCCCACGGCCAGCGCCGGCTCCAGGGCAAAGCCGTTGGCTATCAGGAAGCACACCAGTGGCAGCAGCAGGATCTGGCAGGCCAGGCCGACCACCACCGGTTTTGGGTACTTCACCACGCGGGCGAAATCGGCCAGGGTCAGCGACAAGCCGAGGCCGAGCATGATGATGCCCAGGGCCAGCGGAAGAAAGGCGGTGAGCAATGGTGAAGCCGTCATGGCGGTCCCCCAGGGCGAAAGATCGCCAGAAGTGTAGGCCGCCCCTGATTGAGCGCTAATCGCAGAGCGCCAGCTTTGGTAACCATTTGTTGCTACATACCACCACCCGACGAGGCCACATGTCGCGTTGCAGCACGCCTGCCGGCGCAGTAGCATTCCCGGTTTTACCGAGGATTAGCCTGTCATGCCGTTTCAGCAAGGTCTGCTTGCCACACCGGTGCCGGTTCACGCCCGCCACCTGTTCTTTGCCATCGAAGCACCGGAAGCAGTGCCGGCAGCCTTGGATGCGCTGGCGGGTCACGTCGACGGCGTGCGCTTGACGCTGGGCGTCGGTGCGCCACTTGCCAAGGCCCTGGGTAGCCAGGTCGATGGCCTTAAGCCTTTCCCGCAACTGGACGCCGTGGTGGAAAACCCCAGCACCCAGCATGCCTTGTGGCTGTGGCTGCGGGGAGAGGAACGTGGCGACCTGTACCTGCGGGCCCAGGCCCTGGAACAGCTGTTGAGCCCGGCATTCAGCCTGGTGGACCAGGTGGACGGTTTTCTCCACCAGGGTGGGCGTGACCTCACGGGTTATGAAGACGGGACCGAAAACCCGCGTGATGAGGCCGCCGTCGAGGCAGCCATTCTCAAGGCTGCCCAGCCAGGCCTGGACGGGTCGTGCTTTGCCGCATTCCAGCTGTGGAAGCACGATCTGCAGTACTTCAAATCGCTGCCCCAGCAAGCGCAGGACGACATCATCGGCCGCCGCCTCAGCGACAATGAAGAACTGGATGACGCCCCAGCGTCTGCGCACGTCAAGCGTACCGCCCAGGAGAGCTTCGAGCCCGAAGCGTTCATGGTGCGTCGCTCGGTGTCCTGGGCCGATACCCGTGGTGCAGGCCTTGCCTTTGTCGCGCTGGGCCGCAGCTTCGATGCCTTCGAGGTTCAACTGCGGCGCATGAGCGGCCTGGAAGACGGCATCATTGACGGCCTGTACCGCTTCAGCCGGCCACTGACCGGCGGCTATTACTGGTGCCCACCGATGACTGCTGCGGGTGTCGACCTGCGCCTGCTGCTGTCAGCCTGACCGCTGAATATCCCACCCTGGTCAGGGCGGCCCCGGCCGTCACCTGGCCGGCTGTCGGCAGGCCTGTCTCGCGTGACTCTGTGGCGCGCCAAATATGGCGTTGCCGCTTATTTAATGCCGCTGGTCCGAACGCTTCGCAATAAACCGAATCCCTCGATATGACCGAACTCCGAACAGGTGTACGGCAGGTAATGCCGTGCATTCCGAAGTCATACGAGGTTTAAGACCATGGCCAACAAAGAGAACAGCCGTACCGGCAATCAACAAGGCAGCCAGGGTGGTAACAAGAACCCAGGCAACTTTGCCAATGACCGCGAGAAAGCCTCCGAAGCTGGACGCAAGGGCGGCCAGCATTCCGGTGGCGGCCGCAGCAGTGAATCGAGCCGCAAAGGCGGCCGTTCGTAAGTGAGGCTACGCAGTGCCGGGTTAGCCTGGCACTGCGATTTTGCGGAAAAAGGAGTGCCCCCCATGCGATTGCTCCCCCTGATAGCCCTGATGGGCGCCTTCACGCTGGTCGGCGGCTGTTTCGACCGCGACAAAGACCATCCGGCGAAAGATGCCGACCAAAGCAAACCGTCCTTGCAGATGCAGCAACCCGGCGACAAACCTGCCTCTCAACCTGCGCCAGGCCCTGAGCCGATGCCCGGGCAGAAACCCAGCCAATAACACGCGCACAAGGAACACGGCATGACGGTCACCACCTGCAAGACCGCCGCGAGGGTACCAGCTTCGACAAATGGGCCAAGCCTGTACCAGCGTTATCACGCGTTGCTGGGCGATGGCGATGCCGCCAGCGCCGCATGGTTGCACGAACAATTGGCTCAGGTGCAAGGCTTGCCGGACGATTTGCCTGCTGAGCTGGCGCAGCTGGAAGCCTGGAGCGCCCGGCATGCTGCCGAGGTCGCTGAAGCCTACGCCGCCTACCTGGCGCAACGCCGCCAGGGTAGCCCTCGGCGCTACTTCGCCAATCGCGCCCAGGCGTTGTGGTTCCTGCAGCAAGTCGCGCCCACCAAGGCGGTGGACGGTGCGTGGCTGCACGGCACCTTGCGCCATTGGCGTGACCCACGCTATCACGGTTTGATCCGCACCTACCTGGAAGAACTGGGCGGTGGCGATCCGCGCTGCAACCACGTGCTGATCTATCAACGCCTGCTGAGCCGGCTGGGCTGTCTGGACTTGCCTGAACTGGATGACCAGCGCTACCTGCAAGGCGCCTTGCAACTGGCCTTGGGTCGCCATGCCGACGAGTTTCTGCCCGAGGTCATCGGCTACAACCTGGGCTATGAACAACCGCCACTGCACCTGCTGATTACCACCTACGAACTGGCAGAACTGGGCATCGATGGCCATTACTTCCAGCTGCACGTGACCATCGACAATGCCGCCAGCGGGCATGCGCACTTGTCCATCCAGGCGCTACGCCAGCTCTGTCCGGCGCGCGACCTGTGCACGTTCTACCAACGTGTACGCCGGGGCTACCGCCTGAATGACCTGGCTGTCGATACCCCCAGCCTGATCAACAGTTTCGACCTGGAGGCCGAGCTGTTGATGGCGCTGGAGCACAAGCGCCATTTCGGCCAGTTCATGCATTCCGATCATTGCCGCCTGCAGAAACGCACGGTCAATCAGTGGCTGGCCGAGCCAGGCGGCATGCCGGCGTTCCTCGAAGCCTTGCAAGCGCAGGGCTGGATCCGCCGGGGCGAGGCCCCCGCCAACAGCCGCTGGTGGGCCCTCATCGAAGGCCCCTCGGCGCCCATGTACGGCGTGTTCACCGCCTACGAGAAGCAGCTGTGGCACGACTGGATCGCAGCCGGCTGGCAGGCCGCTGGTGCGCGGGTGATGCCCGGCAGCTGGGAGGTGTCAATGCAGCAGCATGACGCACTGGCCCACACAGCGCCGCAAACCGACATCCAGACCTTGATCGACAGCATGGCCGGTAACCGTCACGCCACGCCGGAAGGGTTGCTGGCGACCCAGGGCTACCTGCGTGCCACCGGCCTGGCCCAGGAGGAACCTCGCTGATGCAGCTTGCCCCCCAACAGATCCAGGCTGACCAGGCGTTGCTGCAATTGGGCAAGCGCCTGCGTGCCGACGGCTACCGCTTCACCTGTGTCACACCGGCCACCCACGCCCGGGTCAACGCCCGCCCTGGGGCCGAACGGGCCAGGACATTGCGCGATGTGTTCGGCTGGAGCCGCCCGTTTCCCCCATCGCTGGTTTCCGCCGACGAGCTGGACCAGCTACGCCAGGCGCAGGTGCTGGCGACGCGTGGTGAGTGGCTGGTGAGCACGGTGCGCTGGTCCACCCTCGAGGACTTGCTGCTGGTGCACTCGGCTTACCCCACCGAGGCCAACGACGCGGTGTTCTTCGGCCCGGACAGCTACCGATTCGCCCAGGTGATCCATGAGCATCTGCAACGCACCCCGAAGCGCATCGAGCATGCCGTCGACATTGGCTGCGGCAGCGGTGTCGGCGCCTTGGTGGTGGCCCAGGCGGTACCGCACGCCCAGGTCACCGCCGTGGACATCAACCCGCTCGCGCTGCGCTACACCGCGATCAATGCGGCACTGGCGGGCCTGAGCAATGTCTCGGTGGAGCCAAGTGACCTGCTGGGCGGCATTACCGGCCTGTTCGACCTGATCATCGCCAATCCGCCTTATATGCTCGATGTGAAGGAGCGCACCTATCGTCACGGTGGCGGGCCACTGGGTGCCGAGCTGTCCGTGCGCATCGTTGAACAGGCATGCGAGCGGCTTGGTCCTGGGGGCTCACTGCTACTGTATACCGGCGTGGCGATCGTCGACGGTCGGGATGCCTTGCTTGAAGCCATCCGCCTGCGCTTGGCGGGGCCTGAATGGTCGTGGGTCTATCGCGAAGTTGACCCGGACGTGTTCGGCGAGCAGCTGGACGAGCGCGGTTACGAACAGGTCGAGCGTATCGCCGCAGTTGCGCTTACTGTCACCCGTAACGGCTGAACCGCCATGCCATCGCCTTGCACCTTCGGCATTGAAGAGGAGTACCTGCTGGTCGACCTTGCCACAGGCCGTGTTCCGATCGCACCTTCGCCGGGGGTAGCCAGGCGCTGCCGGGAGGTGCTGGGCGAGCGATTTGCCCAGGAAATGTTCCGTAGCCAGATCGAAGTGGTGTCCCCCATATTCGACAATTCTCACCAGGCACGGGAATTCTTTGCCCAGAGCCGGCAGCGTCTTGGCCAGGCCCTGGCCCAGGAAGGCATGGGCCTATATGGCGCAGCCAGCCACCCGTTTGCCCCGTGGAAGAAGCAGAAACCGGCTACAGCGGCGCATTACCGGCAATTGTTCGATGACTACCAGCACGTGGCGCGACGCAGCCTGGTCAATGGCCTGCATGTGCATGTCGGCGTGCCGACGGGTTGTGACCGGATGCAGTTGATCAACCGCCTGGTACCGTGGCTTCCCCTGCTGCTGGTACTGAGCACCTCGTCGCCCTTGTGGAGCGGCCAGCACACCGGCTACCTGAGCTATCGCCGGGTGATCTGTGGCGAGTGGCCGCACATGGGCTTGCCCGAGCCTTTGCCTGACTGGTCCGCCTACGAGCGCTACCGGGCCTTGCTGCAGCGTACCGGGTCGCTGGCCAAGGACGGTGACTTCTGGTGGGCCGTTCGCCCGTCGCGGCGCTACCCGACCGTTGAACTGCGCATTTGCGATGCGTGCCCGGACCTGGAAGATGCTCTGTGTATCGCCGCTTTGTTCAGGCATATCGTCGAGCATTGCGTGCGCTGGGGGCACGCCCCCGAACCACTGACCCGCGAGCTGCGCTGGGTCGCGCAAGAAAATTACTGGCGCGCCATGCGCCACGGCCGCCACGGCACCTTCATCGGCCCACAGCAGCAACAGAGCGTTTCCGCCCGCGGCTGGCTGGCACAGTTGCACGCTGCCTTCCCTGTCGACACGGCCGATGCCGAGCGCGCATTGCTGCAGGCGCAACGGATCCTGGAGCAGGGCACCAGTGCGGACCGCCAGCTGGCCTGCTTCGAGCGGGCCCGGGCCAGTGGCAGGACGACGCCGCAAGCGCTGCGCATGGTCGTGGACCAGGTGCTGGAGGAGGGCGGCAAATATCCTCTTCACCCCCCCCATGGCACTTGCAATCACGCAGGGTTGAACGACAATGGCGGCGCCATTTGCCAGCCATCCGGACACTCCGCACGATGATCTTGACCCAGCAATTCCCTGATATTTCCCTGGTTGACACCTTGTTCGTCTTCGCCCTCGAGGCCGAGGCGGGAAGCGTGTTCGCCGGGATGAACAGCGTGTTCACCGGCATCGGCAAGGTCAATGCCGCCATTGCCCTGACGCGAGCCATCGCCGCCAACAAGCCCAGGCTGATCGTCAACCTGGGGTCGGCTGGCAGCCTGCGTCATGGCAAGGGCGAAGTGGTGTGCTGCACCCGCTTCGTGCAACGTGACATGGACGTGACCCCGCTGGGCTTCGCCCGTTACGAAACGCCGCTGTCGGATATCCCGGTGCTGCTAGAGCACGGCGTGGAGATCCCGGGCCTGCCCGTGGAAACCTGCGGCAGCGGCGACAGCTTCGAGATCAACCACGGCGACGCGCCGTACGACGTGGTCGATATGGAGGCCTATGTGCTGGCCTTGATCGCGCGCAGCGAGGGCATTCCCTTCGTCTGCCTGAAATACATCTCCGACGATGCCGGCAGCGATGCGGCCGGAGACTGGGCGGTGCAGGTGCACCTGGCGGCAGAGGCATTCAAGCGGGTGCTGTTCAGCCAGGCGTGACCGCTGGTCGGCGCTGGCGCCAGGTTGAGCAAACCATCGACCTGGGGTTGTCCTCGAAACCGGTATCGGCCCTTGCACGGGCCAGCCCGGTTTCAGCAGAGGAGTGGCCCCCATGCCCAACAAACCCCACGACCAGTTCAGCATGCAGAACCCGCTGACCCAGTACCCGCACCCACCGTTCCCCGCCCAGGGCCAACCTGCGCCGGGCCTGGACGTCAACATGCAGCCCAAGCCCGACCACGGCGAGGCCACCTACAAGGGGTTCGGCCGCCTGGCCGGGCGCAAGGCGCTGATTACCGGCGCCGATTCGGGCATCGGCCGTGCAGTTGCCATTGCCTTTGCTCGCGAGGGGGCCGACATTGCGCTGAACTACATGCCCATCGAACAACCCGATGCCCGCGAAGTGATCAAGCTGATCGAAGCCGAAGGCCGCAAGGTGGTTGCGATTGCCGGCGACCTGAAGGACGAGCAGTTCTGCAAGGCGCTGGTCGAGCAGGCCCACGAACAGCTCGGCGGGCTGGACATCCTGGTCAACGTCGCCGGCAAGCAGGAGGCGCGCAAGGACATCAGCCAGATCACCCACGAGCAATTCGACCACACCCTGAAAACCAACGTCTACGCGCTGTTCTGGCTGTGCCAGGCCGCGGTGCCGCTGATGCCGGCGGGCGCGACCATCATCAACACCGCCTCGATCCAGTCCTACCAGCCCTCGGCCACCTTGCTCGACTATGCCACCACCAAGGCCGCCATCGTCGCCTTCACCAAGGCCTTGGCCAAGCAGGTGATCGAACGCGGCATCCGGGTCAATGCCGTGGCCCCGGGGCCGATCTGGACCGTGCTGCAGCCCAGCGGCGGCCAGCCTCCGGAGAAAATCCCCGAATTCGGCGCACAAACGCCAATGAAGCGCCCCGGCCAGCCGGCCGAATGCGCGCCGGTTTACGTCCTGCTGGCCAGCCAGGAGTCCAGCTACATCACCGGCGAGGTGTTCGGCGTGACCGGCGGCAATCCGTTGCCATAGGGCTGGCCGGCTAAACCTTCGCGGCCTGGTGCAGTCACTTGTGGTATCGGCAGGCAACCTGGGGGCAGATCCATGGCAAGGGCAATCTGGAAAGGCGCCATCAGTTTTGGCCTCGTGCACATCCCTGTGGCCCTCAATACCGCGGTGCGCACCGAGCGCGTCGACTTCGACTGGCTCGACAAGCGCAGCATGGAACCGGTGGGCTACAAGCGGGTGAACAAGGTGACCGGCAAGGACATCGACAAGGAAAATATCGTCAAAGGGGTCGAGTACGAAAAAGGCCGTTATGTGGTGATCAGCGAAGAAGAGATCCGCAAGGCACGCCCCGAGGCGACCCAGACCATCGACATCTTTTCCTTCGTCGACGCCGGCGATATCCCTCTGCAGCATTTCGACACGCCGTACTACCTCAGCCCCGACCGGCGTGGTGGCAAGGTGTATGCGCTGCTGCGCGAAACCCTGGCCAGCACCGGCAAGGTGGCGCTGGCCACGGTGGTGCTGCACACCCGCCAGCATCTGGCGTTGCTGAGGCCGCTGGAAGAGGCGCTGGTGATGATTACCCTGCGCTGGCCGGAAGAGGTGCGTGGCCTGGAAACGCTGGAGCTGGACAGCAGCGTCACCGAAGCCAAGGTGGACAAGCGCGAACTGGACATGGCCAAACGGCTGGTCGAGGACATGAGCGGCGCCTGGTCGCCCGACGACTATCATGACGCCTTCCGCCAGACCATTCTCGACCTGGTGGAAGAAAAGGCCAGCAAAGGCAAGATCGAAATGGTGGAAACAGGCGAGGCAAGCGCAACCGAAAAAGGCGCGGACATCATCGACCTTACCGAACTGCTCAAGCGCAGCCTTGGCGGCAAGGGCGGGGCGGCAGGCAAGAAGAAGCCAGCGCCAGAGAAGAAGCCTGCCAAGCGTACGCGCAAGGCCTCCTGACGTCCTTCATGCCCGCGCAAGCTGCGGGCCAGCCCCTTACTGGCCCAGCAGCTTGCGCATGCGCGCGGTGATGGACTGACGTACCTTGCCCATGTCTGCCCAGGGGTCGTCGATTTCTGCCAGGCGCTCACGCAGGTTATCGATGTTCCACTGGTTGGCGCCCTTCAGCTGGGTAAGTTCTTCACGCCAGATCGGTACCGAAACCGGCAAACCTTCGCGTGCCCGCAGCGAATAGGCGCAGGCAGTGGTGGCGCCCTTGCCGTTACGCAGGTAGTCGATGAAGATGCGGCCCACGCGGTTTTTCGGCCCGGACACGGCGCTCAGGCGCTCCGGGAACAGCCTGGCCAGGTAATTGACGATGGCGTGGCTGAAGTCTTTCACCTCGTCCCAACCGGCTTTGCGCGTCAGCGGCACGACCACATGGATACCTTTGCCGCCGCTGGTCTTCAGAAACACCTTCAGGCCCAGCTCGTCGAGCAGGGTCAGGGTCAGCTGGGTAGCCTCCAGCATGGCTTTCCAGGGCAGGGCGGGGTCCGGGTCGAGATCGAGGACGAAGCGGTCGGGCTTGTCGAAGTCCTTGTCGGTGCCGTTCCAGGTGTGCAGTTCGAGCATGTTCATCTGCACCGCGCCCAGCAGGGTGTCGGGGCGATTGATGATCATCGCCGCCTGACCCGCCTCGGCTTTGTCGTAGCTGAGCACGTTGGGGATGTGCAACTGGCCTGCGTTTTTCTGGAAGAACAGCTCGCCCGCCAACCCGTCGGGGGCGCGCACCAAGGCCACCGGGCGGTCCTTGAGCTGCGGCAGGATCCACCGGCTGACCTCGGCGTAGTACTCCGCCACGTCGCGCTTGGTGGCGCCACTGCTGGCGTCGATCACACGATCCGGGTGGGTCAGGCGCAAGTCACCGAAATGTTCCACGGCCTTGGCTGGCTTGGGTTTGGGTAGGCTCTTGCCGGGCATGGCGCGCTCCAGGTCGATGGCGGTGGCAGGTTTGTCATCACGCAGGCCGTGAAATACCGAATGGCGCACGATCCCTTCGCGGGTCATCTGCGCATAGGCCACTTCGGCCAGCAACTGTGGCTTCAACCAATGGACACCCCGGGCCTCTGCGCCGCTAGGCGGCCTGGCCAGGGCGGGCCTGGCGATTTCGAGCGGTTTGAGCCGCGCATGGATGCTGTCCAGCGTGGTGCTGCTGAAGCCGGTGCCGACCTTGCCGGCATAACGCAACTCACCACTGTCGTTGTCATGCAATGCCAGCAGCAGGGCACCGAAGCCGTTGCGGCTGCCTTTCGGCTCGGTAAAGCCGACGATCACGAATTCCTGGCGTTTCTTGCACTTGAGCTTGATCCAGTCGGCACTGCGCCGCCCGACATAAGAGCTGTCCACGCGTTTGCCGATCAAACCCTCCAGGTCCAGGCGGCAGGCACTGTCGAGTAACGACTCCACCGGCTGGTCGAAGTCGGCAGAAAACACCAGGTTGTCGGCGTCATTGGCTTCGAGCAGCTGGCGCAGCGTTTCGCGACGGGCTTGCAGCGGCACCTGGCGCAGGTCACGGCCGCCGAGAAAGGGCAAGTCGAACAGGTAATAGGTGATCTGTTCGTCGTGATCGGTGTCGAACGCATTCTGCAGCGCCTGGAAGTCCGCCACCCCCTGCTCGTTGTTCACCACCATCTCCCCATCCAGCCAGGCCGAATCGACCCCAAGCTGGCGCAGGGCCGCCACCTGGCGCGGCATTTTCGCGCTCCAGTCATGGCCGTTGCGGGTGAACAGGCGGATGTCATCGCCGTCGATGCGCGCCAGGATGCGGTAGCCGTCGAATTTCACTTCGTAGCGCCAGTCACCCGCCGGTGGCGAGTCGACCAGCGTGGCCAGCTGCGGCTGCAACAACTCTGGCAGCGGCGCAGCTTTGCCAGTGGCCGAGCGTTTGCCGGCTGCAGGCTTGGCCTTGGCCGGCTTGCCGCTGCTGCGCTTGGGCAGCAGGGTACGGTCGCTGAGCACGCTATCCGGCTGCGCGTCGACGATGCTGTACTCACTTTCGCTGCGCGCCTGGCTGTCGTGGGACTTGACCAGCATCCACTGTTCCTTCTTGCCGGCCATGTGGGTGCGGAAGAGGTTCCATACGCCACTGAGCTTTTCACCCTGCAGGCGGAAACGCAGCTTGCCTTTGGCGTAGGCTTCGCGGGCATCCCCCTCCGGCTCCCAGATGCCGCGGTCCCAGACAATCACGTCACCGGCACCATAGTGCCCTTCAGGAATGTGGCCTTCGAAGTCGGCATAGTCCAGCGGGTGGTCTTCGACGTGTACGGCCAGGCGGCGCACCTTGGGGTCGAGCGATGGGCCTTTCGGGATGGCCCAGCTTTTCAGCGTGCCGTCCAGTTCCAGGCGGAAATCGTAATGCAGGTGGCTGGCATCGTGCTTCTGGATGCAGAACTGCAGGGCGTGGGCGCGCCGGGTGCGCTTTGGCTTGCCACTGGGTTCGGGCGTGGCGTTGAAATCGCGTTTGCGTGCGTATTCCTCGAGGGGCTTGGCCATGGCAGGCTCCGGGCGATTCGCTGTCTTATCGTTGGGAGACAGCTGAAGCAGGGGAGTTCAAAAAAAGCCGCTGCAGGCGCGCAAGAAACTCTGAATCTTCCGGCGCTTGGCGTAGTCGACCGTGAGTAAGCCAACGGAGGAAGACAATCGATGTCCAGACCTGATGATCCCAAACCCTACACGCCGACCGAAATCGACGATACCGAAGACCGCATGGGCAGTGTGCTCGAGCTGGACTTCAGTGATCGCCTCGACGATCGCGAGGGGCGGGCGGGTGATGAGCGGCCGCCGCAGGAAGTCGCCCAGGAGTTCCCGGCCCGCCGCGTTGCGCAAAGTGGCATGACCGGTGGCGAGACGCTGAGCGACAGCTTGCACGAAGACAACGTGACTTACGACGACCTCAGCCCGGACACCCTGCTGGACGAATCCGGGGCGCGTGACCCGCACGAGCCAGGCCATGGCGGCCCGGCCGACAAGTCCCTGCGCCGCGTTGACGCCGGGGAGATTGGCGGCGGCATCGGGCTCGATGAAGCCGAGCTGGCCCGCTCCGCGCCGCTGGATGGCCAGCCGTGGAGTGATGATGTAATCGACGAAGACGAGGAGGGCAAGCCATGAGCGAATTACGATGCGCCTGTAGCGAATGTACCTGTACGGTGGACGCCGCCCCCCAGGATGGCAAGGCCTACTGCTGTGAGGCCTGTGCTACCGGGCACCGCAACGGTGAACCCTGCCGCATGCCGGGCTGTAACTGCGCGCAGGCCGCGCAGCCGAAGGAGAGCAATGTGGACAACGCCCTGGACGAAACCTTCCCGGCGAGCGATCCGATTTCGCCGTGATAAGCGCAGTACCACTTGCGGGGACCGCCTTGCGCTCCTTCGCGGGCTGGCCCGCGAAGGAGCGCAAGGCGGTCCGGAGAATGGCTTCAATGGGTCTGCCAGATACCGTTGCTGCGCTCGCAGTCCGTGCGTGCCTGGCCCAGGCTCGGGGTATCGTAGTAGTAGGTCACCACCCGTGCATCCTTGGGCAACCCCGGGCGGGTGGAGGGCTGGTCATTCCCCGCCGCCTTGGGGTTGGCCAGGGCTTCCTGGGTCAGCGGAGCAATGCAGCTGCCCACGCTACCGTCGGCGCAGCGCGCCACTCTGCGCTTGTCTGCACTGAGCATGTCCTTGCTCTGGTTGCTGCAGGACCATTTGATCGCTTCAGGCGGCATACTGCTGTAGGTGTAGCAGGTGTGCTGCTCCACAGGTCGCACCGCTTCGCTGGACGATCGGGTCATCACATCGCAGGCCTCTGCCAGCACCCTGCCACTGACCAGGCTCGTGAGCATCAATGTCAGCAAGGCAATACGCATGGTCACCTCCCGGCCCCTGGGCCGTCGTCGGCATTCAAGCCGGTTTTTCGCGCCGGCGCATGGCCTTGGCGCGCTTTTCCAGTATCAGGTAAGTCATCACCGCTAGCACCAGCGGAATCAGGTAGTACAACGTGCGGTACGCCAGCAGGGCAGCTACCAGGCTTCCTTGGCCGAACTGGCCGTGTAGCAAGCCGAGGAAAACGGTTTCCAGCACGCCCAGCCCGGCCGGGATGTGCGCCACCACGCCCGCCACGCAACTGATCAGCAGGACGCCAAGAACCGACGGGTAGAACGCCTGGTCAGGCAGTAGCCAGTCGATCAGCAACGCCATTACCGCCCAGTTGCTGGCACCGAGCGCCACCTGGCATAGCGCCAGGCGCAGGGAAGGCAAGGTCAGTTCATGGTCGCGCCATTGCCAGGTTCGCTTGCTGGCCGTGCCACAAGCCACCAGGTAGGCGAAGGTGATGGCCAGCAGCACGAAGCCGATCAGCTGCAGCCCGCCAGTACCGACCGGCCAGCTCGAGGGCAGCTCCACCAGGCGCAAGGCGAATATACCGCCGGCAAGCAGCATGTAGCCCATCCAGTTGGTCAGCAGGCCGAGGGTGAGGATGCGGGTGATGGTCGGCGTATCCAGCCCAAGGCGGCTGTACAGCCGATAGCGCAAGGCCACGCCGCCTACCCAGGTGGTGAAATTGAGGTTGAAGGCATAGCACACGAAGGCCACCGGCAGCACCTGCCGCGCGGGCAGCGTATGGCCGATATAGCTGCGCGCGAGCAGGTCATAGCTGGCAAAGATCAGGAAGCTGCACAGGGCCATGACCATCCCGACCGCCAGGCTGCCCGGCTTGTAGGCGAGCAAGGACTGCCGTACTTCGTCCCAGTCCAGATTGCGCGCCAAGGTAAACAGCAGCACCGGTATGAGGACCAGGAACAGCAGGGTGAACAGGCGCTTTGCCCAGGTATGCCAACGCTTTCGTTCCATCAGGTATTGCCCTCGTGCAGGTCGCCTTGCGTCTCGACTTCCGGCTGCAGCGACTTCAGGCGCTTGCGGTGTGCGGGTAGCCAGCCGGCAATGCGCGGGAACTGGCGGATCACGTGGAAGCACAGGAATATCAACGGCGCCCGCCACCAGTAGCCACGCACCATGCGCTCGAGGGTGACGGGCTTGCATTGTTCGTTGGCCAGCGATGTCAGGTGCTGATGCAACTGCTGGTTGAAGCGGCGGTCGCGGATGAACAGGTTGGCTTCGAGGTTAAAGGCCAGGCTCAGCGGGTCGAGGTTGCTGGAACCAACCGTGGACCACTCATCGTCCACCAGGGCAACCTTGCCGTGCAGGGGCCTTTCGCAGTATTCATGAATGCGCACGCCGTCGCGCAGCAAGTAGTTGTACAGCAGCCGGGAAAGTGCCCGGACCCAGCGCATGTCCGGCTGGCCCTGCATGATCAGGGATACCTCGACACCACGCCGGGCGGCATTGCGCAGCTCGCGCAATAGCCGATAACCGGGGAAGAAGTAGGCATTGGCCACCACCACGCGTCGGCGGGCATTGCGCAAGGCTTCCAGGTAATACGCTTCGATGGCGTTACTGCGCTGACCGTTGTCACGCTCAACCAGTACCGCAGTGATATCGCCGGTGGGGGCGGTGACCGGGCGCACCTCGCTGGGTGGCTCGAGCACAGGCGACATCAGGCGACGGCTGACGGCATGCACCTGCGCCACCACCGGGCCGGTGACTTCCACGGCATAGTCCTGCTTGGCCATGGGCCCGAAATCGCCCAGGTGATCCGCACTGTAGTTGATACCGCCGATGAACGCCCGTTCGCCGTCGATGACCACGATCTTGCGATGCAGGCGCCGGAACAGGTTGGTGCGCATGCCCGCCAGGCGTGGCTGGGGATCGAACAGGTGAAAGCTGACCCCGGCATCGGTCATCGCGGCGATGAAGCTGCCGGGCAGGTCTGCGCTACCGTAGCCATCGGCTACTACCTCCACCCGCACTCCGCGCTGCGCTGCATCGATCAGCACCCGTTGCAGCTGCTGGCCGACCTTGTCGTCGAAGATGATGAAGGTTTCCAGCAGGACTTCTTCCCGTGCCTGGCCGATGGCCTCGAATACGCGGGGGTAGAACGCCTCGCCGTTGATCAGCAGCTCTACGCAGTTGCCATCCACCCAGGGTCTTTTCACAGCGTGATCTCCGCAGCCAGGGGGGCGTGGTCGGACAGGTGCGACCACGGGTAGCTGGACAGCACTTGCGCCTTGCAGGGCATGGCATTGCGCAGGTAGATGCGGTCCAGCCGCAACAGGGGCATGCGCGCAGGAAAACTGCGCGCCGGGGTACCGAACCGCTCGCCAAAGGCTTCGATGAGGCGCCGGGACAGCACCGCATCCGCCTTCAGCCGCCAGTCATTGAAGTCACCGGCAATGATCACCGGCGCGTGCGCTGGCAAACGGTCGAGCAATTCGAGCAGCAGCTTCACCTGGCTCTGCCGATGCGCCTCGCGCAGGCCGAGGTGCACGCACACCGCATGTACCTGCTCATGGCCGGGTACCTCCAGTTGACAATGCAACAGGCCGCGCTGTTCGTTGCCCTGGACAGAAACGTCCAGGTTGTCGAAGCGGGCGATCGGGAACTTCGACAGCAGGGCATTGCCATGGTCGCCGTGGGGGTAAACGGCGTTGCGTCCGTAGGCGAACTGCGGCCACATGCTGTCGGCCAGAAACTCGTATTGTGGCGTGTCCGGCCATGCGGGGTGGCGAACGGCATGCTGCTGGTGGCTGCCATGCACTTCCTGCAGGAACACCAGATCAGCGCCGGTGGCGCGTACGGCTTCGCGCAGCTCGGGCAGGATGAAGCGCCGATTGAAGAAGGTGAAGCCCTTGTGCACGTTGAGTGTAAGCACGTTCAGCCGATGCACTGCCGTGATCTTGTCGATGATGCAATGGGGGGTGGGCAAGGTCTTGTTCACAGGTCCACCTCGGGTTCCACGCCGGGTTCAGTCATCAGGTGGTGATCCAGATGGAGCTTTTCCAGCAGTCGTCGGGCGTCATACGGGGCATGTACCTTCTGGTCATTGTCGAAATAGCAATAGACGTCACGCGGCCCATGTTTTGGCGGCGGGCCTGGCACGATCAGCTCGGCATCCTCGGCCTGGTGGCCTTCGCTCCAGTGCACGATGCGCTCTTTCCAACGGCGCAACGCACGTGACGTATAACCGCTGCTGTACAGCTCGACGTCGCCATGCAGGCGCATGTAGACGAAGTCGGCGGTGACGTCTTCCACATAGGGCCATTTACCGGCACTGTCGGCCACCACCAGCGCCACCTGATGCTTGCGCAGCAGTTGCACGAAGGCTTCGCAGAGGAAACTTTCATGGCGTATTTCCACCGCATGGCGCAGGCGTTGATTGCCTTCGATCGCGGTGCCGCCGTTGCCTTGCAGGCGCTCGGCACACCCTTCGGCACACCGACGCGCAGCGGCGCGGTCGCGCGGCAGCAGTTCGAGAAACGCCTGGAACAGCGCTTCATCGAACTTCATGCTGGGCGGGAACTGCCACAGGAACGGCCCCAGCTTGTCCCCGAGCAGCAGCGGCCCGGATGCAAAGAAGTTCGCCATCGGCTGTTCGATAGTCTTCAGGCGCCGTATATGGGTGATGTAGCGCGGCGCCTTGACCGCGAAGACGAAATCTTCCGGGGTTGCCTGAGCCCAGCTGCGATAGCGCTCTGGTGTCTGCAAGCTATAGAACGACCCGTTGATCTCGATGGTATTCACTGCCCGTGAAGCGAACGCCAGCTCGTCGTCCTGGGGCAAGCCCTTGGGGTAGAAGTCCTTGCGCCAGGGGCCGTAGCGCCATCCTGAAATGCCAATGCGCACTTCGCTCACGCTGCCTCCTAATTGCTTGTTGCACCAGTTCATCAGTTGCGACCGGTGCAGCCGTGCGAGGGTTCAAGCAGGATTGATCGACGGTGCAGCCAGCGCCGGATTGAACTTTGCCGCCAGCGGCGATTCCACCCTTTAGCAGCCTGAGGGTGGTGGATGCTGCCCCCGCTGTGGTTACGGTGAGGAGCGATGCCATGAAATTCGACCGTTTCGCGCAATGGCTGGCGAACTGGACCGGCCGCCCGCTGAGTTTCGCCATTGCCCTGTTGCTGATAATGGCCTGGGCCTTGACCGGGCCGTTGTTCGATTACAACGACACCTGGCAACTGGTGATCAACACCTCGACCACCATCATCACGTTCCTGATGGTGTTCCTCATCCAGAACACGCAAAACCGCGACAACGACGAACTGCACATCAAGATCGACGAACTGCTGCGCACGACCAGACGCGCGCACAAGGCATTACTCGACCTGGAGGACATGGACCCTGCCGAACTGCATGCGCTGCGCAAGCAGTACCAACGCATGGGCGAGCGCGAGGAGGGTCGCGACCGGCGACATGACCCGCCCGCAGACTGAAGGCCTGCCCATTTCACTGGAATGAACACCGCTGACTCCTGGAGGCAAGCATGCCCAGACACATCATCCACTTTACCGGCCCGATCAATTCCTCCACCTGTGGCAACCTCATCGGCACCTGTGCCAAAGCCCTGCAACAGGGCGCCGAACTCTTGCAGCTGAACATTGCCACCATGGGTGGTGAATGCAGCTATGGCTTCACCTTGTACAACTTCCTGCGCGGGCTGCCGGTCCCCCTGCACACGCATAACCTGGGGACCGTGGAGTCGATGGGCAACATTCTGTTCCTGGCCGGCGAACACCGTACCGCCTGCGCCCACAGCAAGTTCCTGTTCCACCCGTTCCACTGGACACTGCACGGTTCGGTGGACCATTCGCGCATGGCCGAATACGCCATGAGCCTGGATTACGACTTGCGCCTGTACGCGCAGATTGTCGCCGAGCGGACCGAGGGCAGCACCGAGGTGCTGGACGTGCCGCGCTACCTGATGGCGTATCCACGCATTCTGGGCCCGCGCGAGGCGCTGGAGAGCGGCATGATTCACGCCATCGACGAACTGCCGATCGAGGCCGATGCCTGCCAATGGAGCGTGCATGCCTGACAAGGCCAAGGCACTGTGAAAAATGGCACCGGCATAGCCGGTGCCATGCGCTAGGCTCTCTGTGAAAGAGACTTTCACGCAGAGCCTAGCGAATGGACGCGGCGATCGCCTGGTCACAGGCCAGCAGTGAGCGGATCAGCAACCTGATGTCATCCTTGAGCACCGGCACCTGGTCGATATGGGCGAAACAGCAGTCGGCAATTTCGTGCTGGGCACTAGGCCGGGGCGCGTCGGCGAACTCGGCTTCGAATACGAAATGCATACGCTCTGGGGTTTCGTGGCGCATCAACAAGGTCAATGTGTCCGCCTGCAGGCCGGTTTCTTCCAGCAGCTCGCGCTCAGCAGCCTGCAACGGCGTTTCACCCGGCTCGACCTTGCCGCCTGGCAGGGTCCAGGCGGCCTTGGGCTTTCTGACCCAGAGCCATTTATGAGCGTGCCTGGCGTGGCGGCAAATGACGGTTGCGCGGGCCTTGACCGGTTTCATGCGACCTCCTGGTGAAGCTATTCCTATACGGAATTAGTCACCAGGAGCGCAATGAACGTTGTGTTTATCTGAGCGGAACAAGATGGATGGTCAGTAGGGCACGGACCCGTACAAGGTCTCGATCGCCTCGACCAGTTCGTCGTAACCGACCGGCTTGTTCAAATGCCGGTCGAAGCCCGATTGGCGTGACTTGTGCTGATCGGCGCTGGCGCCGTAGCCCGTCAATGCGATCGCCGGGGTGTGCTGCAAGTGGCTCAGGCCACGCAAGGCCTTGATCAACGCGTGGCCATCCATGACCGGCATACCAATGTCGGACAGAATGATGTCATAGCTGGCGGCCGCTGCCGCTGCCAGCGCCTGGCGTGGATCGCTGAACGCACTGACCTCGGCGCACTCCATTTCCAACAACTGCTGCATCACTTCCAGCACGTCTGGCGAATCATCGACCAACAGCACCCGGATGCCGCTCAGGCGGCCTTCGGTGGCTGTATCCGCTGGCGCTGCGACGGGGAGCTGACCGCTGTCCGACCATGGCAGGCTGACGGTGAAGGTGCAGCCCTGGCCGATGCCCGCCGAATCGGCACTCACGCTACCACCATGGGCTTCCACCAACTGACGGACCAGGGACAGGCCAATACCCAGGCCTTCGCGCGGATGGCTGCCCATTTGCGGTGCGACCTGGCTGAACAGGTCGAAAATGTGCTCCAGGCTATCCGCTGTCAGGCCAGCACCCTGGTCAATGACGCGCAACCACACCTGTGCTTCATCATGGCTCAATACCAAGCGGACAAGGCCACCCGGCGGGCTGAACTTGAGCGCGTTGTTCAGCAGGTTCCAGACCACCTGTTCCAGCCGCGTGCTGTCGCCTTCGATAATCAAGGGCAAGCCGTCAGCCGGCAGCTCCAGGAGCACATTGCAGGCAGGTTGTTCACTCTGCACCAGTGCATGGATGCCCTGCAGGATGGCGCGGATATCCACCGCTTCGGTCTTGAGCTTCAGCTTGCCGGTACGAATACGGGCGACATCGAGCAAGTCGTCGATGATTCGCGCCTGGCTGTTGACCGCCTCGCGGATGCTGGCCACAGCCTTGCTCGCCGCTGCGCTGTGGGCGATCGTCGGCAAGCGCCGGAGGATTTCCGCATTGAGCTGGATCAGGTTGAGCGGGTGCTTGAGTTCGTGGGACATGATGGCGAAAAACTCGTCCTTCATGTGGCTGCTGCTCTGCGACTCGGCCAGTTGCTTGCTCTGCTCGTCATGCCGGCGCTTGTGCCCCGTGAGGTCGCGGGCGATCTTCACGAAGCCGCGCAGGGTGCTGCCCTTGAGCTGGGATATCTCGCCGCTGGAGTAGAAGCGGCTGCCATCCTTGCGCACATGCCAGCGCTCGTCCTGGTCGCGCTCATTGACCCGGGCGGCATGCAGTTCCTGTTCGGGAACGCCGCGCGCACGGTCCTCTTCGGTGAAGATCAAGCGGTAATGCTGGCCCAGCACATCCGCCTTGCTGTGGCCGAACATCAGGCTGGCGCCAGTGTTCCAGTCGGTGATCAGGCCCTGTTCGTCGAGCAGGATGATGGCGAAATCGTGGGTGCTTTCGGCCACCACGCGCATGCGCTCCTCACCCAGGCGCACGCGTTCCTCCGCCGCCCGGCTCTTGCTGATGTCGATGAAGGTCAGCACCGTGCCATCGCTGTCCTGCTCGCTCGAGCGGTACGGCAGCAACCGCGCCAGATACCAGCGTTGGTCGTGGCCGCCGACCTCGCGTTCGATGATGTGTTCGCCCTGGGCCACGGTACGGGCATCCTCGGCCAGCGCGGGGTAGTCGAGGCGATGGGTGATGTCGAGCAGCGAGCGCCCGGTGTCGACCGGCAGCATGTTGAACAAGTCGGTGGCACGCGGGGTGAACCAGCGGATATGCAGGTTGCGGTCGACGAACACCGTGGCGATATCGGTACTGGCGATCAGGTTGCTGAGGTAATCGTTGACCTTGTCGGTTTCCTCGACCTTGTTCTTCAGCTCGAAGTTGACCGTCAGCAATTCCTCGTTGATCGACTGCAGCTCTTCCTTGCTGGTGCCCAGCTCTTCGCTGGCAGAGCGCAGTTCTTCGTTGATGGCCTGCATTTCTTCATTGGAGGCGGTCAGTTCCTGGCTGGAGATTTCCCATTGTTCGATGGTTTCCTGCAATTGCAGGCGGGTGCGCTGCAGCTCGTGCTCGAGGTTGTGCAAGACCATGCTGTCGGTCTGGCGAAGCGACCCGGCAATGGGCAACGACGGGCCGGCTGCGCGCTCTTCGAAAACCACCAGCAGGTATTCGCCAGCGCTCACTTGGTCCTTGTGCGGCTGCACGGTGATTTCCACCTGCACCCGGTCGGCACCTTCGCCGAGTTCCACCGGCCGCGAGGTCACCGCCTCGGTACCCTGGCGGGCCTGGAACAAGGTGCTGCGCAGGGCCAGGCGCAAGCTCGGCAGCACCAGGCTCAACAGGTTACGACTGAGTTCACCGCCGGCCAGTTGCATGAAGCGGCCAACGCCCTCGCTCAGGTGCAGGATCGTACCTTCGCCGTCGATGATCAGGCTGGGCGGGTTCCGGCGCGCCAAGGCCCGGTGGTGCACTTCGGCGTAGACGGGTTTGCGCCCGGGCTTGTCCTGCCCGCGTGCGACCTGGGGCGGGCTGGTGAGGTCCGGCCCCGGCAACTGGCGGCCCGAGCGGCGGCCCAGGGTGCTGACGTCGCGGGCTCGGTAGATACGGTTGCGCTTGTCGACCACGGCGAACAGTTCATTGGCCAGGTCGGCAGACTCGGCTGAGCCCAGGAACAGGAACCCCCCGGGCCGCAAGGCGAAGTGGAACATCTGCAGAATGTCCTGCTGGATCTCGCGGTCGAGGTAGATCAGCAGGTTGCGGCAGACGATCAGGCCGATCTGCGAGAACGGCGGGTCGGACAGCAGGTTGTGCCGGGCGAACAGGACTTTCTCGCGAATTTCCTTGCGTACCCGGTAGTGCTGGTCTTCCTTGACGAAGAACTGGCGCAGCCGCGAGGGTGGCACGTCGGTGACGATCGCCTCCGGATACGAACCACCCCGGGCAATGCTGATGGCACGCTCATCGAGGTCGGTGGCAAACACCTGGACTTGGCTGGCTCGCTGTTCCACGGCCAGTTGCTCGCAGGCGAGCATGGCCAGGCTGTAGGCTTCTTCGCCGGTGGAGCAGCCGGCCGACCAGATGCGTATTTCGCCAGCGCCCTCGGTTGGCTCGGGCTCGCTGACCAGCTGCGGCAGCACATGGCGTTCCAGCGCCTCGAAGGCCTCGCGGTCACGGAAGAAGTTGGTGACACCGATCAGCATGTCGGCCAACAAGGCCGTGGCCTCTTCGCGGTGGTCTTCCAGGTAGCGCAGGTAGGCGCCAAGGTCGGCCTGCCCGGTCACGTGCAGCCGGCGCTCGATGCGCCGCAGCACGGTGGCGCGCTTGTAATGCTGGAAGTCATGCCCGGTGACACTGCGCAACTGCAGGAGAATCTCCTCCAGCAGCGGCTCGGAGGCCTGCGGGTCGCCTGCGCGACTGCCCAGCGCGGGTGGCAGGGTATCGTCATCGATCCGCGGCAGCTTTACCTGGCTAGCGTTCCGCCATAGCTCCAGCAGTTTCTGGGGGATTTCCGCGGCCGGTAGGACGATATCGACCATACCGGTGTCTATGGCCGCGCGGGGCATGCTGTCGTACTGCGCGTCATCGGGCGCCTGCACCAGCGTGACGCCGCCTTGCTCCTTGATGCGCGAGAGCCCGACCGCACCGTCGGCACCGCTACCGGACAGCACCACGCAAAAGGCATGGTCCTTGTGCACGTCAGCCAGGTCACGAAAGAACAGGTCGATGGCCACGTGGTCGCCGCGTCGCCGGTTGGCTGGGGTCACCCGCAGGTAACCGTCATTGGTCGACAAGCGGTTGGCGGGCGATATCACGTACACATGGTTGCGCTCGATCGGCACTGGCTCGGTCACCTGGCGCACCGGCATCGCGGTGGTTTCCTGGATGATGCGGTCCGCCACACTCTGGTGGTCGGGAGACAGGTGCAGGACGATGACGAAGGCCATGCCTGAATCGGCCGGCATTTGCCGGAACAACGTGCACAAGGCCTCGAGGCCACCTGCCGAGGCGCCTATGCCGACCACAGGGAAGTCCAGATGGCTTGGACTCAGGTTGGGGTTTTGCGGCGAGGCGGGCTGGTTAGCAGACGACTTCATGGCGGTGCCTTGTACAGACCTGACAGATGGCCCATCGACGCATCGCCGGGCTTGTGAAAGGCCATTATAGGCAAGCTGGCACGGCAATCGCGAGAGGTTGGACGGAGGACCAATAGGCAGCGCGCCAATTTGCGACCTGCCAGTCATTTGGCGCCACTCGTCCGCAAACCCCGTATTAGAGTGAGCGCACAGCACCGCCTGGGTTCGGAGTAAGGGCACGGTATACGACCGTGACTACCATTCCAACCGCAAGGAGAAACGACATGGCTCGCGATCAAGATCAAACCAGCCAACGTGGCGGCACCAAGGAAACCAACCCGGGCAACTTCGCCAACGACCGCGAAAAAGCGTCCCGCGCCGGGCAAAAAGGTGGCCAGGCCTCCGGCGGCAATTTCGCCAATGACCGCGAACGCGCCTCTGAAGCCGGGCGCAAGGGTGGCCAGAACAGCCACGGCGGCGGTCGCAACCAATAATGCACCCGCTGGCAACAGCACCGATGACCCGGCGGGCATCCCGCCGGGTCATCGCTCCTGCGAACCGTTACGCAATCTTTTTGAATCTTCGCTGCGCGCTCGACTCAACACCAAGTCATCCATGGAAAAGAGGAGGGCCACGCAATGCCTGATCCGCAGTTGTACATCATCGACTACCGGTTACACGGCAAACCGCGCAGCTTCATCATCCGCCTGGAACGTATGGACAATGCCGAGGCCTGGCATTGGGCCAGCTGCGACGCCGGTATCGGCATCATTCCCAAGTTCGGCCGCGAGAAGATCCGCAAGGTGAGCAAACCCATGGCCGAGCGCTATGGGGTAACAGAGGTCAGCTGGCGAGCCTCCGGCAGCAAGCCAGGCCAGTCGCTGGAAGACCCTGCCACCACCGCCTGACCAGATCTTGCCGCCACACCGACAGCTCAGGCCCCGGATTCGGGATCGCTGGCGGGTACCCCAGGCCGGTTCTGCTCATCATCCGTCAGGTTCGGGTCGGTGTCGGGATCGTCCACTTTGTCACTGCGGTCATTGCGCGCGTCCGGATCCAGTTCCGGCCAGTCATCCTGCACATTCCCGCCGCCCAGCCACTGCTTGTCGTTCATGCCCTTGGCCTCCGTTTCGGTAAAAAAGGCCCGCCAGGCCGGCGGGCCAACACAGGAGTGAGAGGCGAAGCCATTGACCACCTCTCAATGCATCAGAACCCGACGACGTGGCGTGCGATCGGTCGCGCCCAGGCAGAGGCCGACCAATGGCAGCGGTCATGCCCGCGGCAGTTTCAACACCAGGGTCAGGATGTCGTAGCTCGCCACCAGTTCGCCCAGCTGGTTGGTCACTTCCACGTCCCACGCCACCACACCCTGCGGTTGCCCCAGCGGGCTGGTCTTGCCCTGGTCGATCTTGCGCTTGCAGGTCAGACGCGCCTGGATGGTATCGCCGATGCCCACCGGGTTGATGAAGCGCAGGGTATCCAGGCCATAGTTGGCCAATACCGGCCCTGCACCCGGGGAAACGAACAGCCCGGCGGCTGCCGACAATACGAAGTAACCATGGGCGATACGCTTGCCGAACTGCGATTCCCTGGCGGCGATCTCGTCGAAATGCATGTAGAAATGGTCGCCCGACAGGCAGCCGAAGTTGACCAGGTCGGCTTCGGTCACGGTGCGGCGGTGGGTAAGCAGTGATTCGCCGATGCGCAGCTGCTCGAAGTAGCGGCGGAACGGGTGCACTTCGCTTTCGATCACTTCGCCACCACGCACGTACTCGCCGGTAACCGCCGTGAGCATGCTCGGCGAACCCTGCACCGCAGCGCGTTGCAGGTAGTGCTTGACCGCACGCAGGCCACCCAGTTCTTCACCACCACCGGCGCGGCCCGGGCCACCGTGCTTGAGTTGCGGCAATGGCGAGCCATGCCCGGTGGATTCCTTGGCCGCTTCGCGGTCGAGCACCAGCAACCGGCCATGCCAGGCAGCGGCGACCGGGATGGCCTTGGCGGCGACGCCACGGTCGGCGGTGACCAGGGTGGCCACCAGGCTGCCTTTGCCCCGCGCGGCCAGCACCAGGGCTTCGTCGAGGTCGTCATAGGCCATCAGCGTGCTGACCGGGCCGAACGCTTCGATATCGTGGGCTCCGCCTTCAGCATGCGGGTCGCGGGCCTGCAGCAGGGTTGGGGCAAAGAATGCACCCTCGGCCACGCCTTCGCCACGCGGGGCAAAGCCATCACTGGCGCCGAACAGCTGGTCGCAACTCTGCAGCAGGCTGCGCACGCGCTCGGCCACGTCGTGCTGCTGGTCATGCGAGGCCAGGGCACCCATGCGCACGCCTTCCAGCGAAGGGTCGCCGACTACCACCTTGCGCAACCGCTCGCGCAAGCGCGTGGCAACGGCGTCGATGTGTCTGGCCGGGACGATGGCGCGGCGGATGGCGGTGCACTTCTGCCCGGCCTTGGTGGTCATTTCCCGCACCACTTCCTTGATGTACAGATCGAATTCCTCGCTGTCCGGGGTCACGTCCGGGCCGAGAATGGCGCAGTTCAGCGAGTCGGCCTCGGCGCTGAACGGCACCGCGTTGCGCACCAGGTTCGGCGTGACGCGCAGCTTGGCGGCAGTGTCGGCGGAGCCGGTGAAGGTCACCACGTCCTGGCCCTGCAGGCGGTCGAGCAGGTCGCCGGTGCTGCCGATCACCAGTTGCAGGCTGCCTTCGGGCAGCAGGCCGGAGGCATGCATCAGACGCACCACGGCCTCGGTCAGGTAGCTGGTCGAGGTCGCCGGCTTGACGATGCATGGCATGCCGGCCAGGAAAGTCGGGGCGAACTTCTCCAGCATGCCCCAGATGGGGAAGTTGAAGGCGTTGATGTGCACCGCCACGCCGGCGCGCGGCACCAGGATGTGGCTGCCGGCGAAATGGCCTTGCTTGCCCAGCGGGATGGCCGGGCCTTCGTGCACCAGGTTGCCCGACGGCAACTCACGGCTGCCGATGCCGGCATAGGAGAACAATGTGGCATTGCCACCTTCGATGTCGATCCAGCTGTCGGCACGGGTGGCGCCGCTGTGGTGGGACAGCGCGTAGAGCTGCTCCTTGCGCTCGGCCAGGTACAAGGCCAGGGCCTTCAGGCGTGCGGCGCGCTGCTGGAAGTCCATGGCCATCAGGCTGGCCAGGCCTCGGGCCCGGGCGAAATCCATGGCTTCGGCGAAGTCCGGGCGTTCTTCATGGCTGTAGGCAAGCACGTGGCCGTCGAGGGCGCTGCGCAAGGCCTGGGCGCCGTGCTGGCCGAGCCAGCGGCCGGCGATGAAGCTTTGCAGGGTAGGGGCGGCAGACATGCTGTTCTCCATGCTGTTCAGAGATGAGGAAGGCGCTGTTACCACAGCGCCAGGGTGTAGCCGATGATCAGGCGGTTTTCGTCCACGGCGTTGGTCAGGCCATTGCCGGAGCGGAAGGTGACGTTGCGCCAACGCAGGCTGACGTCCTTGAACGGGCCGCTCTGGATGACATAGGTAATGTCGGTGTCGCGCTCGCGCTCGCGGCCGTTGCTGAGCGTGGCGGTTTCGGCGTGACGGCCGTCGGTGTAGCGGGTCATGAAGCTCAGGCCGGGAATGCCCATGGCAACGAAGTCGTAGTCGTAGCGCAACTGCCAAGAATCCAGCCCGGCGCGGGTGAAGGTGTTGTAGGTAACCAGGTTGACGGTGAACGGGTCGCCGCCGTTGACGAACGGGAACGCGCTGTCGCCGGACATCTGTTGCCATGTGGCGGTGAACTTGTGGGCCCGCACACCAAGTGTGAACATGGCGTTGAAGTTGCGGTTGTCGATGGTGCCGGCACGTTTGGCGCCGTCTTCGCGGCTGTCGAAGTAGCGCAGGTCGGTGCGCAGGCTCAGGCCTTCACCCAGCGGGCGAGTATCGACCAGGCCGACGAACTGCTGGCGATAGATATCTTCGAGCTTGGCGTAGTAGTAGCTGACGCTGGATTGAGGGGTGATGGCATAGCTGCCGCCACCGAAGTCCAGGTGGTCGCTGCTGGCGGCGCCGTAGCCGATGTCATCGCGCCCCGAGGAGTCACGCAGGTTGGCCTTGGTCAGGCGGCCGGCGTTGAAGGTCAGGCCTGCTAGGTCCTGGCTGGTCAGCAGACCGCCCTGGAAGGTGGAGGCCAGCAGGCGGGTGTCGTTGTACACCACCACTGGCAGGATCGGTTGCAGGGTGCCCAGGCGCAGGGTGCTCTTGGCCAGCCGCAGTTTGCCGGTCAAGCCCAGTTCGCTGTAGTCGTCGACCGGTTCATGGCTGTTCGGGCCAAAGGGCAGCAGGCCAGTGTTGCGGCGGTCGCGGCTGGAGTCGAGCTTGATACCCAGTTGCCCCATGGCATCGACGCCAAAGCCGAGCGTGCCCTCTGTGAAGCCCGATTCCAGCTTGGCGGTGAAGCCCTGGCCCCATTCCTCGGCCTTGGCCTGCGCAGCGTTGCTCTGGCGGAAGTCACGGTTGAGGTAGTGGTTGCGCAGCTCCAGCCGGGCGTGGCTGTCACCGATGAAGTCCGCCATTGCCGGTACCGGCAGGGCGAGGGCGGCCAGCCAGGCGGCTGACATGAAGTGTGTACGGTTCATTGTTGTTGTTTTACCCGACATGGTTGTTCTTCCTTGAAGTCAGTGCTTGCTGGCACCGGCAGCGCCGATGCCGGTCATGGAGCGGATGAACTGCGCCAGGTAACGGCCACGTTCCTCGCTGGCGCGTTGGGAGCCGTCGGTAACCGAGAACACCCAGGCGCCGAGGAACGCCAGGCTCATGGAGAACAGTGCGGGGTTGCTGTAGGGGAACAGCGCCTGTTCGTGATGCAGCACGTTGACCCACACCGCCGGGCCCAGCACTACCAGCAGCACCGCCGAGACCAGGCCGGCCATGCTGCCGCACACCGCGCCACGAGTGGTCAGGCCTTTCCAGAACATCGAGAGCAGCAGTACCGGGAAATTGACCGAGGCCGCCACCGCCAGCACCAGGCCGGAGAGGAAGGCGATGTTCTGCGACTCGAACATCAGGCCGAGGATCACCGCCAGCAAACCGATCAGCAGGGTGGCGATACGCGACACGCGCATTTCCTCCTGCTCGCTGGCCTTGCCCTGGCGCATCACGCAGGCATACAGATCGTGGGATACGGCCGAAGCCCCGGACAACGCCAGGCCGGCGACCACGGCGAGGATGGTGGCGAAGGCCACGGCGGAGATGAAGCCGAGGAACAGGTTGCCACCCACCGCCTGGGCCAGGTGCACGGCGACCATGTTGCCACCGCCGATGATCGCGCCGGTGGCATCGCGGTAGGAGGGCTCGGCGCCGACCATGACGATGGCGCCAAAGCCGATGACGATCAGCAGCAGGTAGAAATAGCCGATGAAACCGGTGGCATAGAACACGCTCTTGCGCGCCTCCTTGGCATCGCTGACGGTAAAGAAGCGCATCAGGATGTGGGGCAGGCCGGCCGTGCCGAACATCATGCCCAGCCCCAGCGAAATGGCATCCACCGGGTTGGACAGCAAGCCGCCCGGGGCCATGATCGCCTGGCCCTTGGCATGCACGGCCACGGCGCTGGCGAACATCGCTTCGGTGCTGAAGCCGAAATGCTTGAGCACCATGAAGGCCATGAAGCTGGTACCCGACAGCAGCATCACCGCCTTGATGATCTGCACCCAGGTGGTGGCGAGCATGCCGCCGAAGGTGACGTAGGCGACCATCAGCACACCGACCAGCATCACCGCGTACAGATAGCTGATGCCGAACAGCAGTTCGATCAGCTTGCCGGCACCGACCATCTGTGCCACCAGGTACATCAGCGCCACCACCAGGGTGCCGAAGGCCGAGGTCAGGCGCACCGGGGTTTGCGCCAGGCGGTAGCTGACCACGTCGGCGAAGGTGTACTTGCCCAGGTTGCGCAGGCGTTCGGCGATCAGGAACAGGATGATCGGCCAGCCGGCCAGTACGCCCAGGGCATACAGCAGGCCGTCGTAGCCGTTCATGAACATCATTGCCGAGATGCCCAGGAACGACGCGGCGCTGATCATGTCGCCGGCGATCGCCAGGCCGTTCTGCATGCCGCTCAGGCCCCCCCCAGCGGTGTAGAAGTCGCTGGCCGAGCGGGTGCGCATGGCCGCCCAGCGGGTGACCAGCAAGGTGAAGCAGACAAACACCATGAACATCGAGATGGCGGTCCAGTTCATTGTGCGCACTCCTGCTTGACCTTGTCGTTGAGCGGGTCGAGCACGTTGTTGGCGCGGTGCACGTAGATACCGGTCAGGGCGAAGGACAGCAGCACCATCAGCACGCCCACCAGCATGCCGACGGTGGTCACGCCACCGCTGAGGGACCGGCCGAGGGTGCTGGGGGAAAATGCCACCAGCAGGACGAAGCCGTAGTAGATCACCAGCATGGCCAGGGTCAGGCTGCCGTTGAGGCGGCGTTTGCGCTGCACCAGGTGCTGGAAGTCGGGGTGGTTGGCGATGCTTTCGATGCGTTCGGGTGTCATGGGTTGCGATCTCTGGGTGTTGTAATTGTTTTGGTGAGGTCACGCGGGTGTTGCGGTGTTGCTTAGGGCCTCTTCGCGGGCATGCCCGCTCCCACAGGTGCGGCGGTGTGCTTGAGACTTGTGCTATCCCTGTGGGAGCGGGCGCGCCCGCGAAGCAGGCGACGCGGTCTCAGAGCTGGTCGAAATCGAGCACCACCTTGTCGCTCACCGGGTAGGTCTGGCACGACAGCACATACCCGGCCGCCACTTCGTAATCCTCCAGGGCATGGTTGCTGTCCATCTCCACTTCGCCCTCGATTACCCGGCACTTGCAGGTCGAGCACACGCCGGCCTTGCACGAGTACGGCAGCTCGGCGCCGATTGCATTGCCGGCGTCCAGCACGTTCTGGGTGTTGCGTGGCAGGTCGAAGGTGAGGGCGCGGCCGTCGCTGATCACGGTAATGTGGCTGAGCGCCGAGTCCACCTGACGCGCCGCCTCGCGGGCCTCCCGGCGGGCTTCGCTGCCGGCTGCAGCGAACAGCTCGAAATGGATGCGGTCCTTGGCCAGGCCATTGGCCCGCAGGCTGTCGCGCACCGTCTCGGTCATCGCCTGTGGGCCGCAGATGAATGCAGCATCCAGGCTGACAACGTCCATCCAGCGCGAGAACAACTGGCCGCACTTGTCGGCATCGATGCGGCCGTTGTACAGGTCGACATCCTGCTGCTCGCGGCTGAACACGAAAATCAGGTTCAGGCGCTCGAGGTAGCGGTTCTTCAGGTCTTCGAGCTTGTCGCGAAACAGCGCCCCGGAACTGGAGCGGTTGCCGTACAGCAGGGTGAAGCGGCTGAGCGGCTCGCTGGCCAGGGTAGTGGCGATGATCGACAGGATCGGGGTAATGCCACTGCCGGCGGCCACCGCCAGGTAGTTGCCCTGGCGGGCTGGGTCCAGCGGCACGAAGAAACTGCCGGATGGCGGCATCACTTCCAGTTGTTGGCCAACTTTGAGCAGGTCATTGGCGAATGCCGAGAAACGCCCACCTGGCACGCGCTTGACTGCCACGCGCAGCTCGCCGTCCTGGACGGCGCTGCAGATGGAGTAGGAGCGGCGGACTTCTTCGTTGTCCAGCTGGGTACGCATGACCAGGTACTGGCCCTGGGTAAAGCGGAACGTATCGCGCAGGTGTTCAGGCACGTCGAAGGCAATCGACACCGCGTCGCGCGTCTCGTTGCGCACTTGCTTGATGGTCAGGCTGTGAAACAGGCTCATGGCGTTCTCCACGGCTCAAATGCATTTGAAATAGTCGAACGGCTCCAGGCACTCGCGGCAGCGGTATAGCGCCTTGCAAGCGGTGGAGCCGAACTGGCTGAGCAATTCGGTCTGGGCGCTGCCGCACTGCGGGCAGCACACCTGGGGCGCCTCGCCGAGCAGGCTGCGCTTGTTGGCACTGCCTTGCGGTGGGGCGATGCCATAGATACGCAGGCGTTCGCGACCCAGCTCGCTGAGCCAGTCGGTCGTCCAGGCCGGCGTCAGCTGGCGCTCCAGTTCAGGCGCCGGGAAACCCGCCTGCTCCAGCGCCTGGCGGATATCCGCCTCGATCACTTCGGTGGCCGGGCAACCGGAGTAGGTCGGCGTGACCACCAGGTGCAAGTGGCCGGCACGCCAGTCGAGTTCGCGTACGATGCCCAGGTCGACCACGCTGACCACGGGCACTTCCGGGTCCATGACCTGGGCCAGTACCGCCCAGGCGCGGGCCAGGTCATCACCGCGCGGCGCGCGTGCGCCACGGTCGCCGACAATCAGCTCACCAGGTTGCATCGGGGTAGGCCCTTGGCAGGAACTGCATCTCGGCCAGCAGCAGGCCCAGGTGCTCGGTGTGCAGGCCTTTGCGGCCGTCCAGGTAGAAGTGGCTGGCGGCCTTGGGCAGTGGCAGTTCGACCGAGCTGAAGAGCTCGGAAACCTTCTTGAGCCAGGCTGCGCCAACGGTAGCCGGGTCTGCAGCGATGCCGGCCTGGGCCAGTTGTGCCTCGTTGTCGCTGCCGGTGGTGAGTTCAACGGTAAAGCGCCACAGGGCCGGGATGGCTGCCAGCATGCGCTGGCGGCTTTCTTCGGTGCCGCCGCCCAGGCGCTGTACCCATTCGCCGGAGCGGCGCAGGTGGTAGGTGACCTCTTTCAAGGCTTTGCCAGCGATGCCTGCAATACGCTCGTCACGAGAACCGGCCAGGCCCTGGAGCACAGCGAAATGCCAGGCGTCATAGAGGAACTGCTTGGTCATGGTCACGGCGAAATCGCCATTGGGTTGCTCGACCAGCAGCAGATTGCGATAGGCCCGCTCGTCACGACGGAAGGCCAGGGCGTCAGCATCACGGTCGTCATCCAGCAACTCGGCGGCGTATTCCAGCCAGTTACGCGCCTGGCCGACCAGGTCGAGGCCCACGTTCATCAAGGCCAGTTCTTCTTCCAGGGCCGGGGCCCGGCCACACCATTCACAAAGGCGCTGGCCGTGCACCAGGGCGCTGTCGCCGAGCAACAGCAGATAAGGGATCAGATCGTGCTTGTGCATGGCCAACCTCACATGTGCCCGACTTCGTCGGGCAGTTGGTAGAAGCTGGCATGGCGATAGACCTTGTCGTCCGCCGGGGCGAACAGCGGGTCTTTCTCGTCGGGGGAGGAGGCGGTGATCAGGGCCGAGGGTACCACCCACAGGCTTACGCCTTCGCTGCGGCGGGTATACAGCTCACGGGCGTTTTCGATGGCCATGGCCGCATCGGCAGCGTGCACGCTGCCGACATGCTTGTGGTTAAGGCCGTGCTTGCTGCGCACGAACACTTCGTAGAGGGTCCAGACAGACATATTCGATCTCCGCATCAATCGCCGCTCAGGCGGCGTTCTTGTTCTGTTGCTTGCGCGCGTACGCCACCGCAGCCTCACGTACCCAGGCGCCGTCCTCGATGGCCTTGCGTCGGGTGGCAACGCGTTCCTGGTTGCACGGGCCATTGCCCTTGATCACTTCGTAGAACTCGTCCCACTGGATCTCGCCGAAGTCGTAGTGGCCGCGTTCGGCGTTCCACTTCAACTCGGGATCGGGGGCGGTACAGCCGAGCAGTTCGAGCTGCGGCACGGTCTGGTCGATGAAGCGCTGGCGCAGTTCGTCGTTGGTCTGGCGCTTGATCTTCCAGGCCATGGACTGGGCACTGTTGGGGGAATGTTCGTCGCTGGGGCCGAACATCATCAGCGCCGGCCACCACAGGCGGTTGATAGCGTCCTGGACCATGTCCCGTTGGGCCTGGGTGCCGTGGCGCATCATGGTCAGGAGCATTTCGTAGCCCTGGCGCTGGTGGAAGCTCTCTTCCTTGCAGATGCGAATCATGGCGCGTGAATAAGGGCCATATGAGGTGCGCTGCAGCACCACCTGGTTGACGATGGCGGCGCCATCCACCAGCCAGCCAACCGCGCCCATGTCGGCCCAGCTGAGGGTGGGGTAGTTGAAGATGCTCGAATACTTGGCCTTGCCGCTGTGCAGCTTGGCGATTTCTTCGTCACGCTCGGCGCCCAGGGTCTCCATGGCGCTGTACAGGTACAGGCCGTGGCCGGCTTCGTCCTGGATCTTGGCCATCAGCTGCAGCTTGCGCTTGAGGCTGGGGGCACGGGTGACCCAGTTGCCTTCGGGCAGCATGCCGACGATTTCCGAGTGGGCGTGCTGGGAGATCTGCCGGATCAGGGTCTGGCGGTAGGCCTCGGGCATCCAGTTCTTGGCTTCGATCTTGATTTCGGCGTCGATCTTTTCCTGGAAGTTGCGCTCCTCGGGCGACATCTCTTCCAGCGACTTGACGCGCTTGACTCCGGTTTCCACTAGCTGTGCGTACATGTGCTGCGACTCCTGCTAAGGCATGAGTCATTTGTAAGCGATACAAAACATAACGTCAAACAGTTTTATGTGTATCGCATTAGATTTGTGTATCACATTGGCGGCCCTTTCGCGGGTAAACCCGCTCCCACAGGTCATGTGCAGCCCCCAGGCATCATGCAATTCCTGTGGGAGCGGGTTTACCCGCGAAGAGGCCAGCCGAAAAAAAGCAAAAAAAAGCCCCGGACGATGCCGGGGCCGAAAAGGCAGCCGAAAGAATCAGCTGGCCAACCGTTTGTCGAACACGTGGCAGGCCTTGCCCTCGGAACGCTTGAGCGTGCCGCAGGGCTGCAGGCGCACCTGGGTGCTGATGCCGATATAGGTCTTGATCTGCTTGGTCAGCTCCCCGGTCAACAGCTTGCGCTGGCCTTCATCGAGGTGCTGACACTCCGCACGCAGTTCCACATGCACCTCGACGCTATCCAGGTTGCAATTGCGATACAGATGAATCTCATAAAGCTCGGAAAGCTGTTTTATTTTTAGCACCTGTTCCTCGATCTGGGTCGGGAACACGTTGACCCCGCGAATGATCAGCATGTCATCACTGCGGCCGGTGATCTTGCCGATCCGCCGCATTGGCCTGGCGGTACCGGGCAGCAGGCGAGTGAGGTCGCGGGTGCGGTAGCGCACCATGGGCAACGCTTCCTTGCTCAGCGAGGTGAACACCAGTTCGCCCAGTTGGCCGTCCGGTAACACCGCACCGGTGACCGGGTCGATGATCTCGGGGTAGAAATGGTCCTCCCAGATGGTCGGGCCATCCTTGGTTTCAAGGCACTCCATCGCCACTCCAGGCCCCATGATTTCCGACAGGCCATAAATGTCGAGGGCATCGATGCCCAGCCGTTGCTCGATAGAGCGGCGCAGCTCGTCGGTCCAAGGTTCGGCGCCGAATATGCCCAGGCGCAGCTTGAGGTCTTGCGGGTCGATGCCCTGGCGCTCGATCTCGTCGGCCAGGTTAAGCATGTAGGACGGGGTAACCATGATGATGTCGGGCTGGAAATCACGGATCAGCTGCACCTGCTTCTCGGTCTGACCGCCAGACATGGGAATCACCGTGCAGCCCAGGCGCTCGGCACCGTAATGCGCGCCAAGCCCGCCGGTGAACAGGCCGTAGCCGTAGGAGACATGCACCTTATCGCCCTTGCGTCCACCCGCGGCACGGATCGAGCGGGCGACCACATTGGCCCAGGTATCGATGTCGTTCTGGGTGTAGCCCACCACCGTCGGCTTGCCGGTGGTGCCACTGGAGGCGTGCAGGCGCACCACCTCTTGCTGGGGCACGGCGAACATGCCGTAGGGGTAGTTGTCGCGCAGGTCGTTCTTGCCGGTGAACGGGAACTTCGCCAGGTCTTCGAGGCACTTGAGGTCGTCGGGGTGGGCGCCGCACTCGGTGAACCGCTGGCGATACAGCGACACGTTGTCGTAGGCGTGCTTCAGGCTCCAGCGCAGGCGCTCCAGCTGGTGCTGGCGCAGGGCGTCGACGCTGGCGGTTTCCATCGGGTCCAGCAGGGCACGATCGGCATCATGGTAGATGTTCATGGCTTCACTCGAATTGTTCTTGTACGCCGCGCGGTACTGGTTGCAGGCCGCGTGGTGAGTGTCATGGAAGCAGCATATACGGCTGCGTTCGGTTCGGTAACAAGCCGATGGTCTGAGCTGCTCAGAGGCGTTCGATGACCATCGCGATGCCTTGGCCAACGCCGATGCACATGGTGCACAGGGCGTAGCGTCCGGCGGTTTCTTCCAGCTCGTGCAACGCGGTGGTGACCAGACGTGCACCGCTCATGCCCAACGGGTGGCCAAGGGCGATGGCACCGCCGTTGCGGTTGACCCGCGCGTCGTCGTCGGCCAGGCCGAGCTCGCGCAGTACCGCAAGGCCCTGGGCGGCAAAAGCCTCGTTGAGTTCGATGACGTCCATGTCGGCCAGCGACAGCCCGACAAGCTCCAGCACCTTGCGGGTAGCCGGTACCGGGCCGATGCCCATCAGCCGTGGTTCGACCCCGGCCACCGCCATGCCGACGATGCGGCCGCGAGCCTTCAGGCCATGGCGGCGGGCGGCGGCGCTGCTGGCGAGCAGCAGGGCGCAGGCACCATCGTTGACCCCGGAGGCATTGCCGGCGGTGACGCTGCCGCCGTCGCGGAACGGGGTACCCAGCATGGCCAGTTGCTCCAGGGTGGTGTCGCCGCGGGGATGTTCGTCGTGCTCGACCACTTTGGCCGGGCCTTTGCGCTGCGGGATCTCGACCGGCACGATTTCCCGTGCCAGGCGCCCGCGTGCCTGTGCAGCGGCGGCCTTGTGCTGGCTGCGTAGGGCGAAGGCGTCCTGATCGGCGCGAGAAATACCAAACTGCTGCGCAACGTTCTCGGCCGTTTCCGGCATCGAATCGGTGCCGAAGGCCGCCTTCATCAGCGGGTTGACGAAACGCCAGCCGATGGTGGTGTCGAACAGTTCGGCCGCACGGCCGAACGCCTGCTCCGACTTGCCCATGACGAACGGCGCGCGTGACATCGACTCCACGCCGCCGGCCAGCATCAGCCCAGCTTCGCCGCAGCGCAGGGCGCGGGCCGCATTGCCGATGGCGTCCAGGCCGGAGCCACACAGGCGGTTGATGGTGGTGCCCGGCACTTCGATCGGCAACCCGGCCAGCAAGCTGGCCATATGCGCGACGTTGCGGTTGTCCTCGCCAGCCTGGTTGGCGCAGCCGAGGATGACGTCGTCGATGGCTTTCCAGTCCAGTTCGGGGTGGCGCTGGATCAGGGCCTTGAGCGGGATGGCGGCCAGGTCATCGGCGCGCACGCCGCTCAAGGCCCCGGCATAACGGCCAATCGGGGTGCGCACGGCGTCGATGATCAAGGCATCGGCCAGGGTGTGTTCAGTCATCTTGCGTCTCCTGCGCCAGCACGGTGCCGCGCACTTTGTAGGATTTGCCATGGAACATCGCCACCAGCTCACCGCGCTGGTTCTCGATGCGGACGTGGTACAGGCCGGTGCGGCCCTTGCGGCTGACCTCGCTGGCGCGGGCGGTAAGCACGTCATCGCGCAGCGCCGGGGCCAGGTAGTCGATGCTACAGCCCAGCGCTACGCTGGCCTGGTCGTAACTGTTGCAGGCGAAGGCAAACGCCGAATCGGCCAGGGCGAACAGGAAGCCACCATGGCAGGTGCCATGCCCCTGGATCATGTCGGCGCGTACCGGCATGCGCAGGCATGCCTGGCCCGGGCCGGCTTCCAGCAGGCGGATGCCCAGGCCCTGGGTGGCCTGGTCGCGTGCGTACATGGCCTCGGCACAGGCTTGTGCCAGTTCGACTTCAGTCATGCAGGGTGCCTCCTTTGGCTTCGCAGCGGCGTAACAGCAGGGAAGGGCGGTAGCGGCTCTCGCCGTAGCTGCGCTGCAGGTTGTCGAGCACGCGCAGGGTGTGGGGGACGCCGAGGTTCGCGGCCCAGGCCAGCGGGCCGCAGGGGTAGTTGACGCCGGCGCGCATGGCCAGGTCGATGTCGGCGGCGCTGCCGACACCTTGCAGCACGGCATCGGCGGCCTCGTTGGCCAGCATCGCCACGGTACGCAGCACCACCAGGCCGGGCAGGTCGGCGACCGCCGTTACCTTCAGGCCGGCACGCCGCAGCAAGGCCACCGCCTGGTCGCGAGCGTTATCGCTGGTGTCGGCCGACCAGCTGATGGCGAGGCGGGTGGCGGTGCTGTAGTCCAGGGCCAGGTCGAGCAGCACCAGATTGCGCAGGCCATCTTCCCGGGCGCGCTGGCTGGCCAGGCGGCCATCGGACAACGCCAGGGTGGCATCGCCCACCTGGATCAGGCCGCTGCCGGCGCGCTGGGTCACGGCGACGCCGCTTTGGCGCAGGCGTTCGGCCAGAGGCTGCATCACCCCCAGGTCGCCTTCGACGACACAGGCATCGACTATGGCGGGGCTATGCAGTTCGGCTGGCTGCGGGCGTTCGGCGCCTTCGGCATAGCTATAGAAGCCCTGGCCGGTCTTGCGCCCGAGGCGGCCCGCGTCCACCAGTTCTTTTTGCACAAGCGAAGGCTGGAAGCGGAAGTCGCCATAGAACGCATCGAAGACCGAACAGGTAACGGCGTAATTCACATCGTGGCCGATCAGGTCGGTGAGTTCGAATGCGCCCATGCGGAACCCACCGGCATCACGCAGCAGCGCATCGAGGCTGGCGCAATCGGCTGCGCCTTCCTGCAGCAGGCGCAGGCTTTCGGCGTAGAACGGCCGCGCCACGCGGTTGACGATGAAGCCCGGCGTGGAGCGCGTGTGCACCGGCTGCTTGCCCCAAGCCTGGGCGGTGGCATGAATGCACGCGGCAATGGCCGGGGCGGTGACCAGGCCTGACACCACTTCGACCAGGGCCATCAGCGGCGCCGGGTTGAAGAAGTGCATGCCAACCACCTGGTGCGGGCGTTTCAGCCCGGCGGCGAGGCTGGTGATGGACAGCGACGAAGTGTTGCTGGCGAGGATGCAGTCGGTGGCGCACAAGGCTTCCAGCTGGCTGAACAGCGCCTGCTTGACCTGCAGGTTCTCGACGATGGCCTCGATCACAAGGCGAGCATCGGCCAGGGCTTCGAGGGCGTCTACCGGGCAAAGCCGGGCGCTTATGGCTTCCCGCTCGGCAGCCTGCATCTTGCCTTTTTCCACCAGGCGGGCAAGTTGCCGGTCTATGCCGGCCACCGCCTGGGCGGCAGCGCCCGGGCGGTTGTCGTAGAGCTTTACCGGGTGGCCGGCCTGGGCCGCAACCTGGGCGATGCCTGCGCCCATGGCGCCTGCACCGATCACCGCCACTTGGGCATTGCTTGCGAGTGCGCTCATGATCAACGCCCCTTGAATGCCGGCGTGCGCTTGTTCATGAAGGCACTCACGCCTTCGCGATAATCCTCGCTGCGCCCGGCCAGGCGCTGCAGGTCGCGCTCCAGCTCCAGCTGTTCATCGAAACCGTTGTCGAAACTGGCGTTCAGGCTGCGCTTGATCAGGGCCAGACCGTAAGTGGGCTGGGTGGCGAGCTGGCGGGCGAGGGTGAGGGCTTCGTCACGCAACGCGGCATCGTCCACCACGCGGTGGATCAGCCCCCATTGCTGAGCCCGTTCGGCGCCCAGGCGCTCGCCCAGCATCGCCAGAGCCTTGGCCCGTGCCATGCCGACCAGGCGCGGCAGCAGCCAGGTGCCGCCGGAGTCGGGTACCAGGCCGATCTTGCAGAAGGCCTGGATGAAGCTGGCCGAGCGGGCCGCCAGCACCAGGTCGCAGGCCAGCGGGATGTTGGCACCGGCGCCGGCTGCCACGCCGTTCACTGCACAAACCACCGGCAGCGGCAGGTCGCGCAGGGTGCGCACCAGCGGGTTGTAGAACTTGTCGATCGATTCGCCCAGGTCCGGCATCTCGGCGCCCGGGGCGACGTTTCGGTCGGACAGGTCCTGGCCGGCGCAGAAACCCCGGCCTTCGGCAGTCAGCAACAACACCCGGGCTTCGCTGCTCTGGCGTACTTGCTTGAGCGCCTCGCGCACCTCCAGGTGCATGGCGGTATTGAAGCTGTTCAGCTGCTCGGGGCGATTCAACGAGAGGAGGGCGACGCCGTCCTCGATGGAAAACAGGATGTGCTGGAAAGTCATGACAGACTCGCTCCGTCAGTCGGGGGAAAGATGATCAGCGGCCCTGGAAGCGGGCCTGGCGTTTTTCCTGGAAGGCACGGATACCTTCGTCGCGGTCGGCAGTGCCGGCCAGCAAGGTGAAGGCATGCCGTTCGAAACGCAGGCCGCTGGCCAGGTCGGTATCGCCGGCCTTGAGCAACGCTTCCTTGGCCAGGCGCACTGCCAGCGGGGCCTTGGCGGCGATGCTGCGGGCGATGTGCAGGGCGCGTTCTACGGTGAGTTCCGGCTGGGTGATTTCGCTGACCAGCCCGGCCTGCAATGCATGAGGGGCGGTGATGGCTTCACCGGTCAGCACCATTTGCATGGCCAGCGGCTTGCCTACTATCCGTAGCAGGCGCTGGGTTCCACCGGCACCGGGGATGATGCCGAGGTTGATTTCCGGCTGGCCGAAACGGGCGTCGCTGCCGGCGATGATGATGTCGGCACACATCACCAGTTCGCAGCCGCCACCCAGGGCGTAGCCGTTGACGGCGGCGATCAGTGGCTTGGCGAAGGCGGCGATGCTTTGCCAGTGGGCCACCCGGGGGTCGTTGAGGATGCCGACCAGGTCGCGCTCGGCCATCTCGCGGATATCGGCGCCTGCGGCGAATGCCTTGCGGCTGCCGGTGATGACCACCGCGCGGGTCTGTTCGTCTTGCCCGGCCGCTTCCAGCGCAGCGGCCAGCTCTGCCAGTAGCTCGGTGCACAGGGCGTTGAGCGCCTCGGGCCGTTGCAGGGTAATGAGCTGGACGCCGTGTTCAGGCGCCTGCACATCGAGATATCGCGGCATGTCGGGTTCCTCTGGCTGCACGCACGGCACATCGTGGGGCCGGCATTTCTTGGAATTGTCTGCAGGGGCGTGATGCTGGGTCACGTCCAGGTGGTATCAGTATATGCATCATGTGATACATTCACGCAATATCTAAAATCGTTTTACGTATCTCTTACGGTGGTCCCTGAAAGACAACGACGGCACGGTCAAATCCGCCAATACCTGAATGAAGGCAGGTGCGCGCCCCAATCCTCTCGCTAGAAATATGCAATCCTCGATAGAAAAAGCGATACATAAATCCGACGATTGACGACATCCAGCATTCGATACAAGATTCAGCTGAATTTCTCATGATTTCAGGAGCTTTACGCCATGCCTTGCTATCGACTGGACGGCCTGACGCCCGTGGTTGATCCGACAGCTTATGTGCATCCCAGCGCCGTGCTGATTGGCGATGTCATCATCGGCCCTCGCTGCTACGTAGGTCCGCTGGCATCACTGCGGGGGGATTTCGGCCGCATCGTGCTGGAAGAAGGGGCCAACCTGCAGGACACCTGCGTGATGCATGGCTTCCCCGGTGGCGACACCGTGGTCGAACGCAACGGGCACATCGGGCACGGCGCCGTCTTGCATGGCTGCCGCATCGGTGAGGACGCCTTGATCGGCATGAACGCCGTGGTCATGGACGGTGCCCGGGTGGCGCCGCGCTGCATCGTAGCGGCCACTGCATTCGTCAAGGCGGGTTTCGAATGCGCAGCACAAAGCCTGGTGATGGGCTCACCAGCCCAGGTCAAACGTTCACTGGGCGAACAGGAACTGGCCTGGAAGCAACGCGGCACGGCCGAGTACCAACACCTGGCACAACGTTGCATGAATAGCATGGTGGAATGCCTGCCACTGAACCAAGCCGAGCCCGAACGCCAACGCATGCAAGACACCGGCGTCAGGCCCAAGGGCCCGGCACCGGCATGAGCCTGGCAGCGTCATGCCATGGTCAGACGGTCCGCCGCGCAGGTATAGTCAATGCTTTATTCGCGCACAGTTCGCCCATGAGCAATCTCGCCCCACTGAACAACCTGATCACCCGCTTCCAGGAACAGACGCCGATCCGCGCCAGTTCCCTGATCATTACCTTGTACGGCGACGCCATCGAACCGCACGGCGGCACCGTCTGGCTGGGTAGCCTGATCAACCTGCTGGAGCCGATCGGCATCAACGAACGGCTGATTCGCACGTCGATCTTCCGCCTGACCAAGGAAGGCTGGCTGACCGCCGAAAAGGTTGGTCGGCGCAGCTACTACAGCTTGACAGGTACCGGCCGGCGTCGTTTCGAGAAAGCGTTCAAAAGGGTCTACAGCCCCAGCCAACCGGCCTGGGACGGCGCCTGGACCCTGGTTCTGCTGTCGCAACTCGAGGCTGGCAAGCGCAAGGCACTGCGCGAGGAGCTGGAGTGGCAGGGGTTTGCTGCCATGGCACCGAACCTGCTGGGCTGCCCACGGGCGGACCGCGCCGACCTGGCGGCCACCTTGCATGACCTGGAAGCCAGCGACGACAGCATTGTGTTCGAAACCCACGCTCAGGAGGTGCTTGCCTCCAAGGCCATGCGTGCGCAGGTCCGGGAAAGCTGGCGTATCGACGAACTGGGGCAGCAGTACAGTGAATTCATTCAGCTGTTCCGGCCACTGTGGCAAGGCTTGAAAGAGCAGCAACAACTCGATGCGCAGGACTGCTTCCTGGCCCGTACGCTGCTGATTCACGAATACCGCCGACTGTTGCTACGCGATCCGCAACTGCCGGACGAGCTGCTGCCAGGGGACTGGGAGGGAAGAGCCGCGCGGCAGTTGTGTCGTAACCTGTATCGCCTGGTGTTCGCCAAGGCTGAAGAGTGGCTGAATGCGGCGCTGGAGACTGCTGACGGGCCTTTACCGGATGTGAATGAAGGCTTTTACAGGCGTTTTGGCGGGCTTGTTTGAGGATTGGGCGCAGGCATTCATATGAAGGTTCCCCAGCAGGTCTAGACCAGAACTAGCACCCTCTGCAATCGCGCCGCTGATTGTTACTCGATGTTACCCATTACCCCAGTTCCGTTGCCGCGTTCTAGCTGCAAAGGGCTTTTTTGCGGGAGGAACGCAGGGCATGGTGTTTGCATTGCCCAGACGTCGAACCTCAACTGGAATAGACCATGGGCTCTCCACTGCACTGCTGCACCGTCTCGCCAGTCACGGGCAACCTCGGCGTTCTGTCAGCTGCTGCCAGTGGGCTTGAGGGGTTCGTCACAGGTGTCGGAGGCGATATTGACCTGATACTGGGGCGCGCAGGGGTCAATCCCGAAAGCCTGCGCCAACCCACGCTGAGCCTGCCGCTCACCAATTACTGCCAGGTCTTGGAAGAGGCGGCTCGCCAGTCGCACTGCGATAACTTTGGTTTGCACTACGGCCTGCAGTTTCAGCCCCAAGCCCTTGGGCTACTGGGCTATGTCGGGTTGTTTTCCAATACGCTGGAGGAGGCCCTGCGCAATTTCGCTGCAGCGTTTCCTTACCACCAGCACGATACCTTGATTCGGCTGGTTGACTGCGGCAAGTGCTATCGCTTCGATTACCAAGTACGGCACAGCGCCATTCTGGAGCGTCGACAGGATGCTGAACTGACCATGGGCATGGCGCTTAACCTGATACGCCACGTACTGGGTAAAGGCTGGGCACCGTTCGCGGTCAGCTTCGAGCACGCTCGCCCACAGGACTGGCAGGTGCATCAGCAGGCGTTTGGCGCGCCTGTCTATTTTGGCCGCGGGTGCAACTCGATGCTCATCCCCAAGGCTGACCTCAAAGACCAGCGGATGCCAGAGGGCGATGCCAATTTGCTGTTTCTGGTCCAGGACGTGCTGCAGCGCCTGGGCGCGCACGATCAGCGGCGCAACCTGCTGGATGAGGCTGACGCTCAGGTGCGCCTTGCCCTGAGCGGTGGAGAGCCTTGCCTGGAGAAGATCGCGCAGGCGCTGGAGCTCAGTTCGGCTGGGTTGCAGCGCCACCTGCGCGAGGCAGGCTTGAGCTTCAGCCAGCTGGTCGAAAGGGTCCGTAGGGAACTGGCAGTGCATTACCTGCGCCAGCCCAAGCGGCCAGTGTCTGACCTGGCGGGGTTGCTCGGATACTCCGAAACCAGTGCGTTCTCCCGTGCTTTTCGCCGCTGGTTTGGCGTAAGCCCGCGGCAGTGGCGTAGCGAAGACTGCCGAACTGAAAATTGACTTTGCATGTTGAACACCCCCGTGCAGGGTCAAGTCTTGGTCTAGACCAAGCTATAAGATCAAGTTCGCAGGAAACGGATACCTACCAGCAGGCGCCCTGATCGAGCAGAGCAGGGGAGCCAGACCTACGTCGCGGTAATCAGCAGAGGACAACAACATGTACAAGAGTCCTGAGAACGCCCGCCATGCCTGGAAGTCCCTTCGACACTGGCGCATTCAGATATTCATCATCACGTGGCTGGCCTATGCCGCGTTCTATTTCACCCGCAAGGCCTTTTCGGTTGCCAAGCTGGGAATCGCCGAAGACCCAAGCTTCATGCTCGACAAAGCGGCCATGGCCAACCTCGACGCGTTGTATCTGGCCGCCTACGCCGTCGGCCAGTTCGCCTGGGGGGTCTTCGCCGACCGTTATGGTACCCGCGTCGTCGTGCTTGGCGGGCTCGTGGTGTCGGCCCTGGCCGCGCTGGCCATGGGCACCTTCGCGACTTTACCGATCTTCGCCAGCTGCATGGTGATTCAGGGATTGGCGCAATCCACAGGCTGGTCAGGGCTGTGCAAGAACATCGGATGCTTCTTCGCTACCCGTGAGCGCGGCCGCGTGCTGGGCTACTGGAGCACCTGTTACGCGTTCGGCGGGCTGGTTGCAACGCCGTTCGCCGGGTGGTGGGCGTACCAGATCTCCCATGATTGGCGCATGGCGTTCATTGCTTCGGCAGGCGTCGTGCTCGTGGTTGCCGTGCTGTTTTTCCTGTTGCAACGCAATCGCCCGCAGGATGTAGGATTGCCTGCTGTCGAAGACGAGGACCAGCCGCCCGGGCGAAGCGACGCCCCCCGGGAGAACTACCGGGCCGCACTGCGCAAGGTACTCGCCAACCGTACGGTCCTTATGCTGGGGATAGCGTATTTCCTGCTCAAGCCTGCCCGCTATGCCATCTTGATGTGGGGGCCGGTGATCGTCTACGAGCGCATGCCGAGTATCGGCAAAGTGGCCTCGGCCATTGTGCCGTCCGCGTTCGAAGTCGCGGGGCTGGTCGGCCCGATTCTAATCGGCATCGCCTCCGACAGACTGTTTGGCGCTCGACGCATGCCGGCCTGTGTGATCAGCCTGATGGCTCTGACCCTGTGGCTGATACTGTTCGTGCCGACAATGCAAAGCGGCAACATTTACCTGGTGGTCGGCTTGCTGTTCATGATGGGTGTCACGCTGTATGGCCCTGACTCGATGATCAGCGGCGCCGCCGCCATTGATTTCGGCACCAGCGAGTCCGCGGGCACCGCCACAGGCTTCGTCAATGGGTGCGGCTCGGTGGGGGCAATCCTCGGTGGGCTGCTGCCTGGCTACTTCGACACCATCACTGTGTTTTTCGTCTTCACCGGCGCTGCGTTGCTCGCCAGTTTGCTGCTGGTACCGTTCTGGAACAGCCGCCCGGCAAGTCATACGCCTGTCAGTGAACTCGAGGCGACGCCTGGCGGTGTCGCGACACCCACGCAATCCACTCGCTGATCCTACTGTCATTTCACCCGGCGAAGGTTGAAAAGGCCCTCGCCCCTCGACTTCGCATCCTGGAGGTGGCCGATGGCCCTTGCACTGTTTGATCTGGACGACACCCTTATCGATGGCGACTGTGCCAGCCTGTGGAGCAGCCATATGGCCGCGCTCGGCTGGGTCGATGGGCCTAGCTTCATCGAGCGCGACCGCGAACTCATGGCGCTCTATGCGCAAGGCCAGTTGGCCATGGAAACCTACATGACCTTCAGCCTCTCGCCGCTGGTGGGCCGCACGATAGAGGAGGTAGCCGAGGCGGTGGATCCCTTCGTGGAAGATGTGATCACCCCGCGCATCCATGAAGACGCCATCGCCTGCCTGGCGCGACATCGCGAAGGGGGCGACCGCCTGCTGATCATTTCGGCGTCTGCGCACTTCCTGGTGAGCCGTATCGCCAAGCGACTGGGCGTAGAAGAAGTGCTGGCGATTGACCTTGAACACCAGCAGGGCGTCTATACCGGCAATACCAGCGGGATATTGACATACCGGGACGGCAAGGTGGCGCGGCTTCACAGCTGGCTGCGAGAGCAGGGCGAGGGGTTGGACGGTGCGTACTTCTACTCGGATTCGCGCAATGACCTGCCGTTGCTTTCGCTGGTCGCCAAACCGCATACAGTCAATCCTGATCCAGCGCTGCGGGCGCATGCTGACGCGACGGGATGGCCGATTCTGCGGTGGCATTGATAGGTAAACCTGGCTCTATTCCATTGAGATAAACGCTGTTAGGGTGGCGCACCTTTCTGAATGGATATCAGGTTGAAATGAGAAATTTTGTGATAGCGGCAACCCTGCTGTGTTCATTGACGATGCCCACAGGTGCTGTCATGGCCAGCCAACCATCACCCAGCGAGCCCAATAGCGCAGCGGTTCGCTATGAAAAAGAGGACTTGTACGGGGTGTGGTACTCCACGCTGGATGAGGGCGATTCCAGAGCCATGATGCTGCTTGTACTGAAGGACGACGGTACGGCCACTGACTACTTGGTAATCAATGCCCAGAATCATTCGCAGCGGATTGTTCAGCAGTCAACCTGGTCGTATGACCCTGAACGCAACCTGTTCGAGCAGATTGTCAATGACGTCTCGGTTACGAGTGACAATTCGCCCGCGGTGATCTCGCATCCGCAAGAGGTTATTCGCGCATCGGTCAGCGCGGTGAAGCTTGGGGATGAGGTTATCGGGATCAAATTCAAAAAAGATGATGGCGAGACCATCGGGTATCGCAAAGGCAGTCAGAAGCTGTTGGATGTGATAGCGCGCAGACAGTAACGTATGACGCGACAATTCCATAAGCGCACGCGTCTGAAACAGAATTCTGCTACCGGCAAACGGACTGGCTCAGGGGCTGTAGAGAGGGCAGGGCTCGACTCCATAACTGAGGTTTGCGTGCTAGGTTCTGTGTGAAAAGTCTTGCGACGAAGGTCAGGCAAGGCGAAAACAGCCGAGGAAGCGGAGTTTACGGGTTGTAAATGAGCGTTCCGGGGCTGTTTTCAACGCAGCATCACCGAATATCAAGGCTTTTCACACAGAGCCTAGGCCATGGATTGGGTGATGTAGATAAAGCCTACTTCGTGGCCTTGATAAGCGGATTTGGAGACAGGGATGTGCGATGCATCATTGCATTGAGGAAGCCCGAGACGTTTGAAAATAGTAGGGTGAACCTGGTGCAATTCAGCGCAGCCGAAGAGCGAGTGTCCTTCGACCTTTGGGCGAATCTCTGACAGTTCCCGCATCGGGCCCGATTCGGGTAGGGCCTGGACCGCAGGGGCTGTGCACTGTTGTCGCAGCGAAGGCGTAACTGCTTTTGATCTTTACCGCAGCCTGAATCCACCTATTGCGTGGCCAAGTCCTTCCAGGACCACGCCGAAAACCAGGATGCTCATTCCCATGCTTATTGCGCTGAAAACTATGATCACGCGTGCTTCCACGAGGACATGTGGATCAGAGCCGAGGTGACTCACGAAGTTCCCTGCGCTATTCAGTATAAGGTGTGCCCACCTGATGAGTGGCTAGAGGTGAATAAAAGGCGAGCGTCGAATCACTTCGAATTTTTTAACATCGCGCGTCGCTACCTCGTGCGCGCTGCTGAAGACCTGGGCACCCTGGTTGATCAGCGGAGAGGTTTCATGAAAAACCTGTCGCCTGAAGTATTTCGTGAACAACTGCGTTCCGTTGCGCAAAGCCAAAGCCTGCCCGCTAATCATTGGAGGAAGGTCATGTATACGGCTTTGGTCGATGATGAGTGGTTCTGCAGCGCTGAGTTGTGAATGAGCCGCAGTTATCGCAGCAGGGCTGATGGCCCGGGAGCGTGAGCTTTGACCGCTAGAGTGATCATGAGCAATTGAATGAGTGGTAAGGCGCCAAGCCCGCGCGCGGTGTGTTTGTCCGGTTAGAGTTGAGGCGCCTACCACGTGGTACCGCGCCGCAACTCATGACCGACGCACATGAGTCGCAGGACGACGGAGTATCGCACCGCCATTTCAAAGCAGGTCTGCATGCGAAGCTGCAGGTGATACTAACCCGCAGTCGACTCTGAAAATCCTGGGGCAAGCAGCGCGTTATCCACGCCTATGAGCACCTCATTATTCCTGAGCCATAGTCGGTACTCCGGGCCTCTGAGGCTGTGATCAGGTGAACAGTCAACACTCCACTGGCGCAGGGTATAGCCGGCAGTCAGCGCTTGAACAGTCATCCTCAGCACGCCCTCCTGCATCTCGTAGTCCAAGTGAGTGACTTCAGGTCGTGGTTGGTCAGGATGATGCACCATTTCCAGCGTCACCTGATGGTTCCATTGGTTATCGGACTCCCGTGTTTCATAGTCCAGCGGCACATCGTTATCGAGAATCCGCGGCTCGATGATCCGAGTGACAACAAAATCCCGGAACTCTTGCGTTTTTCGATCAAAGCCACGTACATGCCATCGCAGCCCGTTGTCTACCAGCACATGCGGCACAATTACACGCTCGCTTGCACCGCTTAAAGACTCGTAGCGTATGAGTAGGGGCTGCTGTTGAAAGATGGCCCGCGTCACTACGCCCAGCGTTTCAAGGCTTGGATTGCCCAGGCGTGCGGGCTGTAGAGCCGGCACCCCGGCAGCCCAGACACCAGGAAAGCCGTCCGCAAACCCTTGAGACAGCCAAGTCATCACCCGTTGCGAGCTGAAGCTGTACATAGGCTGGAAGCTCGGGGTAATGAAAAAGGTCTTGGCGCTGACGTCGTACGTCAGGTTGCCTGGGTTCAAGCTGGCATAGAGGGCAAGATCCCGAGTTGCTGACGCAGCCTTTATCTGGAAGCGCCTCACCAGCATCTGCCGTCGCACTTCCCCTAGAAACCACAGGTTCAGCTCGATGTAGGCAAGGCGCTCCTGCTGCGCCTGCGAGTGATCTGCAATGTCTTTGGTCATCAAATCGTCTACGTTCTATTTTTTTGGTTGCGATGCTTAGAGGCATAAAGCTAGTATCAGTCACACCACCTCATAATGATTCGGTTACGGCTTGATTGGTACCGACGGCTCGACAAGGAATTCGTGGGCTGAATATGAACGACCTTTCTAACATGGCAGAGCCTCCTGACACGAGGAATGGTGACCTGGTCGATCTGACAGCCCACCAACGTAACTTGCTGCTCTTGCGCCCGATTTTGCGTCTTGATGTCAATAAGTCGATGCATCGCGGCGACGATGATTCCAAGGTGTTGGAGGGACTGGATACCAATTACCTCTGTCTTGCCTCGCTTTTCTACATGATGGAAGGCGCGGCAATCAATCAGGGGTACACCCTCACCGAAGTACGTGATCACTTGATGGTCACAGCCGGAAAGATGCGCGCCGAGCTCAGCGAACCCGCCAGAATGCGTGTTGCGGAGGTCGTGCTCGACACGTTGAGCAATGCCACTAACAGATACGCTGCGCACCGAGAATCGTATTTTCACGCGCCCTCCGGTGAGACCAAAGAGCTAACCTTTAAGCTGGTTCGCCTGGAGCAGGATCACGAAGGTACCGTCCGGTTCACCCCGACTGAGCAGGGCTACGTGGTGCTCATGGGGATGCTTGATCTTGAAATTGAGGATTATCAGGTTCTCATCGAAAAGATGCTGGTTCACCTCATCGAAAACGGACGCTTTGAGCAAGCACTGGAGCTCGCGAATCGAGCACGCTTGCTGTCTATTGAGCACCGGCAAATGATCCGGGAGATGATTCGGCAGGCCAATCGTTCACCGGGCACTGTAAATTGGCGCAAAGACATCAGCCCGCGGTTGAATGAAGCGCGCCATCACGTCTCAGAGCGCCAGTCGGTCGATCATCACATGATGGAGTCGCTTGCCACCAAAATTCGTGGCATGGACAACCCGAACGCCATCGCCCCACTGGTCAAGCTCAACCTTCAACTACAAAGCGCCAACCTGCAGCGTCTGAATTTGCTGAATGAAATTGGAGGGGCGGGTGATCGTTTTCTTCAGGGGCAGGCGTTGGGCTTTCGGGCACGGCGCCGCTCTGGCTTGCCCGACATCGACCTTCAGCTGCTGCCAGCGCTCATGGAAAAGCCTCTGAGTGCAATCGCAAGCGTCACAGAAGACCTTCTACTCAGCTTTTACCCTGCTGTCCCCCCCAGGATTTTTGATTTGTCGACCTTGCTGGATGCGCTTTTGGAGCGCCGGGACGCATACGTGTACGAGGGCGACGAAGAAGAAGTTGATGGGGAAATTGCGGAGTTTGTGCAGATCCCCAATCCCTTCTCGACCGAGGTTATTGCAACGGCTCTTGCTTGGCTCGACGTGAAGATGCATTCCGGACAGACCTGGCACCTTCGGCAACTGATCGAACTCGCTGAACGTGAAGGCCTGACGTTCGTCGAACGTAAAGCTGTTGCCTACGAGCTTTATCGCGCCTACGCCGACAGCGAGTCACGCTACCCCCATCTTCATGCCCAAGTGAGCGGTGAGTTCGAGACGTCCGTGGTATCAGGCGACGACCTGAAATATGTCATCAAGCAGGAGAGCAGTAATGAGCAGCAGTGATAGCCAGGATGCAGCTAGGCTGCTCTACAAGGCAATGGCGATATCGGCCAATCCTGCAAACGACCCAGACTACCGGCATTTGGTGGCAAGGTTTCGCGGTGAACGCATGTTCGCCGAAGTAGTCAACGGAGTCGCTGCCGGTATGGAGTTGGTCATTCTCGACGTGAGTGAGCGAGGGTTGGTGATTGCTCCTACGGGTAGGAACAGCCGCTTTTCACTCCGCCCGACTGACTTGAGGCGATCCATGTCAGAGCAGGACAAGGTGGCCATGGTACTGATCCATCTCGCGATTGCTGCAGTTTTCTATCCCACCACAGACCACATAGAAGACGAGGGGCGAGCCCCATTTCCGAGCACCTTGGCCGAGATAAGAGACAAGGTTCTCGCTATCGCGAACTCCCTGCGTTCATCCGCTGAAGGCGATAGTTACGCTGCGGAACAGCTTCGCCCGGGCTGGAGCTTCCTACTGGATCTTCCAGTGTTCATACCTGGTGCTGAGCGGGCGTCAATGAAGTCTGTGGAAGGTCTCGTGAGGGTTAGCCTGCGCCGGCTGCAGGACTATGGATTGGTCAGGAATGAGGGCGATGAGGAAATGCTCGATAAGACCGTCTTTACGCCCACACACCAGCTACGCGTGCAGTTGCGCGAGTTGACACTACCGAACCTCTTTAAAGCTGTCGCCGCAGCTGCCGCTCCCTCCAATCAAGGATGACCTATGCGCATTTCAAGGATCTACGTAGACCGGTTCGGATCTCCCACTAGCTGGTATGAGGAGATGACGTTCGACTTGTGCGACCCTGCCACAGGTGAGCCGATCGACAGCTGCATGAACCTTGAGAATGCTGGGGGCAAGACCTCGCTGCTCTCATACATTTTCAGCTGCTTTGAACCGAAGCAGGAACGCTGGTTGCAGCATCTGCAGTCCAAATCCCACAGTTTCAGGGATTACTTCTCCCGCGATGTCAGGCCGTCCTTTATCGCCATTGAATGGGTTATGCCTCCACGTAGCGCTAACGGGCAGTCTTACCGAGTGGTCATCGGTCAGGCCGTTCAGGTGAAGGAGGCCGCAGACCGGGCGTCAGAGGTTGATCGGCGTTTTTTTGCTTATGAATCCAGCTCTGGCCTGGCATGGGAAGACTTGCCGGTACCAGGCCTCTCCCTCGCGCCAGTTCAGTCGATGCAGGCCTTCCTGAATTGGGCACTTCAGAAAGCTCGGCTGGAAAGTCAGGGCGACTTCTACATCACCCACAACCAGGGAGAGTGGGTTTCGCACCTGGAACAGCGCCGACTGATCGACGTTGAGCTGCTGAGCATGCAGCTGTCGTTTAACAGCCGTGAAGGGGGGAGCGAAGAGGGCTTTCTGTCTTTCAGCTCCGAAAGCGACCTCGTTACGAAACTGCTGAATTTGTCGATGAATCAAGAGCACACCAGCGCGCTCAGAGACATGGTCGTCCAGACGATGGATAGACTTAAGGCAAAGCCAAAGTATGAAGCTCGATTGTACGAACTGCAGCGCCTTCAGCAGGCCATGACACCCTTCGGAGAGAGCGCAGCTGCCTTCCTTGGAGCCAAGGCCGCTCTGTTGGCCGTGGAGCAGGATGCGGCTGACATCGTATTCACGATGCGTGATCAGATAAGTGCCCTGGATGTTCGGTTGACGAAGGCGAACAATGCCGTCGACCAGCTTGAGCAACTCGCAAGCAAAGCAGATGACGACGCAGCTGTTGCCAAACGTAATCACTTCTCGCTGCAGAGGCTTAAGCTGTCTCGTGAAGATCAGGCTGCCAAGCAACGTACCGATGAATTGCAGCAGACATTCAAAGATGCACTGGTGCGGCTTGACTGCCTCAGCGGCGCGCTGGTCAAGAGAGACATCTTCAATGTGGAGAAGGTCATTGCCGAGCTGGAAAGTCAAACAACTGCGCTCAAGGAAGAATTGAGGCCTTTTGAGAATGAGGCCTCTCAGAATGGCGCCATGCTTCGCTTCCTGATTCAACAGCACATTGAAAGGCACCAGCAGACACGATCTTCATTGCTTACGCAGGAGACAGAGCTGAAAGCGGGCCTCTTGCGCATCGCTCAACAACGAAACCAGTGCAGTACCAGGGTGGCTGTGCTCAGTGGCACGAAGGGTAAGATTGAAGAGCGTATTCGGGCAGCGAGCCAGATACTGGACGGGTTGATCGAAAATGGCTGGCTGCTGCCAACCGATATCGACGTAAGCGCAGCGATTACGCGCCTGAGGACAGTGATCACCGAGCTTGAATCCACGCTCGATGAGTTGCGTGATCAGCGGCTGGTAAAAAAAGCATCCTTGGATGATGCGCAAGCGCAAAGCTCTTCGGCACAGCAAGACATCACTCATGCGCAACATGCATTGGCTACGTTGAAGCAGCGCCTGAACGACTATGATCGTAACGTTGAGAGCCTGCACAATGACCCTATTCTGACCTCGCTGGTCGAAGGTCAATGTGATCCCCACTCGTCCGCACTGGTCACTCATGTTCAGCAGTTTATCGAGTCGACCCGAAGCGAGATATCCAACTGCGCCATCCGCCTCAAACAGCTGCACGAACAGCAGGAGTCGATTGAACAGACTGGCTTGGCTGGGCGCAGTGATGACGTTAATAGGGTAGTGCGTGCGCTCAACTCGGCAGGCATACGCTCTGCCAGAGCAGCCAATACCTATGTCGCTGATCTGCGAATCGACGCTGAGGAGGCGAGAGCGCTCGTCTTGTCAGATCCGGCACGGTTTCTCGGCGTCAATGTCGCGAAGGAAGAGTGGAACAAAGCGATTCAAGTCGGACAGTCCCTGCAGCTGCCACTCTCCCTGCCTGTGACGCTGGCAGTGGCGAGTCTGGATGCTGAATCTGCTTCTGAAGATCGTTATGTTTTTGGGCCAGAAAAGGACTCGCTTTTCAATAAGGCCGCTGCCGCGCAGTTGTTGGTAGATTGCCAGGCCCTGATCGAGCAAATCCACGTCGAGCATGACGCTTTCTCTGCCCGGGAGAAGCAAGCTCAAGCGGCGCTTGCCGCCCTTCAACGCTTTCAGCGCGATTTCACGCACGAGGCTATTCAACAAATCGAATTGGAAGTTGAGCAACGCCAAGAAGAAATCGAGGCTGCGACGGCGAAGCGGGCTGCGCTGCTTGAGCTTACTGAACGCTTGACTCATGAGTTTGAAGCGCTGAGTGCGCGTATCGAAGTGCTCCCTGCTCAAATTCAGGCCCACGAGAACGGCCTTAAGCGTCTGTCTGATTACTTGGCGACCTGGGAGCCTCAGGTTGAATCGGGTCGTCGTGAGCTGTTGGAAATCAACCGAGAGATGCATCAAACCACCGCGCTGCTGGAGGCGCTTCGGGAGGATGAAGGCGTTCACTCACTGAGATTGGAGGAGGTTCGCCTGGATCTGGTTGACGTTGCCGCTACTGTCTCCGAGCTACAACGTGAGTTTGCGCAAGTTATGCGGTATGACGCCGATTTCGATGCAGAGGGCTGCCTACACGAAACGGGATATGACCTCAGCGTCATTCGAACATTGTATTCAAACGCCATGAGAATGCTGACCGCAGAGGAGAATCATAAGCTCGGTGTCGTCAGTTACCAACTGGTAGACCAGCGCGAACGATCTATTCAATTGGCAGCGCTGTTCCTCAAGGAGTATGGCCATCTTGACGATGTGTTCATCACGGAGCTCGCCCGGAGTGACATCGATATCGGAGCAGAAATCGACTCGCAGAAAAAGCTGAACACACGCCTTGATAGCCAGAAGGAGAGAGCGGTTCATGACGCAGCTGTAACGGGCTCAGTGTTGAACAGCTTCATCCGCGAGCACGCCCCTGAAGAGCCTTCAGAAGACATGCACAGACTCGGTGATGAGGAAGTCGCTAATGCCTTGGAGCGTGAGTTGGCTGCTGCGATCACGCGAGGCGCTGAGGCCGAAACTCTTCGCCGGCAAATCACTCAACAACGCATCGACAGCGCCGCTGATGAGAAGCGCAAGGATGGCCTGGTCGTCCAGGTCAATTTTGTAGCGTCGGCATTCCCCGCAACCACTGCCGAACCCAAACTCATTCCGCTGGACGGAGATATCCAACGGCGCGTAACCGCTTTGGTCGAAACGCGAACCGCGCGAGATGCAGCAGTGAAAAACTGCAGTTTGGAGACAAGCAGGGCGCATCGAGACTTGGTCAGGGTCGCCACGCACAGCGATTTCATCGCCGTAGAGCCTGAGGTCTCGATGCACATCAGTCAGGACGATTTTGACAAAGCATGTACCGACCATGATCGCTTGGCTGAAATGATCCATGACCGGATTGCTTCGGTCACGGATCAGCTGAACGAAATGATCCCCGACTTCGAGAGCTGCGTGAACGAGGTCTACAACCAGGCGACGTCGGCGAGCTCGTTGATCAAATATGCTTCAGGAATCACCATGCCCGCCGGAACGCCTTATGTGGGTGGCAAAGAAATCCTGAAGATGTCGGCCAACCTTTCTGCGAAGAGCTCGGAGCAGCGCAAGCTCGAAATTCGCCACTATCTGAACAGTCAGATCGAGGATGGCGTTGTTCCAAGCAGTGGGGCGGACATCATCACGCAGTGTCTGTTGCGCTTTACGAACGAGAAGTCGTTTGGGCTGCATATGCTGAAAATGGAGCAGAACATCGATTTTCAGTATCAGCCTGTGAATGCCATGAAGAAGTCAGGTGGCCAAGGGACTGTCATCGCGACATTCCTCTACATGCTGGTCAGTCATATGCGTGTGAGTACACAGACACAAGCGAAACGCGGCGGTGGCGGGCCCTTGCTTCTCGACAACCCCTTCGCAAACGTCCAGACCAGAGCCCTCATCGATGCGCAGAGAAAGCTGGCGACTAGCCTCGGTATCCAGCTGATCTGCTTTACCGCCAATGCGGATGCCAACATCCTCGAAGGGTTCAGGCGGATCATCCGGCTTCGTAAGGCGGGCGTTAATAGCAAGACAAAACGCACTCATATCGAGATGGCCAGGGCAACCTTTGCTGAGGCAGCGGTATAACGATGAGCGCTGCATTTCTGAAAACGCTTGAGCTGGAAGCAGGGAAGCGTGTGACGCTACCGACGCTCAGAACCCTCTGGCTTGCAGCTTATCCGGAGCAGGTCGAGACGCCGAACCGGGATGCTCAGCTGCTTGAAGCGTTGCGGCTAGGAGAGGCAGAGGGTTTGTTGAAACTACCCGGCGCGGGTGGCTTCGAAAAGCTTGGGCACCCTCCAATGCCCAAGGCCATTACCTTGGTGCGAGCAGAAAAGTCGAAGCCGACATTCGACTACAACAGCGTTTCGTGGCTGCCAGAGATTGGGTTCTGGCCGAGCCTGTCATTAAGCGAGCAAGCAACAGCTTTCATGATCAACGAGTGGCTGATCAAGCGTCGCGGTCGATTCCTGCAGGTGCCCTTGCGTGAGCGGTCGCTGGATATTTTCGGGGATGAGAAGTTTCTTGATGCCCGGGTGCGCAATGGAGCGCTCTTTGGTGGTCGCATGCCCTTAAGTGTCATCGGAGCAATGCGTGTTGAGCATCCGCTTGCTTACCGACCTTCAGACGCCGTAGGCGCACCTGTGCTCGTGGTCGAGAACCACCACACGTTCTGGAGCCTGGGAGAGTGGAATGAGCATGCCAAGCGCTACAGCGCCGTCGTTTATGGTGGAGGAAATACAATTTGCGCGTCTGGCCTGGCTCTGCTGGAGGTCATGAGAGAGCGAGATGCCCAAAGGGCAGAATACTTCGGTGACATCGACCCTGAAGGCGTTAACATTCCTCTGAAATTCAATCGCCTGCATGAACTTCAATTGACACCGAGCATTGGCTTTTACCGTCTTTTGCTAGAGGTAGGGCGGCGTCGGGATCCTGTTGCACTCCCCACTGACCACCGACATCTAGTGAAGGCATGGTTGCCGGATTTGTTTGAGCCGATCAGTGAGCTCTGGGAGGAGGGGAGCTGGTTGCCTCAAGAGGGTGTAGGACTAGAACAGCTGATGGCAACTGTCTCGGGCTCCAGCGTTGAGCAGCTGTCCAAACATGCCCTGATCTCGCCAGCTCAAAACCGTTGAACATTGTTAACCCAGGGCCGTCGCGTGAGTCACGCGCGCGCTGCGCAAACTCAGCCTGCAAGAGCGTTGGGGATGCGGGTAGATTGACTACCCGCAGTTGTGAACGAGTGATGGGAAGGCGGGCTAACGACGTTCTTCCTCCCATCGACAGCAGCAGGTCAGAATGGTGAAGGTTCGCCATCCAGGAGCAGAGGAAGATCTGCAATCCGGGTTCCCAATGCCTCTTTCAGCGAGGCTCTGAGCTTCTTGTCCACCTCTTTATGCAGCCGCACCTTCTCAATGGCTAAAGCGATGATGAACTCCAGAGCGGCTTCGCCCCGTTCAAATGAGTAGCCTTTAGCCCTTTAGCGACACGTAAAGCGTTTCTCATACTCTATTGGAGACAGCTGCATAGCACTACTGTGTCGACGTTTTGGGTTATAGAACATCTCGATGTAATCGAAAATATCACTTCGGGCTTCGTCACGCGTTGCGTAGATCTTTTGTCGGATTCGCTCCCGCTTCAAAAGCTGGAAAAAGCTCTCGGCTACGGCATTGTCGTGGCAGTTTCCCCGTCGGCTCATGCTACTGATCACATTGTTGGCCTTAAGGAAGCTTTGCCAATCTGAGCTACTGAACCGACTGCCTTGGTCTGAGTGGATCATCACTTGCTGCTGTGGCTTGCGTCGCCATACGGTCATCAACATCGCGTCGATCGCCAGGTCGCTGCACATCCTGGGCTTCATTGACCAGCCAATCACTTGGCGGGAAAACAGATCCAGCACTACCGCCAGGTACAGCCATCCTTCATAGGTGCGGATGTAAGTGATGTCTGTCACCCAGACCTTGTTCGGCTCACTGACCTTGAACTGCCGCGCAAGGTGATTCGGCGAGGCAGCGGTTGGCTTTCCGCCATAAAATCCTGGGCGCCGTCGATAACCCGTTTGTGAACGCAGCCCCTCTGCCTGCATCAAGCGTCCGACTCGATTTCGCCCACAGACCTCTCCCAGCTCTCGCAGGTCTTCGTGAATCTTGCGAAAGCCATACACACCTCCGCTTTCTAACCAGGCCTGCTTGATCAAGCCAAGCAGACGTTGATCTTCTTTTGCTCGGGCAGACTGAGGCTCGGCCAACCAAGCGTAGTAGCCGCTGGGGTGCACCTTGAGGGTTTGGCAAAGGCGACGCACTGGGTAATCCGTCGAGTGCTTCTTGATGAAGGCGTACTTCAGCCGCACTCCTTGGCAAAGTACGCGGCGGCCTTCTTTAAGATGTCTCGCTCTTCCGTCACCCGCTTGAGTTCAGCGCGCAGCTTGCGCAGTTCGGCCTGCTGATCATCGTCTTGCTGACGCTGCTCTTGGGGCTTGCTGTAGACCTTGATCCAGGCGTAAAGGCTGTGCACGGACATGCCCAGGCGCTGAGCGACATCGGCCACAGGTTTGCCTTTTTCGGTCACTTGCTTGACCGCTTCGATCTTGAATTCTTCGGGGTAACGCTGACGACTCATGGCACCTCCTATTTGGGCCTCATTATGAGGCTTGGAGGTGTCTACGAAACTAGGAGCGATTCAACTCGATGACCGCTCTCAGCCTTAAGCTGATGCCAAACAGGTCTGCCCTCATTGCCCCCGTGCGTCATTGCAGGGTCTCACCTCGACCGCTTATCGCCCGGCGCATGCAGTCGCTTGCGCACTGGAAAATCCATTAGGACTCAAGCCGCAGCCGTTTGATCTCCTCTGCTGCAACGCCTGCATCGCGAGATTCGCGATATCGGCGCAACGCATCAACCACCTGATGCGCCAAGGAATTCTCTCCCACCTAGGGGCGATGATTGTAGTCAATCAGGAAATTGTTACGGGTGACCTGGGGAACTGTCCAATATTGGAAGGAGGGGTAGGACTGACGCTAAGCAGAAGCCAATCTATACTCGATCATCATGGACAAAGACGTATACATTGATATTAATTTGCCCAATGGCTTTAGAAAGTAAAGAACCAAATACCTACCACACAGAGATTCAAAAATGAAAACAAAAAGCTGTGCCCTGAATGAAAGCCAAGATAATATCATCAGTCTTTTTGCAAATAAAACTAACAGTTGGAATGACGTAAAAAAACATATCAAGGAAGAGTTTGACAATCTAGGAGAAAATCAAATTTCATTCTGGCTATCCACATTTGACCGACCATTCGAAGAATTTGCAAATCAAGTAGTAGCAAAGGCGGCCTCTTCAATACTAACAGGGTTTCGCGAAAGCAATCTAAGACCACCATACGAACCCCACTTGTTTGAATCTCTTATAAAAAGTTGCGCTCCGTTGCTTGACAGATGCCTGGCAAGCAAAAGAGACATGGCGGAATTGGAAATAGCCGGAATAAAAGTGGCCTTGGACTATCTGAGCTATCGAAAACTTCGCCCAATCACGGATGAACTGGAAATGTGTGCCTTACAGGACAAGCGTGCTAATAATATGCATGATGCCATGGAGAAAGCTGCTCAGGCGTATACAGCAAAGCCTCCTGGTCTTGATACCCCTGTCGCTAATGGTTTACGTGAGCAAGCTCTAGGCTCTGCGGCTGATTACGAAGAGTTGAAGCTTATCGAAGAGCGCCGCAGAAACCTCATAAAAAACAAGGGCGCGATAACTGACGACATGCAGACCGCGATGTTCTCACGCTACACCACACCGGGTAACGCTCAAAATTTTGCTGAACGCTACACCAGAGCGAGAAGGTTATTTCAAGAGGACCTAAGCGAATCTTACAGGAAAATCTATTCTGCCTGCCTTGGAGCTAGACAGTGCTTTAGAATACATAAGTTTCCAAAAATTGATGTGCCGCTATTTGAAGATTACCCCAGCGTTGGTATCTGGTGCTCTCAATTTGCAAATTTTGGGGACTATTTTGCGTCGGATATATTAGATGCTCTTGTGCTTTGGACAAGAGATACAATGCGAGACCTTGAGAGAATTGCTCAATATGAGAGCGAAGATACAATTACACTTCCACTAAACCAATACTGGCTTTCTGATCTTTACCCGGATCCAAATCAACCTCTATCCAGCTCCCTTATAAAGCAATCTATGGACGCTGTTACTGGCAATGGCCAGGTTAGTTTTTACCTCATACCACAAATGCTTCCCTTCCATGAAAAATATGATGTAATACGCTTGATTGGAGTTGGCATTTCAGTATCCGGCTATGAACACCTGCTTACACCTTTCACCTACCATAAACAGCTATCTGGCTCTTGGCCAATTGAAATAAAAACTGAGAGGGACTTTAACTCCAGAAAAGCAGAAGTTGAGAAGGCTGCTAAATTTAGCGCAACAGAGATGAATAAAAAATTCAACGCTATTATTTCATTCCCAAACCTCATGGTGGGGGAAATATTCTCATACGAAAGACTACCTATGATTTATAACAATCTAGGGTATGAGCGAGGCGACAACTCAGTTGAAATTAAAATTGACCCTGCTTGCCGAAATGTAAAGCCCTTTGAGGGGCTGTGGAAAATTGAGATCGACAAGCGAGCACTAATTCACTTTGGCTGGGATTCAGGTGACCCTCAAGATCCAACACATAACCTATCGATGACACGAAACACTATAAATGGCTTATTTCTCCATTTGCGGTTAAGGCTGCTGCCCAAGGGTATATCTATATGAAACTCAAGCCTGCTAAGCCAGGCTACAAGGGGAACAAACTATCATCTCAAGAGGCAGCTCAGTGCGGAATAACTGCAACACTTAGCCCAATCTCTGCGCGAGCTTATTTTGAAAGCGGGGGGATGGCCCTTGCAGGATCATTTATTTCTTACGCAGCAACTGCATCTGCACTAGCAGCAGAAGCTACTGCAATAGGGGCGGCGAGTCTAGCAATTGGGGCTAGTGCTTTTATAATAGGTGGTGCTGCTGCCATATCATTGATCACATTGGGTGGCTACACGTTAATCTCTGGGAAAAGCCCATTAAATGCTGATCAAAAATCGGAGTTAGAAGCAATCACAAACCTCTATGGACAATTTGCATTCACTACATCTGTATTTTTTAGCTCAAAATACGAAAGCTCCATGTTCTTTGCAAAAACCGCTAAGGCCGCCTCAGACATTTTTAAGTTCTCAAATTCTGCGTATGACAGCATGACCACAAGCAGGGCCTTGAGCGCCGCAGACATGCTCTTTGGCTTAAAAGACGCTCAGGAAGCCATAGGGTATTTCGGCACGGACTTTAAAAAAGATTTTGAAAAGCTTTTGGCGGACTCAGAAGCTATGCTGTTATTTGATAGCCCCAACGACACTTCTACGAGCAGTGCTTTTCCTGATCGATCACACCTCGGAGATCGACCGCATGGAGAAGTTCAAGATGGAGAATCTGATGATGATGTCGTGAATGATGACAGTGATGAAGCAGATAGCAATTTTTTCTAAAAATCACAGGAGTACCTATTTTTAAAGATTATTTCTTCACTTTGAGAACAAGCACGTATCTCCAGGCCTCCCAGGCACCCTCAACACCATTTTGACGCAAACTGAATGCCGCCTGACTGCCTACAGATTTTGACGTGTTCGGATGCGCTGTTCGCTTGATGCAGCAACCAAAGAGTACAAGTGTACTCTTTGGTGTTATTGCGGAGTTTGAGGTGGTTAGATCGCTTGCGATGAAGGCCGTAAGAGGAGGACGGAGCCGCCTTCGTTGCTCGGTTTCACTTTAATTTCAGGTGCTTAACTGAGTGCGCCCGCTGTTCATCCAGCGAGTTATAATAGGTGTTCTGGGTGGTACTGAGGCTGTTGTGGCGCAGATCCGCCTGCAAATCCTTCATGTCACGAAACGGCGCATCGAAGGTCGCCGAGGTGTGCCGCAGCCAGTGCAGCGAAGCCGAGCGCAGGTTATCGATCTCGTCCTCGCTACGCCCCTCAACCATCATCTTCGTCAGCGCGCGGTCGAACACTTCTTGCAGCAACACGCGCACATGCCGGCTGGACAAGCCACCGCGCCCATCGAGCTTCGACAGCAGCGGATACGGATCATGGGGCGAGGGCAGGGGAGTCAAGCCCAGGTGTACCCGGTAACGGCTTAGGTAGGAATGCACATAGTCGTCCCGCACACTGACTTTCGCTGACTTGTTGCCTTTACCCACCACATGGAACCACCAGTTGCCCAGGGTATCGCGACGAAAATCGCCCATGGTCGGTTCCCAGTTATCCCGGCCCACCAGGTCAGAAATGCGCAGGTACATGGCAAACAAGGTGGTGAGCACAAACAGCGTGCGCTCATGCACCGGGTCCTGGTTGGCCATGTCTTCAGCGGTCTCGATCACATAGTCCCATTGCAGGTGGGTCAGTGCGCGACCATTGGCGTCCTGGGTGTGTCGCTGCTTGTACACCGACTTCTGCTTCACAGCGCGGAACGGGTTCACCTCAGTCAGGCCTTCGTCGATGGCATATTGATAGAAACTGCCACACACGGCGAACACCTGAGCCACGGACCCTTGCGCCATCTTGTAGCGGTTCGGCATAGCAGTCGATGACGGCAGGTGCTTCTCGCGTTTGGGCCGCGTCTGGCTGAAGGGACGCCAGTCCGGGTTGGGCAAGCATGCCGTTTTGTTGCCAGCGGGCTGCTGGTGGGTTCGCACGAAACGGGATTTGACCATGGGGCCAATCCAGGCCTTGGGTGGCCGCAGGCAAAACTCCATGAAGGCTTCGGCGTCACTGCGACGGAGTTGCAGCAACGGTTTCTCCCTGACCAGCAGAGACCAGAGCAACAGGCGCTCGATATTGGTACGATAGGAATTGAAGGTGGATTCGTTGCCGGCGTACGAGCGCAGGAAGGCGCGAGCGGCCAGGTAACCCTGGCGGGCGTCCAGTTCGTCGGCAAAAACTGTCAGGTAATCGCAGACCGCAGGGAGTTCATCGCTCAGCTGGTGGAAGTTCAGTTCCAGGAAGCGTCGGTAGGTGTCAAAGAGCGGCTGGGGATTGGAAGACATGGTGCAAGCCTATTAATAAGACGAAAACTATCAAGTTGCGCGACATCCGAGCCTGGCAATTATCGGATATGTAGAAGGGCATAATCTCGCGTTTCGAAGTGATATTCGCGAGTTGCGTAGTGATAACTACACTAAATATTCATTTAGTGTAGTTATTGTCAAGGCGCCCACAAAATGACTAGACCAATGGTATCGGGGAGGCGTAAAAGGTGAGGTGCGGCATAATTCGCATCTAAAGTAAGATAGACGGTCAACTCGTCCAATATTTAATTGAGCTTTTAGTTTTTTCTGAATCTCAACTGAACTTATGAAACCCCTTGAACACAGCATATCCAGCACCTTTTGCTAGGCCGAAAGACGGACTAATTCCGGTAATTTGCAAACCCTATGCGTTTTCTCCCTGATTTAACTGACCAGAATCTGTTCATGAAATCCAGTTTTCGGTGGGCTAAACGATTCGAATGCTCCCTGGTTTCGCCAGCCCCGGAGCCTTTGATACACCGTTGGTCATGGGCCGAACCGTTCCGGCATATCTCGCCACGCAGCGCCCAAATAGAGTACCCAGAGCACACCTTCGAGCATCTTCCGAGGGGCGCCGATTGGGTTTCTCGTAATTTCGTACAGAGCCCAGGTTTTTGCCTCGGGCGTGTCTCGGATCATCTGCGTCCCATCTTTAGTTGAACTGGCCTGATCTGTAGTTTTTTCCACGATTCAATTGAACCTGGCTGTTGCTGAATCGCGCAGGCCGCTCTAGATCAAAGGCTTGACGCCTCAGCGGGACCAAGCGCTGGCCATGTTTCAGAGTGAGGGCGCCATTTGCAAAAGCTCCATACGCCATGAGCTTTTCGACCTAAGCGGCTGAGAATCCTAGCGGTCCCAGTTTTACCTGAATATCGTCCCAGTTTTAGCTGAACGCCACAGACGTGAAGCTGTGTTGAAATCTGCCCACCCACGGCCCCGGTAACTCCATACAAAGATTCGCATAATGGACAGACCTTATGTTGAGCGGTGCCCGGACACTGCCAACGGCTCCGGGCGTCGCGTAACATAGGGTCGATTATGCGAATCCCCATCACGCTCTCAGAACGCGCCGTGCGCGATGCCAAGGCCTACATGGCCAACCCTGACCCGGAACACGCGGTTGAATCCCTCATTGACTCCTACGGCAACCTTGTCAGCGACCTGCGTAAGCTACGCGCCAGGGTTCGCCAGTTGGACGATGAGTCCGCCGAGAGAGGTCGCCCGACTAATCGACGATCTATGAAAGGTACCAATCTACTCGACCTGGTTCGCTGGAGCTGGACTAATCTGGTACCAAAAGGTGGTTTCTATCGATATGAAATGGTACCATTGTGACAACCCAGGATGATCCTGGATCACAAGGAAAGGTACCAAAAATGCTCGTGAAGATTCAGGATATGGACGAATCCACCGTTGAGATGCTCAAGGCTATTACCGGCAAGCGGACTGGATCAGGCGCCGTAGAGGCGGCAGCAATCGATTACATAGCCCAGTGCGATACGATCAAACGCCTTCGCGAACAGGAAGCCAGTTTGACGGCTAGACTCGAGGCCGCTGAAAGGACCATCCAGCGCGCCCGTGCCGCAGCGTCAGAACTGCTTGAGCGCACTGGTCAACTTATCTGATTGGTACCAACTCTTCCGCCGGCGCCGTCGCCCTGGGCGACATTTCGGTACCGGTCGGGAGGCGTCATTGGTGGCGGGGTTAAGCGTAGCGCGGACCCCGACGGCAAAGACGCCAATAGCCCGCTTCTGCTCTTCGCCAAACCGCCCCGGCGCCGCCCTCGAATGGTCAAGGGCCGCGACCCCGGCTTGTCGCGACAGCGCTTCATCGTCGCGATAAACGGAGTCCCGGAGCGCAGCGCCCCTTTACCACACCTCGCCCCTTTATCCTCTGAGGTGGGTGGCTGGGAGGCGCTTTTCCTCCCGGCCTCCCGCCGATGCATCAAAGGGATGCCCGCCGGAGGCGCTTTTGATCTTCTGCGTCAGTGAAGCCGCAGCCCGCTGATGCCCTTGATCACTGCTGTTGCAGCCAGGACTTTGATGACCAGATCGAGCACCCATAGAGTGCAGCCGCCCATGATGATTCCCAGCGCGATCTGCTTGGCCAGCCAGTTGCCGCTGCGCTGATGCGAGGCATAGCGCCGTCCAGGCGCGTCGTCGTCCATTACGGCCCGCAGGTCGTCTTCCATGATGGTTCCTTGATGGGATTGGATGGAGCCGCCGAAGGCGGCGAGGGGGTGGGGGTGCTGTTACACCCCCACTTTACCGAAGAATTCTTCGGATTGCCTTCCCTCGCCGTAGACTTCTGCGGTCTTTTCTTGCTATCGCTTTTCCTTTGCGCTACCGTAGATATCTTCGGTATTGAGGTGTTCTATTTGAACTGTAGAGAGCTTGTTGAGCGTTTGCTTTCTGATGGCATCGTGACTGATCAGCGTTCCGCTTACGTCTCGGCCATTTATTATCAACTTTGGCGAGAGGGTCAGTCATTTGATGTTTCTGACCGAAGTGTTCAAACGCATCGTGCGCGCTTGAGAAAGCTTGGTTTTGATATTGCCAAGCCCTTTGTCTGAGAGATTATCTTTCCTGTTTCAATCTGAATATTGAATTTCTTGGCATGTTGCCGCGTGCCTTGAATTCGAATAATCCAGCCCATTAAGGGCTAGATGCTGCGCCGGAGAGTTGCCGCTCTCCAGCGCAGCTACCAAAAACGATCTATGGAGGATCGCAAATGGCTATGCTCAATTTTACTGCAAACGATGCTATATCGGGCTCTGCTGCTTTCCCTTCGGGCTTTCTCGCGGCGCCTGAACTTGAAAAAATATCATGTTCAACTCGTCAAAAAATTCACATTCATCCGCTTGAGCTTATCGGCAAAACCATCAAGGTTGCCGAACTCGTCGAATGTGAGGTTGGTTTATTTGAAGGTGATGCTTATCAATCATTTATAACTACCTCTACAGTTGTTGCTGTGACCCTTGCCAGCTCTGAGCATGGGTTTGATCACAGCTTGATCCTGATTGACGTTGATCGTCCTGAGTGCGGCAGTTATCAGTCTGACCTAGCCAGTCTGACGATTCTCGAGGTTCTTTCATGAGTAGCGTGTCCAACCTCATTGAGTTCGATCTGCCGAGCAAGCTCCGGAGCTGGCCGAGCCGACGGAGGTACGAGGCGGTACGGTCAGTGCTGGTGCGCGCAGTGGCTTAGTTCATTCGGCGACTGAGCCGGTGATTGTTTCTGACTCTGAGTTTGGCCGTAGGCCGTGGCGTAAGAACTGATCAGTGGATTCGCATAATGAGTATTATGTTAAATAACGTGCCATGTCAGAAATGTTCATGATGTCACCAGCCTGTTGTAAGCGTTGAAAATTAATCGGCCCATCCCCCAGACCCAGCCACCCCCGATTTTCGTAGCCTACAGTGCACCTCCGATCCCAAGCGCTAGATCTCTGCGAAATTTAACCGGCCCTTTTTGAGCCTTTTTCTTTCATTAATTGATTGATAAAGAAAACGCTTCTTTCTACCAAAATTGACAACACGCTCTCGTGGATTAACCTTGTCTCCACTCGTGGTGACCTCTCTCGAAAGGCTATGAATTTGATTCCGCTGTTTGGTGACTCTTGGGATCCCGGATCAGATGCACCATCATCGAGTGCTGACGAAAGCGCATTGATTCGTCACGCTCTGGCAACCCTGGATAGCTCCATACAGGCGCCTGAGGCTTATGCCAGCGTTCGCGCCCTGATCGCGCTTAAGCGCTATACCTACGCAAATCAGCGCATAAAAAAATTCGCGTCGATATTGGAAAAATTGCTGATCTGGTGCTTTTTCATACGCCAAGTTTCACCTGAATCGCCCCTGGTTTCCTAGACACTTTCCAAGCTCAGGAAATAGCGTTTCTCATACTCTACTGGAGACAGCTGCATGGCACTGCTGTGTCGACGTTTTGGGTTATAGAACATCTCAATGTAATCGAAAATATCACTTCTAGCTTCGTCACGCGTTGCGTAGATCCTTCGTCGGATTCGCTCTCGCTTCAAAAGCTGGAAAAAGCTCTCGGCTACTGCATTGTCGTGGCAGTTTCCCCGTCGGCTCATGCTGCTGACCACATTGTTGGCCTTAAGGAAGCTTTGCCAATCTGAGCTACTGAACTAACTGCCTTGGTCTGAGTGAATCATCACTTGCTGCTGTGGCTTGCGTCGCCAAACGGCCATCACCGTACCGACCTTGATAAGAGCACCTGGACTTGTCGCACCTGTCGGCAATCGGTGTTCATCGAAGTCGACGACCGCGCTGGCCAGCAGTTCACCGTCCAACGCGTGCCAGCTCGGGAAATCACCAATGACGACACCGTGGTCTACTGGAACGGCACCCGCCTAGTAAGCCGCTCGGTCACTGCCTCGAACCGGCATCCAAGCGGTCGCTGGTACCTTGCCCTCGAACAATACGGCCATGAGCTCCTACCATCAGGGCAGTACATCGGTCGCCTAGTCGAATGACCCTCCCCTTCCTTCAAGGGGAGCAAATCTCGGCTTTGCGGTTTACAACAGTTTCGCGACGGATCTCTCCCGCCCCCTCATCCTTGACGATCTTTGCGATTTTGATGTAACACAAACCAGTAATTGCCTCATAATCAGCTCCGGCCTCTGGAATAAAGTACAGGCTGGTAAAGCACTGATACCTTCGGCTTGATGGTTCCCCTGCATAAACCAGAACAATCGGACTGCCCGGCTGAATATAAACTTCGGAGCTATTTTCTACTTGATCACCATCCGGCACTCCCAGTATGCGATCATTGAACTTACGACTATTTGCAACAGCCAACGACCTTGAATTAACTATTCCAGCACCAGGCAAGGACCAATCGACACAGGTACTATTTGGTACCAAGCGAACCGTTTGATCAGTTATAACTCTTAGCCTACTTGAGGTCGTAGCCGACGGCTCATGGTATGCCGTGGTAAAAGATTTTAGATTTGCCATCGTGGAACAGCCGGACAGCATCAATATCGAAATAAAAATCGAACCACATTTCCAAATGCATTTCTTGTATCGCATGACTTATATCCTATAAACTGTCTGCAGACGGGAATACACCACCTCTCGCCACTAACGAAACCCGCACTGAACGGACTTTGATTTAGTTCAAGGCGGCTTGCACTAACCAGGAAAATGCCTCATGCATATTTCATATGAGGTGGTGTCTATTTCCCGAAGGACACTGCTCGGACCGGTAACGCTTCGATGAATGGCCGAACCTCCCTCTTCACCATCGCAACTGTTTCTCCTCGAGGGCAGGATTGTGATCCTAGTGAAGATTCTCTTCAAGAAGAGATTCCTCTAGTCCTATCAAAAAATCCGAGCATCCTCTGTTTCCTATTTCCTGCTGCGCGTGAAGGGCTGATCCGTTTTTCTATATCGGTCCCCACTCAAGGTGCAGCTCCATGACTCACACCCCTCCGCCTTCTTTGCGAGCGGTCCAATGGCTGATCTTCGTAATGGCCTGCGACCAGGGTGTTCTGCTCAGCAACGCGGCAGATATCGAAGTTCTGGCCCCCGCCGGGAGTATGTGTGCGAGAAGCTGCACGAGGCACTCGAACGCTACATACGCCCGGCAGACTGATCAGTCGTCCCCGCCGATCTCCCCTTCCCGCCCCATCAGTACGTGCTCCAGCCGGTCTGCTTGGGACGCGACTTGATGGGCGATGTACATCAGTTCTTCCTCATTGAGGTGCTGCACCGGGTGGCAGGCTCGCACGCTCAGTGCCTCATCCTGATCGACATGGAAGTCCACCAATTGGTTCGAGCAGTTTTCCTGCAAATGCTCGCTGACCTTCTTTTGCAGCAGTGCGGCGAACAGTTGTTGCGGGTGTGCGCTACCTCGCCAAGGGTGAGCGTGTTCAAGCGACGAACCAGCAAGCGAGCGAGCGCTGCGTGCATGTCGGGCGCGGCCGGATCATTGCCCGATGGCAAGTCGGCCTGCGCCTTGAAGCCAAACAGGGCAAGCTGGTTGCGCAACTGGCCCAGGTCGCGGTCGAAGGGCGTCGCCGACAACAGCAACAGGCGCTTGATGCGTTGGTTGTCGCCCAGCAAGGTCGCCAGCAAACGGTTACGGTCGCTGCTTTCACGGCCGGCCCGCAAGTTGTGCGCTTCGTCCACAATCACCAGGTCGAAACGCGGCAACATCTTGCCCAGGGCCTGCATCCACACGTCCTTGACCTTGCGTTTGAGGTCTGCCGGTTTGCAGTTGCTATTCATGGCCCTGAGTTGCCGGGCCAATGGCGCCATCAAGTGCCGATACTGGGGCATCGACTCTTCGAACTGCCGGGTACTGTCCAGCAGCTGAGCCGCTGTATTGCCCAGCGCGTAGCTGAAGATCGACGTGCACAGGAACAGGTCCCGCTCATTGCCACTGGCGACGGTCTGAACCAGCTCGGCCAGTTTTCGACATTCGGCGTAGGGCGTGACCGGGCCGCTGCCCAGGCCTTTGACCGCCATGTCCTGGAGTCGGTAGCCGTCGTACGGCAGGGAATCTCAGAGCTAGTGACTTCCACCGAATGCATAGGGATAGGAAAAAAATACCTAACACAAAAAATCTTTGGGCATGATTTTTTCCTGAAAATAGCCGCACTCGGACAATTCCCCATCGTAGAAATAACCGAAGGTGAATACGAAAAAAATTGCAAATGCCCGCCAAACCTTGTGAGCTGCCTTAAACATGGAAGAGAGTTACCACCTTGTCATCGGAAACTTCCTTGACCTTGAAAAAGAGCTTCTCCTGTTGACTGCCGAAAAAGTGGTCGACCACAGATTCGATTACCAGCGAGCTTATGAACTGACATCAACACTCAACAGGTGAATCGCCCTTGGGATCGATGCGGCTTAGGCTCAGGCCTGGCCCCTTATGCGTTGCGGTTCTGCCCGTGCGAGCTGAGCCTGCACGGTTGGAAAAGAGCGTCCGGACGCGGCCGGCAAGCGGCGTGTGCAACATCGCCGACAGCTAAGGAAAAAATTAGTTCAATCGCGCCTTGCAAAAGCCCGGCGAGCGTCTAATTTTGTCGGAAACCATCGAAACAAAAATAAAAACACTATCACTCAGCCTGGAGTTTTTTATTCCGCCCAAGCATTAAGGTTCTGCCCAGATACTGAAACGGAAATCAGTCATACAAATATCAAGAGGGATGCTTGATGAAGCGCGGCCTTTGGCATCGTATGCTCTGCAAAAGAGTACCTGCCGAACATTTCTGGGTCTCACTTTTTTGCTTCGCCGCACTGGTGATCGCCAGCTTTCTGCTGTTCGAGCAGCAAATCCAGAACTTCCTGGCTCACCTTGAGCTGTACCTGCCCGATACCCCTGCACAAAAAGCCAATCTGGCCCTGTTGCTTATCGCCCTGCTAGCACTGGATGTGGTGCTGCCGGTGCCATCGAGCGTGGTGGCGTTGCTCGCCGTGGCCGCCCTGGGTAGCGTCGGCGGTTACCTGGTAATCTTCGTCGGCCTGTGCCTCGGCGCCTGGCTGGGTTATGCCCTGGGCGCCGGCTACTTCCGGGTGCTGTCCGGCCGCCTCGGCCTGCATCAGCGCAAGCCCGGGCAACTGGCGCAAAAGCTCGGCACCCTGTCGTTGATCTGCCTGCGCGGCGTGCCAGTGCTGGCGGAGACCTCGGTGGTCGCCGCCGGCATGCAGCGCTACCCGCTGGGCGCATTCGTCGTGGTAACAACCCTGGCCAATGCCGGCCTGGCCCTGGCCTACAGCGCCATCGGCAGTTTCCTTGTCGAAGAGGACGCGCTGTTGGTCACGCTGCTTGCCAGCATGGTCCTGCCGGGGCTGTTCATCGCTGGCTACAGCCTGTTTCGCAAGCTGCGAAAGCCCGTTACGCAGGAGCCCCTGCACGGCCGCTTTGCAGTGACCTACGACTACCCGGTGCACTTCACCGACCACCTGTTCGACCTACGCAACCCTTGCCTGCACCAACAACTCACCGCGGGACAGCACGGGCGAGTAACGGTGCTGATATTTGCTGACGAGCAGTTGCTGCAATGCAACCCGCAGCTACCCGGACAGATCGAGGCCTGGTTCGCCAGCCATGCCCGCGACCTGCACCTGCAGGCCGCGCCGATCGCCGTGGCTGCCGGCGAGCTGAGCAAGACCGCCGATGTACTCCAGCAGCTGTATGCCGACATGCTCAAGCACGGCCTAGATCGGCATTGCTACGTGCTGGCCATGGGCGGCGGCGCCCTGCTCGATTCGGTGGGCTACGCCTGCGCCACCTTCCACCGCGGCATCCGCCTGATCCGTCTGCCAAGCACGGTGCTGGCGCAGAACGACGCTGGCATCGGGGTGAAGAACGGCATCAACGCCTTCGGCCAGAAGAACCTGCTGGGCGCTTTCTACCCCGCCACTGCGGTGATCAACGACTTCCAGTTGCTGACCAGCCTCAGCCGCCGCGACCAGATCGCCGGCCTGGCCGAGGCGGTGAAGGTGGCGCTGATCAAGGACGAGGCGTTCTTCCAGTGGATGGAAGAGCAGGCCGACGCCCTCGCCCGTTTCGACCATCCCGCCAGCCGTTATGCCATTCGCCGTTGCGCTGAACTGCACCTGGGGCATATCACCGGTGCCGGCGATCCGTTCGAGCGTGGCAACGGCCGGCCACTGGATTACGGCCATTGGGCCGCGCACAAGTTGGAAAACCTCAGCCAGCACCGCCTGCGCCATGGCGAGGCGGTCGCCGTGGGCATGGCCCTGGACGCGCTCTATGCGAACGCCCTGGGGCTGTTGAGCGACAGCGACAGCGAGCGGGTGATGAACCTGCTGCAAAGGCTCGGCTTCAATCTGTGCCCGGCGGAACTGAACGTGAAGGACGGAACGGGCCGCTCGCTGGTGATGCTCGGGCTGGAGGAGTTCCGCCAGCACCTGGGTGGCCAGCTGTCGATCCCCATGCTCAACCGCATCGGCGCCTCGATCGACCTGCACGAAATCGATGACCGCCTGATGGAACAGGCCTTGCTGCGCCTCGCCAGCCGCGACAGCGCCCCCTTCGGCCTGAGCGAGGGTTGCGCGCAATGAGCCAGACCCAGGCGAGTTTCAAGACCTGGATGACCTTGGGCCGGGTCTCCAACCTGCCGACGGTGTGGACCAACTCCCTCGCCGCCGCGCTCCTGGCCAGCAGCGCCGGCGCCCTGGCGCCACCGTCGTGGCTGGTATGGGGCCTGCTGCTGGTGACGCTGTCGCTCCTGTACCTGGCCGGCATGCTGCTCAACGACCTGCTGGACGCCGATTGGGACCAGCAGCACAACAACCCCCGCCCGATCACCCTGGGCCTGGTCAGCCGCCGCCAGGTGCGCCTGGCCACCCTGCTTCTGCTGGCCCTGGCCGGCGCTTCGGCACTGGGCCTGAGCCAGCTGATCGAGCAGCCCCGGTGGATGCTGGGCAGCATCACCCTGCTGGTCGGCTGCATCCTCGGTTACAACCTGCTGCACAAAAAGTACGTGCACAGCGTCTGGCTGATGGGCGCCTGCCGCTCGGCGCTGTACCTCACCGCAGCGGCCAGCCTGGCGGTGCCGCCGGAACCCATCTGGCTCTGCGCGACCCTGCTCGGGGTGTACATCAGCGGGCTGACCTACCTGGCCAGCCAGGAGCACCGCAACCAGTTGCTCAGCCGCCTGCCCCTGCTGCTGATGCTGAGCCCGCTGGCCTTGGCGATCTACGCCGACACCCTGTGGTTCTGGCCGGTGCTGCTGCTCTGGCTGGGCTGGCTCGGTCGCCACTACTGGCTGCACCTGGCCAATCCGCAGCGCCTGAAGGTCCGCGCCTTCATCGGTGCGGGCCTGGCCGCCCTGCCCCTGTTCGATGCCCTGGTAATGGCCGTAGCCAACCAGCCCTTGGGCAGCCTGTTCTGCGTGCTGGTGTTTTTCCTGCTTCCACATTTTCAGCGCTGGATCAAACCGACATGAACATGGACGTCACCCTGCGCCAGGCACAGCTGGCCGAACAGAACCAGGCCCTGGACCGGCTGCTCAACCAAACCGAGCTGCGCTGGTGGCAGCAGGCCCGGGAACGCCTTGACCAGTCGCCTGACGCCAATACCGCCGCGATGCTGAGCAGCCAATGCAGGCGCCATCTGCAGGAACGGTCGGTGCCCGGTGTCGAAGGCTGGAACTCCATCGAGCTGGCCCGCGCCCTGCTGCTGGCCCAGGTCGTCGGCCTGCAACCGCAACAGGCCCGCCTGGCACTGCTGGAACAACTGTTCCAATGGGGCGACGACCAGGAAAAGATCGCCCTGCTCAAGGTCCTCGATAATCTCGACAGCGACGGTCGCTGCCTCGACCTGGCCCTGCGCGCCGGTCGCACCAGCAACCCCAGGGTGTTCGCCGCCCTGGCCCTGGACACGCCCTACCCGTCCCGTCACTACCCGGAACGGGCCTTCCATCAACTGCTGCTCAAGGCGCTGGGCATGGGCCTGGATACCGCACGGGTGATCGGCCTGGCGCAGCGCCAGGGCACCACCCTCAACCAGCTGGCCCTCGACCTGATCGACGAGCAGCTCGCCGCCGGGCGCCCGGTATCGCCCAGCCTGCCGCGACTGATCGCCTTCTCCCTGCTCAGCCCGGCACAGCGCCAGCGCCTGGCGGGCCTGTACCAACAGCAACGCCTGCCGGCTGAGTGGCGCGAGCACCTCGCCGGCAGCTGACCGATCCACCGCCAGACCCGCACACCCGACATCTGTTTGCCCTTGATGAGGATTCACCATGCCCAAGTATTTCGATCCGCACATTCATATGGTCAGCCGCACCACCGATGACTACCAGAACATGGCGGCCGCCGGCATCACCGGGGTGATCGAGCCAGCCTTCTGGCAGGGCCAGGCGCGCACCAGCGTCGGCAGCTTCGCCGACTACTTCGACACCCTGGTGGGCTGGGAGCGCTTCCGCGCCAGCATGTTCGGCATCCACCACTTCTGCACCATCGGCATCAACCCCAAGGAGGCCAACAACACCCAGCTGGCCCAGGACGTGCTGGACATCCTGCCGCGCTACCTGGTCAAGGATGGCGTGGTGGCTGTCGGCGAGATCGGCTATGACGACATCACCCCAGAGGAGGACCGCTTTCTGGCCGTGCAGCTGGACCTGGCCATGCAGTTCGATCTGCCAGTCCTGGTACACACCCCTCACCGCGACAAGATCGGCGGGACCAAGCGCACCCTGGCGGTGATCCGTGAAGTCGGCATTCCCGAACATAGGGTGGTGATCGACCATCTCAACGAGCTGACCCTGCCGCTAGTGCTGGAAACCGACTGCTGGCGCGGCCATTCGGTCTACCCCAACACCAAGATGTCGGAACAACGCATGGTCGCCCTGCTGCAGCAGTACGGCACCGAAAAGATGATCGTCAACAGCGCCGCCGACTGGGGCGTGAGCGACCCGCTGAAAGTGCCGAAGACCGGCCAGGTCATGCTTGAAGCCGGCTTCACCGAGGCCCAGGTCGAACAGGTGCTGTTCCATAACCCGGTCGACTTCTTTGCCCAGAGCGGCCAGCTGGACAAGGCCCTGGTCAGCACGCCATTGTCCATCGACCAGCGCAAGACCTGGCAGGAAAACTCCGCCCTGCGCGGCCAGGACCCGGTTGTCAAATGAGTGCTGCCCAGTGCTGGACAGCCGCCCAGGTCGGCTATTGCAGTAATGTCCACCCGACCCGCGACCTGGCCGGGCTGCGCGCCTCGATCGCGTGCCACTTCCAGGGCGTGCGCCGCTTGCGCGGCCTGCACCGACAGGACAGCGGCCTGTGGATCTGCGCCGGGGCCGCCAGTGAGTTGCAGCAGGCGTCGGCATGCAGCCGCTTTCTCGGGCTGTTGCAGGACACCGGGCTGCGCCTGACCTCGCTGAACGGCTTTCCCTATGGCGAGTTCCACCAGGGCGCGGTGAAGGCCGAGGTCTACCTGCCCGACTGGTCCATGCCGGAGCGCCTCACCTACAGCCTGAACCTCGCGCACATCCTGGCGCAGGCCCTGCCGGCGGACTGTCGGCAGGGGGTGATTTCCACCGTGCCACTGGGCTACGCCGCCAGCTGGAGCCCGGCCTTGCAGCAGCGCGCCGAGAGCCAGCTGCGCCAACTTACCGCCGGGCTGGCCAGGCTGCATCGCGAAAGTGGCAGGAAGGTGGTGTTCTGCCTGGAAATGGAACCGGACTGCGTGCTGGAACACACCGACCAGGCCATCGCCTTCTTCACCCACTGGCGAGCCAGCGACCCGCACCATGAATACTTGGCGCTGTGCTTCGACGTCTGTCATCAGGCCGTGATGTTCGAGGACTGCTATCGCTCGCTGGGCCGCTTGCGCCAGGCCGGGGTGCCGATCGGCAAGATTCAGCTGTCCAGCGCCATGATCTGCCGCCTGCCGCTGGATGACCCGCAGCGCTTCGCCGAGGTCCTCGGCGTGCTCGGGGAATTTTCCGAAGCCACCTACCTGCACCAGGTCAAGGCGCGGGACAACCGGGGTCGCCTGGCGGCCTGGGCCGACCTGCCTGCCGCGCTGGCCGACTGCGCCAGCGACCCCGGGCGCTACGCCGAGTTGCGCATTCACTTCCATGTCCCGCTGTTCAGCGAGCATCTGCTGATGCGTGAGCTCAGCGGCAGCCAGGTCGCCCTGAGCCAGACCTTCGACTATCTGGCCGCCCACGACGACCTGCGCCCGGTACTGGAAGTGGAGACCTACAGCTGGGGCGTCCTGCCCGCACAACTGCGGCCGGGCGACGAGCAGGCGCAACTGCGCGGCATCGCCGCAGAGTTGCACTGGGTCGAGACACAACTGCGCCAGCGCCATCTGCTGCAGGCGCAAGTATGCGAGGTGCATGCCGATGCCTGCCGGTAAACCCCTGCTGCTGATCAACGTGGTCGGCCTGACGCCATCGCTGCTGGGCGCCAATACGCCGCATATCAACGAGCTGCTGAAAACCGCGCAGATGGCCAGCCTGCAACCGTCGTTTCCGGCGGTGACCTCTACGGTGCAGGCCTCGATCCTCACCGGGGCACCGCCGTCGCAGCACGGTATCGTCGGCAATGGCTGGTATTTCCGCGACCAGGCCGAAGTGCGCTTCTGGCTGCAGCCCAACGCACTGATCCAGGGTGAAAAGGTCTGGGACACGCTCAAGCGCGAACTGCCCGGGTTCCGCTGCAGCCAGTTGTTCTGGTGGTACAACATGTACGCCAACGTCGACGCCTCGATCACCCCGCGCCCGCATTACCCGGCCGACGGGCGCAAGCGCTTCGGGCTGTATTCGTCGCCACCGGGGTTGCACGAGCAGATCGAGGCGCAGATCGGCGAATTCCCCTTCCCCAGCTTCTGGGGCCCGGCGGCGGGCATCGCCTCGAGCCGCTGGATCGTCGATTGCGCCCTGCTCGAATTCCAGCTCAACCGCTCCGACCTGCAACTGGTCTATCTGCCTCACCTCGACTACTGCCTGCAGAAGGTCGGCCCCGAGCACCCGTCGATCGCCGATGAGGTGCGCGCAATCGACCATGAGGTCGGGCGCCTGCTCAGCTTTGCCCAGGACCAGGGCGCGGCGGTAATGCTGCTCTCGGAGTACGGCATCGAGGCGGTCGGGCAATCGGTGTCCATCAACCGCGTGCTGCGCGAGCAGGGTCTGTTGCAGGTGCGCCAATCGCTGACCTGGGAACTGCTCGACCCCGGTGCCAGCGCAGCCTTCGCCGTGGCCGATCACCAGATCGCCCATATCTATGTCAGGCGCCAGGAGGATGTGGCGCGGATCAAGGCCCTGCTCCAGCGCCAGCCCGGCATCGAGCAGGTACTGGACCGCGCCGAGCAACGCTTCTGGCAGCTGGATCATCCGCGCAGCGGCGAACTGGTAGCAATAGCCGCGCCAGGGTTCTGGTTCGATTACTACTACTGGTTCGATGAGCGCAAGGCGCCGGACTTCGCCCGCACCGTGGATATCCACCGCAAGCCTGGCTACGACCCGGTGGAGCTTTTCGTCGACCCGGCCATCCGTTTCCCCAGGTTGAAAATGGCGCGCCGTCTGCTGCAGAAAAAGCTCGGCTTCCGCTACTACATCGACCTGATCCCGCTGGACAGCGGCCTGGTCCGTGGCAGTCACGGTCGCCCGCCCGCCAGCGAGCAGGCGGGCCCGTTGCTGATCACCGATTGCGACGTACCGTTGCCGCGAAGCATTGCGGCGACGGCGGTCAAACACCTGCTCCTTCAGCATTTCCTGGGGCAGAACCAAAACGACCTGGCCAATGCCAAGGAGCACACATGCGGCGAGCCATCTCAATAACCGTTCTCAGCACACTGGCCGGACTGGCTCAGGCTGACGACACCAATCCGTTCAGTTGCAACGATTTCCTGAACTTCAACGACAATCCGGCCCAGGCCCTGGACCAGCTCAATACCAGCAAGGAAACCCTGAGCTGGAACTGGTTCAACTGCCTGAACCAGCCTGCGCCGAATGGGCTTGACCGGGTCTGGGAAACCCTGAAGCCATCAGACCAGGTGTACCTGGCCGATGGTTCCAAACCCACGCCCTACGGCACCCCCTTCATCCCTCCGAGCGAGGTGACGGACAAGGCCGCCAAGATCCCGGGGATGAACCTCAAGCGCGCCTTCCACAACCTCAACGCCACCCTGCAGGTCGATGGCCTGCCCCTGGAAATGGGCGGTTCGGTACCCGAATCGCAGCGTGGCAAACCGGTGCGCTTCCAGTTGCTGATGAGCGAGTCCACCTTCGACTACATCGTCGACCAGGGCGTCTACAACATGAACGGCCAGGATGCCCTGACCAGCGACCTGTACTTCCCGGCCACCTCGTGGGAAGTGAAGGCCGGCTGGTTGTGGATCGGCAGCGACAGCGCCTACCAGGCGCAACTGGCGAATGACGGCTACTACATCGCCCAGGCCTACTACCAGAACAAGGACGGCAGCTACGAGGTCGGCTATGCCGCGCTTTCGGCCCTGCACGTGATCAACAAGCTGGTCGATGGCTGGGTCTGGACCACCTTCGAGAACGTCAACAACCCCAAATACACCGTGACCAACGCCATCCCGTCCCAGCCAATGACCAACAGCACCGGGCCGACCCCAGCTGCGGTACCGGTCAACGCCCAGTTCCAGGGCTGGTACAAGGATCTGTCGCGCTACGAGCTGATCGGCACCCAGCTGCAGACCAGCCCCAAGCTGCTGGCCAACTCCCAACTGGAATCGGCCTTCCAGAGCCAGTCCTCGTGCTTCGCCTGCCACGGCACGGCGGCCTATTCGAAGACCGACGGGTACTTCAATTTTGCCCAGGGTGGCGATGCCGGCCAGGGTGGCATCGTCTACCCGACCGAACCGGTGCCTGAGTCCGAGTTCAAGGGCTACAACAAACTGGATTTTGTCTGGTCGCTGAAGCGCGCCCAGTGGCAGCGTCCTTGAGGAGCACGACATGAGCGTATTGAATTTCCCCCGCATCTACATGAAAGGCCACATGTTCTGGAACCCGCCAACGGGTAACAACAACGATATGTTCCCGCTCTACGATGCGGTGAACATGGAGATGAACTGGCGCTTCCTCGAGCACTACAACATCAACAGGGACAATGCCGGCGACTTGCTGGCGAACTGGATGATCACACCCCGGGCACTGCACGAGGCGCCGGACTACGTCACCCAAGCCCCGCCCAACGCGCCGTCGCCGAGCAATCCCTACCCGGTGATGATGCCCGCCGAGTGGGACCTGTTCGGCGACAACGGCTGCGGCACGGTGACCTACAAGGAGACCACCTCCACCATCATCGGCGGCGAACTGCCCACCGGTGGCTACGTCGACAGCGACCCGCTGATCGCCCTGCCCTACAACCTGTACGGCAACCCGTTCGGCAGCACCAACCCGAGCCCGGCGCGCTTCGTCGACGTCAGCCCCTGGCAGAACACCTTCACCGCGCTGTACTTCGACAGGCTGGTGCTGGGCAACGACACCTGCGGCCTGACCGCCAAGCGCGAATACCGCATGCTTGACCGCTTCCTCAACTTCAACTGGGGCGCCTTCGGCGGGCTGAACTACGTCACCACTACCTGGCAGACCTGCTTCCCGAAAGAAAACCTGAGCTGGGTGGTCGGCGATTCGGCACTGCTGAAGAACCTCCAGGCGCAGTTGGACCAGCCGGGTGTCCAGGGCCTGATGTTCCGTTTCTGCACCTACCTGACCTTCTACGACAAGAACGGCGTGTTCAACGACCAGCCGCCGATCAGTGCCAAATCCCAGAACCCGGTGGACATGGCCAGGGTCCAGGAGCTGTACCAGAAAGGCCTGAGCAATCCTGCGGACATCTTCTTCAACCCGGCCTACAGTTGCACCTCCGGTGTTCTCGGCCTGTGGCTCGACGGCGAGTACCCGACCGCTCCGGCCGGCGTGCGCCTGGTGCCCGATGTCGCGATTGCGGTGCCTGCGCAATACAACCAGAGGCCCAAGACGGTACAGCTGGGTGTCGTCTCGGCGCAGGTTCACGGCAGCATCCTGTCGCTGGACCTGATGAATACCATCCCGTTCATCCCCGCCACACCGCAGGCGGGTCAGAATCCCGCTATTCCGACAGCGGAAAAACTCGACTTCGGCAGCTTCGACGTGGGCATCGATCAGGGCGGCACGTTCGTCCCGGTGACCCATTTCACCTATGCGGACTACCAGCAGAGCATGTTCGAGCAGCGCTCCGGCATCGTTGACCTGCTCCTCAGCCAGACCCAGCAGGCGCAATTGACCAGCGGCGCACCGCTGGCGCTGCAACAGCAGGCGACCGGGATCAATGCTTCGAAGCAGGCGGTCTGGACCGCCGAAGTGATCCAGAGTGGCAGTTTCATCGACGTGGGCGAGACCAGGACCCTGCAGATCATGGTGCAGAAGAACGGCGTACCGGCGAAGAACACCAACCTGCTGGTGGCGGAATACAACAATCCCTATCTGCTGGGCACCTCCAGCTACTACCTGGGTTTCAGTAACAACCCGAACTTCACCCTGTTCAAGGACTTTCCGGCCAACCGGATGCTGAACAGCGAAGTCTTGCCGCAGTTCGTCGGTGCTGCCGAGGTGGATGCCGTGGCGACCGAGGGCGCGGGTCGCAAGCTGGTTGGCTTGCGCCGCGAAGCGACGAACGATGACGGGACAGACGTGATGTACCAGGATTACAGGAAGACCCCGGCCGGAATTTCGCTGGGTGCTTGCCTGATCCTCGAGGGCGCCAAAGTGGAGACCCGCTACCTGCAGGAACCGGCCAACGAACAGGTGATCTACAACTACGCGCAGATCACCACCGACGACGACGGTATCGCCAACGTGATCGTCACCGGCAAGCTCCCCGGCTTCCCGACCCTGCGCTTTTTCCCCAACGAGGATGGCCAGGCCGAAATCGCCTTCAGCTTCACGTACCTCGACGCCTATGTGGACTTCCTCGCCCCACTGCGGGTGCTGCCGGCAGAACCCGACCTGCAACGGGAGTTCGTCGAGCAGTGGAATCAGGTGTACCAGAAGAGTGACTCCGGGCAGCTAATCTGGGACAGCTTCATCTACCCGAGGATCTTCGAACCCTATTACTACCTGTACCCAATCATGGGCAAGTACATGCCACTCAACGACCTGTCGCGCATCGAAGGCGCGGTGGACCAGTTGATCCGCCTGATCAGCAAGGCGTACCAGGAAGAAAGCACCGTGGCGATGCCGATCACTCGGGACATGCCGCAAAGCCGTCGTTCGGTGCTGGAGCTGTGGGCGCAAAAGCTGGTGCAACTGAAATATCCGCCGAAGCCGTTGAGCATGGACGACTACAACCATCTGAAGGTCAACTGATGCAGGGCGCCGGGTGGCAGGGATGTCACCCGGCGCTTTTCATCGTTCAGTGAATACGTTTCAAGAAGCCGTGCAACAGGAAGGATCTATGTCAACGACGCTCCATATCCCGCCCCAACCCCGCGAAACCCTGCGTCCCACCTCGATCATCGCCGAAGGCCTGCGCAACCCTCGCGGTGTCCATGCCGAGGCCGACGGCAGCCTGCTGCTGGTCGAAGCCGGCACTGGCCTGCCCGACGATCCGTTCAGCGGGCGCATCAGCCGTCTCCCTGCCGACCCGCACCACCCCGGCACCTATCTGCCGCGCGAAACCCTGGCCGAGGGTTTCCGGGCCATGAACATGCAGGCGCGCATGCTGCGCGACGAGATCATGGGCCTGTCGGACATCGCCTATGGCGACGGTCGCTGCCTGGTCAGTCAGACCGACTACGTCGCCGGCTCGAAACTCCTCGACCTGCATTTCAGCCCGCCCGAGCCGGTGTGTCACAGTCAGGGCAACCTCAATGCCTTGTGCTATCACCCCGGCCTGCGCAGCTGGCTGGCGGTCAAGCCTGATACCAACGAGCTGGTGGAGCTGCGCCCTGGCAAGGAGGAGCGGGTGCTGGCGCACCTGCCGAACCTGGAACAGGGCCAGGAGGCGGTACCGGTCACCCTGGTGTACGAGCCGACAACCACGGCGGTGCTGATCAGCCTGTTCTCCGGCGAGCTGCACACTGATCCGGCGCGCAAGGGCATGGACTTCGCCGACAAGGCCGGCCAGGTGATTCGGCTCTGGCCCGACAGCGGGCGCACCGAGGTGCTGATCGACGGCCTGCAACTACCCACCGGCCTGGCCCTCGATGTACAAGGCAATGTACTGGTCCTGGAACTCTGCGCCAGCCTGCAGCAACCTCTGCCTCCCGCCTGGAACGGCGACGCCCGGCATGGAGGCTTCACCCGCTTCAGTGGGCGCCTGCTGCATTGCGACCTGCACAGCGGCGCGGTGAGCGTACTGGCCCGCGAGCTGGATACCCCGTCGAACCTGTGCCTGGTACAAGGTGCGGTGCTGGTCAGCGAAGGCATGGGCCTGTCCGGCCGCCCCCTGCCTGCGCCGGAGGGTGAGGTGGTGCCACTGGATGGCCGGTTGCGTCGGGTCCAACTGCACGATCGGTAGTGCCGATGCCCTGTCGCCTCATCCAGGCCGGAAATGCTGCACTACCAGCGCAACAAGCGAGGTCCGAGTAGCGCGCCCATGACGGTCGGCAGCAACATGCCAAGCAGATACCAGACGCCCCAGAATGGAATGCCCATCTCCGGGCAGTGCAGGCAGTACGCCAGGGTTGCGCTGGCTCCCGCCAACAGCCCGCCCGCCGCGCCGGCAATGCGCAGGCGGGTTGGCGCAAGGCCGCGCAGCGCCCAGAACACGCCGACGAAGGTCGGCACCGAGAGCAGCGCAATGTTCAGCGGGCAGGTGCGCCAGGTCTTGCCAAGGATCAGGCCGGCGCGGGCGTCGGCAGGTACTCCGGTCAGCTCTACCGCTGCGCCGATCCAGACCAGCAGTACGGGCAGCGCCAGCAGCACCCAGGCCGCCCCACCCTTCACTCCCGGCCGCGCCAGGCGACTGTTCAGCCACAGGGCAACAAAGGCAAGGCTGCCGGGTAACGCAACCTTGGCCCAGAACAGCGGCGTGCGTGCGACCTCGCCCAGGTCAGGTCGCACACCGAAGATGGCCGCCATCAGCAGCAGCGCGCCCAGAGCTCCGGCCACCAGGCCGATGGCGAAACGCTTGCCAGAGACGTGTCGGTCCACCGCGCCCTCACCGGCGCTCAGCAGGTCGATCAGTTCATTGGTGTTCATCGCTTCGCAATCCTCGGATGATAGCCGCAAGAGCCTTGAGCCCACGGTGGATGCCGACCTTCACCGCCGAACTGGAAAGCCCGGTCAGACTGGCGGTTTGCTCCACCGAAAGACCCTCCAGCTTCACATGGACGATCGGCAGGCGCTGCTTGTCGGGTAGCTGCCGCAGCAGCTTGCCCAGATCACGGCTGGCCTGAGCGGGTTCACCCTCCTCGACGGCGAGCAGTTCGCCCTCGTCGTCCGCCAGCGGATAGTGCAGGGACTCCCGGCGCGCAAAGGCGCGGAAGTGGTCAGCCAGCTTGTAGCACGCGATAGCCTGCACCCAGGCAGTCAACGGCTGATCCGCGCGGTAGGTGTGGCGGGCATTGTGGACCGCGAGCAGCACTTCCTGCAGCAGGTCTTCGACCTCGCCGGGGCGCTGGCGCAGGCGCCGGCCCAGGAAAGCCCTCAGGTGCGAGCCAAGTTCAGTGAGGAATTCGCGGTACGCTCTGCCGTCACCGTCCATGCCACGCAGCAGCAACGCCTGCAGCTGAGCCTCACGCGCAATCAGCACTTCCTGGCTGGTAGTTCGTTGCATCGGCCGTCCTGGTTACACCGCAGATGAATTTTCCCCGCTCTCGCCCCTGCCAACTGGCGTGCTGCTGACCAGCGGTAAAAGTAGGCTGTCGTTCAATACGCTAGCGCTGCACCAAAGAATTCTCAAAAAATTTTGTGCCGCTGTAACCGGATCGCTTCTCCTGGCGAACTACTCATCGAGCCGCCGGAAAGTCTTCCGCGGCCCCTCACTCGAACGGGAGACCGCACCATGAAAACTCTGACCATCGCCAGCGCCGCCCTTGCCCTTGTCGCCATCACCGGTAGCGCTCTGGCCGACGATATGAACACCAAGGCCAGCAATGGCGCGGCCATGGAAAAGTGCTACGGTGTCGCGCTGGCCGGCAAGAACGACTGCAAAGCCGGTGCTGGGACCACCTGTGCGGGCAGTGCCAGGAAGGACTACGACGGCATGCACTGGAAGAACGTTCCTGCCGGGACCTGCACCACCATCAAGACGCCCAAGGGCATGGGCTCGCTGACCCCGAGCAAAGCCTGAGCCAAGGCCACCGGCCATGAGCGCATTCCATCAACCGGGCGCCGGGCTGGGGCTGAGGGGCGAACATTATGCCCCGGCCCTCGCCTGCTCCGCTCAGGGGCTTTGGTTCGAAGTGCATCCGGAGAACTACATGGTCGGCGGCCCCCGCCTTGCCTGGCTGGAGCGGATCGCCGAGCGGCATCCGCTGTCGCTGCATGGGGTTTCGCTGTCCCTGGCGGCCGATGCCCCACCTGACGAGGCACACCTCCAGCGCTTGCGCGCGCTGGTCGAGCGCGTGCAACCGCCGCTGATTTCCGAGCACCTGGCGTGGTCGAGCTGGCGCGGCCAGTATCTCCCGGACCTGCTACCCTTCCCACGCAGCCATGCGGCCCTGGCGCGCATAACCGAGAACATCCAACGCACCCAGGAAGCTCTGGGCCGGCGCATCGCCATCGAGAACCCCAGCCATTACCTGCGCCTGCAGGGCCACGACTGGGATGAGATCGACTTCCTCGCGGAACTGGCACTGCGCACTGGCTGTGGCCTGCTGCTGGACGTCAACAACGTGCACGTCAGTGCACACAACCTGGGCTTCGATGCCAAGCGCTATCTTGATCGCTTCCCGGCGGCGGCCATCCTCGAAATCCACCTGGCCGGATACAGTCACGACGGCGGCGGCGAGCTGCTGATCGACTCCCACGATGCACCTGTCGCCGAAGCGGTCTGGGCGCTTTACGGGCACCTGATTCAACGTATCGGGCCTAGGCCGACATTGATCGAGCGCGACGACCATCTGCCAGCCTTCGACGTCCTGCAGGCCGAGCGCGAGCGCGCCCAGGCGATCCTCAACCTGGCTCAGGTGAGCACATGAAAACCGCACTCGGTGCCTTCCAGGACGCCTTCGTCGACGCCCTCTACCAGCGCGCTGCCCCGGCACTGCAAAGCGTCACCGTGCAGGCAGCCTTCGAGGTGTATCGCAATACCGTGTTCAACAGCTGCGTCGATGCGCTGTGCGACAACTTCCCGACCATCGAACGCCTGGTCGGGACAGCCTGGCTTCGTGCAGCGGCCGCCATCCACGCCCGCGAGACGCCGCCCAGCGACGCCCGGCTGATTCTGTACGGGGAGGGTTTCGCAGACTTCCTCGAAGCGTTCGAACCCGCGCGGGAACTACCCTACCTTGGCCCCGTGGCGCGCCTGGACCGGCTGTGGACCGAGGCCTTCATCGCCCCTGCGCAAGCGCTGTTGGAACTCCCCAGCCTCGCCGGCATGACCACCTCCGACCTCGCCGCCTGCCACCTGGCACCGCGCACCTGCGTGCGCTGGAGCTGGTTCAGCGGGCAACCGATCTACAGCATCTGGCGCTGCAACCGCGAAGCCCTGCCGATACCCGAGGAACTGCCCTGGCGAGGCGAGGGCGCATTGCTCGTCGGGCATGCCGAAGGCGTCACCTGGCATGCGCTGGAGGCTGGCGGCTGCGCCTTCCTGGACGCCTGCGCAGCCGGCAACGACCTGGACCGAGCCTCAGCCCTGGCGCTCGCTGCACAACCTGATCTCGACTTCCACGACCTGCTCGGCCACCTGCTCGGCGCCGGGGTGTTCCGTCCCATCAACGTCACCTGAGAAAGCCACCATGGATATCGCCCGCACTCCCCTTCACCACAGCGGCCTGCGCCAGCGCTGGAATCGCCTGGCCGACATCTTGCAGCACCGGCTCGGCGACGCGTTTCTCTTCCTGGTGGCGCGATTCGGGATCGCCGCGACCTTCTTTCTCTCCGGGCGCACCAAGGTCGAGGGCCTCCTGAGCATCACCCCGAGCACCTACGAGTTGTTCCGCACCGAATACATGTTGCCGCTGCTGCCACCGCACATCGCCGCGCATCTGGCAACCTACGCGGAGCACTTCTTCCCGATGCTGCTGGTACTGGGCCTGTTCACTCGCCTGTCAGCCTTGGCGCTGCTGGGCATGACCACGGTGATCGAGGTGTTCGTCTACCCGGATGCCTGGCCCACCCATCTGGTCTGGGCGGGCCTGCTGCTGTTGCTGGTCGGTCGAGGGGCTGGAAGCTGGTCGCTGGACCGAGTGCTGGGCATTCGCTGAATGCTTCGCCTGCAATGAATGGATGGCAACCAGGACGTGGCCATCGGCTATCAGCACTAGAACTCCACTTTCCCCCGCCCTGCCTTGACGGTACTCCGCCTGGCTTTTCCTTCCAGGCGGCGGGTCTTCGAGCCGAGGGTTGGCTTGGTCGGGCGGCGTTTCTTCTCGGTCTTGCCGGCAGCGATGATCAACTCGGCAAGGCGCGCCAGTGCATCAGCACGGTTCTGCTCCTGGGTGCGGTACTGCTGCGCCTTGATGATCAACACGCCGTCGCCGGTGATGCGACTGTCACGCAGCGCCAGCAGCCGCTCCTTGTAGAATTCGGGCAACGATGAGGCCGGGATGTCGAAGCGCAGGTGCACGGCGCTGGACACCTTGTTGACATTCTGCCCACCCGCGCCTTGCGCGCGGATATATGTCAGTTCGATTTCGGCATCCGGCAGATGCACTTGGTTGGAGATGGTCAGCATGGCATGGCCCTGGTAATTGCCCCCATTATCACCGCCCCCGCCGCGCTGCCATAGAACAACACAAAATTCTTTCACCTGATTTTCAGCGAAACGCGGAAAGACTTCCGCCACGAGCCTTGTTTTTCGGAAAACGCCCGACGACTAACCTGTCACTACTCCTAACCTGCAAGGTCACCGCCGCATGAAAGCCATCGTCTACGACACCCCAGGCCTTCCAATTCAAGATGCCCGGTCACTGTTCGAGCACGAACTGCCCAAGCCCACACCCGGCGCCAGGGATCTGCTGATCGAAATCAAAGCCATCGCGGTAAACCCGGTCGACACCAAGGTCAGAGCCAGCCGTGGCGGCGACTGCCCTCAAGTGTTGGGTTGGGATGCAGTCGGTATCGTTCGCCAGGTCGGTGACCAGGTGTCGCTGTTCCAGCCTGGTGATGAAGTGTTCTACGCCGGCGCAATCGACCGCCCTGGGGCCTACAGTGAATTCCACCTGGTCGATGAACGCCTCGTCGGGCACAAGCCTCGCACCCTGGATAACGCCAGCGCCGCTGCCCTGCCCCTGACTTCCATCACTGCCTGGGAGCTGCTGTTCGACCGTCTGGGTGTGCAGGAAAATGGCGGCGCCGGTCAGAGCCTGTTGATCATCGGCGCTGGCGGCGGTGTTGGTTCGATCCTGCTACAGCTCGCACGCAAGCTCACTCAGCTCCAGGTGATCGGCACCGCTTCGCGCCCTGAAACCCTGGCATGGGTCACTGAATTCGGGGCGCATCACGTCATCGACCATTCGGCACCCATTGCCCCGCAGCTGGAGCAACTCAAGCTCCACCCGGTGGATTACGTCATAAGCCTGACCCACACCGATACCTACCTTGCGCAGATCGTCGAAGTATTGCGCCCGCAGGGCAAGCTCGCACTGATCGATGACCCAGCGCAGCTCGATATAGTGCCGTTCAAGCGCAAATCATTGTCAGTGCACTGGGAGCTCATGTTCACCCGATCCCTGTATCAGACCGAGGACATGGTCAAGCAGCACCAGCTGCTGGAAAAGGTGTCGTCACTGATCGACGACGGGGTTATCCGGACTACCGTCGGCGAGCATTTCGGCAGCATCAGTGCCAGCAACCTCAAACGGGCCCACGCGCTGATTGAAAGCGGCAAGGCGAAAGGCAAGATTGTCCTGGAAGGCTTCTGATCGTTCAGCCGCTCAAACCTTGCTGCGCTGTGAGCGGCAATGCGAAGTTCGCCCGGGCCCACACGCCCTGCAGCGTCAACGACGGGCAAGACAAACGCCGAGCCAGCGCCGAGGTAGTGAGATAGCCGCATGGAAAGACGGGGCCGCCAGCCCTGTCATCTTCATCCACCAACAGCCAGGATCTGCTCGAAACGCTCGGTCAAGAACGCTCTCAGCGCCTGAACAGCCGGCGTGAGCGATGTTCGGTGAGCGCACACCAGTTGCAAAGGTGCAGGTTGACCGCAATCACCCGCGAACAACTCGATCAGGCGCCCTGCGCGCAGGTCCGTCAGAACGTCCAGCCTGGATTTGTAGATGATGCCGAAACCTGCAACGCCCCAGCGCCGAACGATATCGGCGTCGTCGCTAACGCGGTCGCCGGTCACCTGTACGGTACTGACTCCATCGTGCGTATCGAAGCTCCATCGCTCGTAGGTCTGTTCGCCCATCACATAGCGCAGGCAGTTGTGCCGGGCCAGATCTTGCAGAGTGGCTGGCGCGCCATGTCGAGCGATATAGTCGGGTGACGCGCAAACCGTTCTGCGATTTTTCGCGGCGAGCATCAGCGAGACAAGGCTGGAATCTGCAAGCTGCCCATATCTGATACTCGCATCCAGTTGCTGGCCGACAAGATCAGCTACCTGATCGCTGACCCGCAGTTGCAGCAGCAACTTGGGATGCGACTGCTGGAACTCATCAAGCCAGGGCAGGAGCACATTTCTGCCGAGATCCGAAGGCATGGAAAGGCGTAGTACGCCGGCGATTTCATCACGGCCCTCGGTCAGGGCAACCTCACCGTTACCCAGTGCCTCCAGGGCTTGGCGAGCATGGGCCAGGTATCGCTCGCCATCGTCCGATAGCCGCAAGCGCCGCGTGGAGCGCACGAACAACCTGGCGCCCAGGCTGCCCTCCAGGCGCTGGACGGCCCCACTGGCCAGTGCCGGCGAGATATCCAGTAACCTGGCCGCTGCCGAGAAACTCCCTGCAGATGCTGTGGTGACGAAGACCTGAAGATCATCAACCCGAACTATTTTCTTTACAGTGGACAATTCTTGACCTGGGCGCGAGGGCCCAAGGGTAGCGACATTGTCGATTCACGCCCAGCCTTCACGCGCAAGAATGGGAGCCGGGTCCCTGTGCTGTATCCAGCAGTGAGGCTGAGCAGTGGCAGCAGCGCAGTCATCGCGGGTTGAACTACGCTTTGCAAACAACACCGCAGATCGAAGAAGCATTGCACACGGTCGTGACGGCCCAATGCTGGTGGTAAGGGAATGGCCATTCTTCGGAATCCGATACCTTCATCACCATCAGCCGGGTACGCTCCGTGATAACCAACCAGCCCCTGCTTGCCCTACTGTTACTCATACTGCTGTCTGGGGGCTGTACGACAGCCAGAATCGCTCAAGAACCGAGTCAGGCCTTGCCGGCGAACGATTCGGCGTTCGGTCGTTCGGTCCAGGCCCAGGCTGCTCCCCATCAAGGTCAATCGGGGTTTCGCTTGTTCCCTGATAGTGCCGAGGCTTTCGCCGCCCGCGCCGAGCTGATTCGCAACGCACAAAGCAGCATCGACTTGCAGTACTACATCGTCCACGACGGTTTCAGTACACGGATACTGATGCGCGAGTTGCTCGCCGCCGCCAATCGCGGCGTCCGCGTGAGGATTTTGCTCGATGACACCACTAGCGACGACCTTGAGCGCATGATCGCAACAATGGCGGCGCATCCGCATATGCAGATTCGCGTGTTCAATCCGCTGCACTTGGGCCGCAGTACCGTGGTGACACGTACACTGGGCCGGCTGTTCAACCTGTCGCAGCAGCACCGGCGTATGCACAACAAGCTGTGGCTGGTGGACAACAGCGTGGCCATCGTCGGAGGACGCAATCTAGGCGACGAATACTTCGATGCCGAGCCCAACAGGAACTTCACTGACATCGACATGCTCAGTGTCGGCCCAGTTGCAGAACAGTTGGGACAGTGCTTTGACCAGTACTGGAACAGTGTCCTGAGCAAGCCCATCGAGCAGTTTACTTCGATCAAACCGACGGCCAGAGAGCTGAGCAAACTTCGGGCCCGGCTTGACGAATCTCTCGAGGAAACGCGCAAACAGAACCCTGCGCTTTATAGCAAGCTGATGAGCTATACCACACAGCCACGCCTGAACAACTGGCGAGGGGAGTTGATTTGGGCTTGGAATAAAGCGATGTGGGATGCACCGAGCAAAGTCCTGTCAAGTGGCGAACCAGCCCCGTACCTGCTATTGGCCACCCAATTGGAGCCCGAGCTCAACGGGGTCGGCAGGGAACTGATCCTGGTCTCGGCCTACATGGTGCCCGGCCAACCGGGAGTGTTGTACTTGACCCGCCGTGCCGACGCTGGGGTGTCGATCAGTTTGCTGACCAACTCACTGGAAGCCAACGACGTGCCCGCCACGCAGGGTGCCTACGCCCCTTACCGCAAAACCTTGCTGGAGCATGGTGTACAGTTGTTCGAATTACGCCGCCAATCGGGTGACACTGGCCACGGAAGGCCGCGCCTTTCGCACAAGGGTTCCGCCAATAGTTCCGACTCCAGCCTGCATACCAAGGCGATGATTTTCGACCAGCAGAAAGCGTTTATCGGTTCGTTCAACTTCGATTCACGCTCGTTGCTGTGGAACACCGAGGTGGGGGTTCTGGTCGATGATCCAGCGCTCGCCGGGCAGGTGCGCAGATTGGCCCTCGAAGGCATGACACCTGCTCTCAGTTATCACGTCCGGCTGGAAAATAACCATCTGGTCTGGGTCACCGAAGACAATGGCATACAACATACGTTGTACAAGGAGCCGGGGGGATGGTGGCGACGTTTCAACTCATGGCTCAGCAGCACGATTGGGTTGGAAAAAATGTTATGAGGTGCTTGTACCCCAACTCGCTGTTGGCTCACCTACCGAGTGTTTGCGCCAGTATCTGCCAAGGAGGCGTCGCAAGGACGGCAAGCCTGCGAAACTCGACCAGCTCCAGCGCTACACCCTTGCGCCCTGCAGTTTAGTTAAAAACAATCGACCGAAGCGTTTTCTCTCCGAGCGCCTGGAACTCACTGAGTTTTTCGACTGTCATGTTAAAGGTCGCAATGACCAGATTTTCATTGGTCATCAGGTATAACTGCATGTTCAGAATATTGGCATCCAAACCCTTTGTTGTGAACTGTATTATCCATCCCTTATGGCCGTCGACGGTAACCGGTGAGGCTTGAGGTTCCAGATTGCTCATCATCTCCATTAGCCCATCCTTTACTTCATCGATTTGAACCAGCTCAGGCTTTTTAAGCTTTGATATGCCAAACGACACAGTGCCATTTTCGTTGCCGTAAATGACCTGCGGCCTTCGTTCTGATGGGTATTTTATCTTGGCCATATCTTCAGGCATAACATTCAACTGCTCCGGAAGTTGAACGGTCAATTGCAGTGAACGAATAGACTCTGTTTTCATGACCGCGCTCGATGCCAAGACATCGCTCGAGATAACCCATGCAAACATCACCATCAAAAATTTCTTGCAATTTTTAAAATTGACACCTGTCGAAGAAAGGGTCAAACATTCAAACATGGGTCACTCCTGTGAGTTTCAAAACTGACTGAACGGAGCGCTATTACAGCACAGATTGAGCGGCCTGCACTGACTTCTTCGCGCCGATCGATAAGCGCCTTCCAACTTCAGGCATCGACGGCGTGCTGCAACCCTCCTCCCAGTGGCAACTCATAAGATTTCTTCACCGTACGCACTACCAAGGTAGAGGTATACGTACGAATCGGAATATTCCGGTACGTATCGAGAAACCGGTAGATATAGTCGGTGTACTCGGTAGCATCTCGAAACTTGGCCACCATGACGAAGTCGAACTCGCCGGTCATCAGGTAACAGTCCTGAATCTCCGGGTGGCTGGCCAGGATGTGCTGCATCTTGCGGTCGATGTCGTTGCTGTCGCGGTCCAGCTTGACCAGAAAAAGGGCGGTCACCTGAATGCCCAGCTTGCGCTCGTCCAGTATCGCGACCTTGGCCTTGATGATGCCCTCGCTCTCCAGGCGCCTGATCCGCCGATAGCAACTGGTAGAGGACAGCCCGACGCTGTCACTGAGCAGTTCCAGATTCTGGCAGCAATCCTTTTGCAGCTTTCCCAGAATCTTCAGATCCATGGCGTCTGTCATTTTTCCCGTGTCTTCCTTGAAAAAATGCAATGAATCCGCCGCACGGACGCGCCAAGTTGCACGATTCCCTGCGCGCTGGCCCTCTAACATCAACTCAGCTTAGCAGCCCGGCCAGACCTGGCCTCCAGGGCGCATGAGAGGGACCTTATGATCATTGCCAAACCGACGTGGACGGCGGACATCCTCGGCCTTTTTACCGCCCCCTACTGGATCCCTGCTGCGCAGCGTGCGGCCGTGGCTGCCTCCTGGGCCGGGTGCATGAACGGCTATTTCGTGTATCTGGATGACCCGGCGTCGGTGAAGGCCTGGTCAGAAACCATCTACCAGCACCTGGCCTCGCGCAACATGCCGCTGACCCTCGACCAGCAACAGTTCTGGCCCATTGATGCACTGGAAACCTTCAGGCTGTGGGTCAACCAGGGTTGGCGACTCGACGCCAGTTCGCCCTTCGATGTGGCCGAGCGCATCCCGCCACCTGACCTGCCCCACCCGCTCAAGCGGGTACGGCAGGACATTCGCGCGCTGAGCCTGGAGGAACTCAACCTGTACCGCGCCCGCCTGGACGACGTGATGCAGGTGGGCGACCCCGACAGAGGTTCGCCATGGCAACGCTACGCCTACATCCATACCAACTGGTGCCTGCATTACCAGGAGGCGTTCGCCCTCTGGCACCGGGCGTACCTGTTGTACCTCGAACAACTGCTCGACTGCGCCATCCCGTACTGGGACTGGATGGCCGAAGATGCCAGCGTCGATGGCAGCCCGCAGGCCGGCCTGCCCCAGGCGTTTCTCGATGCAACCTATGTGCACCCGCACAGCGGCGAAACCCGACTCAACCCCCTGCGCTTTGCCGCCGCCAAGGACGGGCGCTCCAAGGTATGCGCCAGCAGCGCAGCCAATGACGTGGACTGCCGGTATGTGCAGCGCAACCCACTGTTCTACACCCGCGGAGAAGAATCGCGCCTGGATCGCACCCGCTTGTACGGCATGAGTCGGATTTTCCAGCAGCAGGTGGTGGATGCCCTGAGATTCACCACCTTCAGCCAGCCACAGGGTGTGCCCGGTTATCCCTGGGCCAACATCCCGGTGTTCGACCCGCCCCAGGAGGACAGCCTTTACCCCAACCGTGCCCTCAACTTCGACGGCCTGTACGAGCAACCCCACGACAATTATCACGGCTGGATCGGCGGCGACATGGCCGACAACGCCTACACCGCCTTCGACCCAGTGTTCTGCTCCTATCACGCCAACATCGACCGCATGCTCGAAGTCTGGATCAGGGCCAACCCAGGGGCGCAATTCACCACGCAGTGCCTACTCCAGCCATTCTCTGGCCGCGACGCCACGCAGGTCACCTTTACCAGCGCCGACGCCTGGCGCTACACCACCCTCGGCGACATGGCCCAGGACAGCCGCCATATCGGCTACGACTACGGTGTACCGGTGGCGCCCCAATTTGGCACGCGCAAGGCGGCTACCCATGCCTGTTGCAAACACGGCGCAGTGGCCGGCACCTCCGAAAACAACGCCGCGGAGCCCGGACCGTGGGTGGTGTTCGATCACGTGCGCTGCACTCACGACACCTATCTGATCGACGTGTTTCTCGACCAGCCCGACGCCACCATGCAGCACGTCAGCGCCGACAACCCTCACTACGTGGGACGCTTCAGCCGCATCGGCATGGGCCTGGTGGACGACAAGGGCCGCTGCATCACCCATGGCGTGTCGCGCGCACTGAATGCGGCCCGCAACGCCACTGCGCTGGGCCTTGGCCCCGGCGATGCGGTACAGCTGTCGCTGGTGGTGACCCACCCCGACAGTGGCCACGTGCTGACACCTGACGAATACGCCCACCTGCCCGGTTTCATCGCCCAACTGGTGTGGAGCGACCCACGCCAAACCCTCGCCGGCCCGCCTCCGGTCGCCGGTTGCTGCTCCGTTTCCACCTCACGCACACCTGGAGAACCGACATGAGCACGCCCTTCAACCAGTTCACCTCTCCCGCCGAACAAGCGCCCAAGGACTACAACAAGCTGGGCCTGGAGGACCAGCTCCCACAGTTCGAAAGCGACTGGAACAACTACCTCACCGGCTGGACCGAATCGTCCATCATCGGCAACCCGTGGTCGAGCCTGTACGACGCCCCTCGCTCGGGCTACTACAACCCTTTGGTGGAAGGTTTCGGTGCCGTGGTTGTTCCGGCGATCACCTGGGCGCCCTTCCCCAACCGGCTCTGGACATTCTTCTATAACAACGGTGCGGCGGTCGTACCCCAGCTGGGCGACAAAGCCATGACTCTGCAACAGGTGATGGCGCTGGCCGATCATGGCCAGATCACCCTCGACAACACCCTTTACACGCTCTACGACCCAGACAACAAGGGCACCTTGCTGCAACTGCCGGCCAAGCGCTGCCCCAGCATCGACTGGAACGGCAAGTACACCGCGTTCTCGCCCTCCGGCCCACGGGGCTGGCTTGACGAATACTGCGAATGGTCGATCGTGCGCGATGCCAAAGGCAACATGCGCAAGATCACCTTTACCTGCGAAAACCCCGCGTACTACCTGGCCATGTGGCGCATCGACCCGAACGCAGTTCTGGGCCTGTACCGCGAATACATCGACCCCAACGTGCAGCTCGAAGACCTGTACCTGCGCTACACCGCAGACTGCCCGACCGGCAAGGCCGGCGACCCGGTCATCGACCCCACCACTGGCCTGCCGGCCTATGACACGGTCAACAAATGGAACGCCGGAACGGCCTGTGTGCCCGGCCAGTATGGCGGGGCGATGCACCTGACCTCCGGCCCCAACACCCTCAGCGCCGAGGTATACCTGGCCGCCGCCGCCACCATCCTGCGCCCGATCACCAGCAGCCAGAACGCCCAGTCGCTGATCTGCTGCGCGCAGTATGGGCAGAACTATCGCAACTCCGACCCGCACATCGGCTTCATCGCCAATTCCAAGGCAGTGAACAACCGGTTGTCACTGACCAACCCCATTGGCCTGTACCTTCAGCAACCCACAAATTTCAGTGCCTGGAAAGGCCCGCAAGGGCAGGACGTGAGCCAGTATTGGCGGGTCACGCGCGGCACTGCCAAGTCGGCTGCCAATGGTTCCGACCAGATCCTCCAGGCGGTGTTCGAAGTGCCGGAAAGCGCAGGCTTCTCGATCAACGAAATCACCATCAACAAGCAACCGATCGACTATGTGTGGGTCATCGCCGAACAGCTGCTGGTGGGCCTGAGCGTCACCGCCAAACCACTCACCGCCCCCCCGCAAACCTTCTTCTGCGTGCAGGACCGGGTCACCGGTCAGCAGCCCTGGCCGGTGCAACTGCTGCCGCTGGACCTGTTCTACGGCCAATCCCCCACCGACCTGCCGGCCTGGCTTGCACCGGGCAGCAGCAATCAGTTCGTGCTGGTGGTACAAGGCGCCGACCCGAACACCACGGCACAGACCGCCAGGGTGCAATTCTCCAACCCCGGCATTACCGCGCAGGTCACCCGGTTCCTGCCTGACGCTTCGGCCATTCCCGGGCAAACCAACGCGGGCGGCACCCAGGCCTATATCCTGACCATCACGGTCAGCCCCAGCGCAGCCCCCGGCCTGGTGACGGTCCGTGCGCTCAATCCGGGCGAGGACGTGAACGTGAGTGCGGCAGACCACCCTTGGGAGTCCGGCCTGGCGCTGGTGCCTGGTGCCTGAACCACGCCCCCTATCGCCGCACCTTCGGGTGCGGCTTCACTGTTTGCAAGGAGCGCAATGATGTCCAGGTTACGCTTGAGCCTTCTGTCGCTGCTGAGCGGCATGCTGCTGTGCCTGTCGACTCTGCCACCCGCTTCGGCGGCGCCAATGTCGGAAGCCGACGCCTGCGTGCAGCAGCAGTTGGTGTTCAACCCGGCCAGTGGCGGATTCCTGCCGGTCAACAACTTCAATGCGAGCAACCAGGCGTTCATGAACTGTTTTGGCTGGCAGTTGTTCATTGCCCTGAACTGGCCGGTGAACCCCGGCTGGCCAGCGACCCCCAGCCTGGCCGGCGAACCCGACATGAACAGTACCCTGGCCCAGTTCGGTGTGCCCTCCGACCCGGGCCAGCCGATGAGCGTCGCGCCGGTGTGGGCAAGCTACAAGGACGCCAACGACATCTTCCTGCCTGGCGCGCCCAAGCCCAGCGGCTGGGGCGTCCAAACCCTGGTGCCATCCGGTTGCGGCACCCAGGGTAGCCTCAAGGCCCTCAAGGTCGGTGCACGCAAGTTCATGAACGCCACCTCCGAAGCTGCGATCAACGCCGTGCACGGTTTCCACCTGTCCAGCGGCACGCTCGCGTCCATTCCCGACTCGGTCATGGAAGCGTCTGGCGGCTGGCTGACGGATCAGGCGGGCAACCTGGTGTTTTTCGAACGCAAGGTGGGCAAGGCCGAGTTCGACTACATCGTCGCCAAGGGCCTCTACGACGCCGCCAACCAGTTGAAGGTCGCGCAAAACGCCGACGGCACTACACCGCAAGGGCTGTCGCTTCCCATCGGCGAACCGATGCGCTCACTGCCGCCATCTCCCGTGCCACAGGAACAACTCGGCGCGATCGAACTCAAGGCTGCCTGGCGCATACTGACCGGCAAACCCGAACTGTTCGGGCGCTACCTGACCACCGTCGCCTGGCTCAAGCGCCCCGACACGCTGGCGTGTACCCAGGAGGTGGTGGGACTGGTGGGCCTGCATATCATCAACAAGACCCAGGCCTCACCGAACTTCATCTGGACCACCTTCGAGCAGGTCGACAACGTACCCGAACCGGGTCAGGTACCGCCGCAACAAACCCCGCCGAACGGCTTCGCCTTCAACAACCCGGACTGTGGCAGCGGCCCTGAGTGTCAACCGAACGAGCCCCGCATCAAATGCAATCAGCACCACCCCGACAGGGACTGCACCGATCTGTTCCCCCGGGACCAGCCGGTCCAGACCACCCGCGAGCATCCTCTGCCTGGCGACCTGCAAGCGCTCAACAGCGCCGTACAAGCCAATTTCGCGCAGCACAGCCAGGGCAAGTCGGTGTTCCAGTATTACAAGCTGATCAATGTGCTCTGGACCCTCGCGCCCAATCCGCCTAGCCCGGAACCAGGCGCCAAAGCGCCAGTGCCGTTGTCGTACGGGCCGTTCATCAGCCAGGGCAACGTACCGGTGGCCAACACCACCCTGGAAACCTATGTGCAAGGTGATGGCTGCAACCAGTGCCATCAGTACGCGACGATTGCCGGCAGCAACTCGTTGGCCTCGGACTTCTCGTTCCTGTTCAACAGTGCCAGTTCCGCCAGCAAGCACAGCCTGATCAAGCGTGTCCAAGCCTTCGAAACCCTGAAGGACCGTCGCTGATGCGCAAACGGGGCGATCATCGATCGCCCCGCCTCCAGCTGCGCCCTAGCTTGGTTCGCGGCGAAACACCAGCACCCGGGCCACGCTGCGCTGGCACACGGCACCGTCCTGGTTGCAGGTTTCGCTTTCCAGCACCGCCATGCCCCGTTCTGGCCTGGACTTGGAAGTGACCAGTTCCTTCACGGTCGTCCTGACCCGCAACCAATCGCCCGGACGCACGGCCCGCGGCCAGCTGATCTCGCTGCCGGCACCGATCAGCCCGCCAGCCAGCGGAACGCTTTCAACCAGCAAGCGCATGGTTACCGCCGCCGTGTGCCACCCGCTGGCCGCAAGGCCATTGAAAAAACTCGCCTGCGCTGCCTCGGCATCGGTATGGAACGGTTGCGGGTCGAACTCGGAGGCGAACTGCAAAATGCGCTCGGTGGTCATTTCATAGGACTCGCTGACGAAGGACGCACCTACCGCAAGGTCTTCGAAAAACAGCTTGTTCTGCTCGACAGCAGCCATATGCACGCTCCTGGTTCGGTGTGAAGGGCCTTTGGCGCCCTGTTGTTCATGCAGAAACTACCCGCCTGGCATCCCTGCGCACCGCTTGCGGCGGCACGCCGAAGCCGCGGATGAATACCTCGCGCAGGTGCCGACGGTCCCTGAAGCCAGTCTCCCTGGCGACCACATCGAGGCTGTGCCGGCTCTGCTCGATCAGCAACCGGGCGGCCTCCAGGCGCAGGCTTTCCACGGCTTTGGCCGGTGATTGCCCGGTTTCGGCGGTGAACACCCGGGTAAACTGCCGCGGGCTCAGATGCACTACCCCGGCCAGCTCCTCGACGCTCAACGAAC